>JAHRYZ010000078.1 GCA_020621905.1 Rhizobium sp.
GCGTCGCGCAGGTGGAGGCCGGAACCTGCCACCAGCCTTCGGTGATCCAGCCTTCCGTCGCGCGATAGCCGATCGCCACGCCGACAAGGTTCTGCGTACCGTTGCAGACCCTGAATTCGGCATGGGCCGCGCCTGCCGCGAACAGCGGCGCAATCAATGCGCTGGCGATGAGAAATTGTCTGAGATGACGCGCGCTCCCCAGGGCGCTTGGAATTCTATCTTGCTTCAGCACGGTTTCCGCCGGAACTCCATGTTTGTGCGTCGACTGCTTTCTTGCGATGATGGCATAGGAAAGTCAACGCAATTCTAATCGATTATATTTTTGACATAAACCATCGACCGCGATCTTGGCACAAACGTGGCCTGGACGAAAGCTTGCGCTCGCCTTTCCCCCATGTCATCAAGCCGCCACCCCTTTTTCGGCAGTGCCCCATGCAAGACTTCACGCCTTTCGAAATCCTCCCCGGCCGGTATGACAGTGGCCTCGTGCTGCTCGCCGACCATGCGATGAACCGCCTGCCGGAGCGCTATGGCCGCCTGGGTCTTCCCGAGACAGCGTTCTCCCGGCACATCGCCTACGACATCGGCATCGAGGCGCTGACCCGCACGCTTTCCGCAAGGCTCGACGTTCCCACCGTGCTCGGCTGTTTCTCGCGCCTGCTGATCGATCCGAACCGGGGCGAGGACGATCCGACGCTGATCATGAAGATCTCCGATGGCGCGATCATCCCGGGCAATCATCCGATCAGCACCGAGGAATGGAACCACCGCATCGAGGTATTTCATCGCCCCTATCACGATGCCGTCAGCCGGACGATCGCGGCCACGGCCGAGGCGACCGGCCATGCGCCGCTGGTTCTGTCGCTGCATTCCTTCACCCCCGCCTGGAAGGGCGTGCCCCGCCCCTGGCATGCCGCCGTGCTGTGGGATACGGACCACCGCGCCGTCGAGCCCCTGATCCGGCATCTGCGCGCGCCCGGCGACATCGTCGTCGGCGACAACGAGCCCTATGACGGCGCCCTGAAGGGCGACACTATGTACCGCCACTGCATGATGGCAGGCATACCGCACGCGCTGCTGGAAGTACGGCAGAACCTGATCGGCGACGATGCGGGCGTGGCCGCCTGGGCCGACAGGCTCGCGCCAATCTTCGAAAGCCTCAACGCCGATCCGGCGCTGCACCGCTACGAGCTCCATCCGTCGCGCACCGGCGCCTATCCCGAATAGGCGCCCCACGGCGAGGGCCTTCGTTCCCTTGTGGATATGGCGGGATTTTGCCGCAATTGCCTGCCCAATGGATGTCGCGGCGCCGTTCGAAAGGCCGGCGCCGAGCTGACCCGCAACCCGCCGCGCAAGATCGCCGGCAGCCCATCTTGTTGAAGGACGAAAGGCGCGCCACCGGAGCGAGGCGACGGATGCGCAGAAGCCGCATGCGAGAGCAACAAACTGCGCGCCGGAAAAAAGCTCGCACGATAGGTCTTGACGCGAGCCCCGCTTCGCGGCAGGTCAGCCCCACCGAATGAAATTGCCGCTATTCAAGGAGAATGCCCATGTCTGATGCCGCACACGGCGTCGCCCGCGACCAGCTCCGCGCCTTCGTCGAGCGCATCGAGCGCCTCGAAGAAGAAAAGAAAACCATCGCCGACGACATCAAGGACGTCTATGGCGAAGCCAAGTCCATGGGCTTCGACACCAAGATCCTGAAAAAAGTGATCGCGCTGCGCAAGAAGGACGAGCAGGAGCGCATGGAAGAGGATCTCATCCTCGACACCTACTTGCACGCCCTCGGCATGATTGAGACCCCGCCGGAAGCATGATCCGGCCCATCGCTTGCAGAAGACAAAAACCGCCGGATCGCCCGGCGGTTTTTTTTATGGATATGGGATGAGATTGCCGCGCTTACGGGGCGCCGAAGCGGCTCGGATCGACGGCGACCGTACCTTGCTGGAAGCCGACGGGCAGGGCTGCGGTCGGAGCCGACAGCGAACGGCTGACGACGCGCGGCGCCTTGTTGGTCTTTTCGACTTTCTCGAAGCGGTCCTGGTTGAGGGCCCAGTAGGAGATCATGTCTTCGGTCAGGCGGCCGCCGGTCATCGCCATCCGCGCCTTTTCGGCTTCCGCCTGGCTCGGGCGCTTGCCCTTGGTCGGCAGGCCAGCCTCGATGCCATTGGCTGGAATGGCCTTCGGCATGTCGAACCCGTCGCCGAATTCATCCTGGTCGGCGGTTGGCTTGGCCTGGGGATCGACCGACGCGACTTCGACGGCAGGCGCTTCGGTCACCGGTTCGGCGGCGCTTGCGACCGGGACTTCCGGACGCTCCGCCGGCATCGGCATGTTGCTTTCTTCGAGTGCGGCTGCCGCTTCCGGCGAAAGGATGGCCTGCTCGATCTCGTCAGCCTCTGCCTCCGCCTCGCCTTCAGCGCCGGCAAGCAGGGCTTCGGCGACGGCCGGACGCGCGATCGGAACCGGCACGGATGCCGGCTCGCCTTCCTGCGCCCCCGCAAGCGCGGGATCGACAGAGGCCGTCATCAACTCGGACGTATCCGCATCCCCCTTCATGCTGCGCGGGCCGAGAAGCGTGGGAACGGGTATCTTCATGGCCTGGAGGTCGGGAACGCCGGCCTCGACGGCAGGCTCGCCGGACGCGACCTGCGACAGTGCGTCTTCGGCCGGATTGCGCGCCGACGAATAGAGCGCGACGGCCAAGCTGTTGTCGGCGGGGGTCAGCGACGGGCGGGCCGCGGGCACCGGCGCATTGAGCGCGACGGTCGGCTCCGGCATCAGTTCAGCCTGGGGCGGAGGCGGTGCGGCACTTGCCATCATCACCGGCTCGGACGCGGTCACGACCGGCTGCGGCGCGACGTGGCGGGACGTTCGGCCGGAACGACGACATCTTCCTCTTCGTCCTCGTCGCCGCCGCCGAACAGCATGGCGAGCAGGTTCTTGCGCTTGCCGCCGCCCGACTTTTCGTCGGCGATCAGGATCTGATTGGAGCTGAGCCGCTTCTTGTATTCGGCGAGCGCCTGCTGGTAGCCCGGCAGGGGCTTGCCATCGGAAGGAATGTGGACGGTCTTGCCGTCGGGGAACAGGCGGACCAATTCCTGGCGCGACATGCGCGGCCAGGCGCGGACGCCGGCGACGTCCATGTGGACGAAGGGAGAACCGGAATTGGGGTAATAGCCCACGCCGCCGGCCTGCGCCTTCATCCCCAGCTCGCGCAGCTTCTTCAGGGGGACGCCCGGAATGTAGAAGTCCATCGCCGTGCCACGCATGTGCTGGCTTTCCTTGGCGACGCCTTTCGAGCGCGAGCGCAACATCGAATTGGTTTCCGGAGAACGGTAGCCCGAGACGACGTTGATGTAGCCGCTGCCGCCGGAGCGCTGATAAACCTCCCAAACGAGGTCGAAGAGGCGCGGATCCATCTTGGTCGGCTGATTGCGGCGCCAGTCGCGGACGATGTAGTTGAGCTGCTTCAGGCCCTTGGCGTCGTAGCGGCCATTGCGCTTGAAGGTGATCGCCGCCTTCTCGCCGGTATGAACGAAGTGGATCTTCAGCGTGCGGGTCTCGGCGGAAGCTGTGGGCGCCAAAAGCATCATGCAGCTGACCAGAAACAGGGCGAAATCGACAGGCCGGACTTCGCGAAGGATCAGTACGCACAGCCCGGACGCCCGATTCCGCCGAGCGCGCTGCGATCATGCGTTATCAGCAATTCAATCCCGTCCGAAAGACTACGTCCCGCACCTATCTCAATGACCGCCAAATGCGGTAACACCATGGCAAATCTGCCACACGCGCGCAAGCAATCCATATATAGTGAACGTATGCCTAACAAGTGATTAGCTGTTGGTAAGTGAACAACTTTACCCAACAGTTAACAATGGGGCACGATCGCGGCATCATGCCGCGTGCTTTTGCGGGTCGTCGGGGTCGATTCCGTAGTCCTTGAGCTTGCGATAGAGCGTCGATCGGCCGATCCCGAGCTTGCGCGCCACCTGGCTCATCTGGCCGCGATAGAATTTCAGCGCGAATCGGATCAACTCCTCCTCGATCTCGGCAAGCTTGCGGACATTGCCGGCTTCGTCGATGCTGATGATCACATTGGCGGAGATGTCGCCCGCCGCAGCACCCCTGGCCGGCGCCGGTGATTCGACGGTCGGTGCCGGGTCGTGCATGCACAATGGTTTCCTGGACCGCGACGGCCGCGGCATGTCCAGCATCGGCGGCGCTGCGCGCGCCGGCGGTATCGCCCGACGCACGGACCGAGGCCATGTGCGCCATGATCTGCGGGAAATCGCGCTCGCCGAGAACGGGTCCTTCGGCCAGGACGACCGCCCTGAAGACGGCGTTTTCCAGCTGGCGCGTGTTGCCCGGCCAGTCATAGCCGGTCAAGAGGGCGAGTGCGCTCGCATCGATTGCCAGAGGCTTGGGGAGACGCTGCTCGGACGAGAAACGCTCGACGAAGGCGCGGGCCAGATGGGGGATGTCCTCCTTGCGGCGACGCAACGCGGGGATCGTGATCGGAAAGACGTTGAGGCGATAGTAGAGGTCCTCCCGGAATCGGCTCGCCTTTACCTCCTCGATCAGATCCTTGTTCGTGGCGAGGATCAGCCGGACATTGACCTTGCGCGAGCGCCTTCCGGCGGCGGGCTCGATCTCGCCGCCCTGCACGACGGACAGCAGCCTCGTTTGCACGTGGGCCGGCAGTTCGCTGACCTCTTCGATGAAAAGCGTACCGCCCTCGGCTTCGCTGAACTTGCCGGGAACTTCGCCGGACCCTGCGGGACCGTCCTCGCCGAACAGCACGCCCTCGATCAGGCTGTGCGGAATGACGGCACAGTTGACGGTGACGAAGGGACGGGCGGAGCGTTCGCTGGTCGCATGGATCGCGCGCGCCATCATTTCCTTGCCGACACCGGCCTCGCCCTCCAGCATCACCGGAATGACCGATTGCGCCGCCCGGCGGCCGAGTTCCACCGCGCGCCCCATGGCCGCGCTGGCCGCAACGATGTCACCGAAACCGACGGTGCCCGTGCGGGCGCGGCGAACCGGCTTGCCCTGCGAGCCGCTGCGGGTGAACTTGAGCGCGCTGTCGATCGCAGCCGCGATGCGCTCGATCGAGCAGGGCTTGACGAGAAAGTCGAAGGCGCCGGCCCGCATGGCCTCGACGGCATGATGCGTCGCCCCCTCCGACGTCTGGACGATCACCGGAACGCTGGCATGCAGGTCGCCGAGCGCGCGCAGGAACCCGTTGCCGGCCCTCTCGGGCGCGGAAAGATCGACGAGCACAGCCCCGATCTCGTCGCGATACCTGCGGAACACCTCGAGTCCGGCCTGATCGCTGTCGGCAACGTGCACCGCGTGTCCCAGGGCCTCGATCGCTGCCTTGAGGGAGCGGCGCTGAGCGGCATCGTCATCGATTACAAGGATATGAGGGGTCAAGTTCGAGCTCCCGGATTCATTCTGGCGCTTCATGCGGAATGCGGTCTGCAATCCATGGTGCGGGGGAGCCTGCCAGAAAGGACTGAACATCCAGTTTTGAGAAAAGCTCGCATTTTATCAATTCGATAGCGAAGTTTGGGGCCTTGGCGCACGGGCCATGAGGGAGCGGACGCTTGCCCCGTCGGGCGCGACTGACTACATCTCCCTCTTCGATCAGTTCGGAAAAGGAAGGACCACCATGCCGAGAGATTTCCAACCCGCCCGCGTCCTGTCCGCAGCGCCCGCCGCGGCCGCTGCCCCGCAGGCCGAACTCGGCGACCTTCCCCTCTGGAACCTCACGCATCTCTATCCTTCGCAGACCTCCGACGCTTTCCGCGCCGACCTCGAACGGGCCGCCGCGGATTCGCTGGCCTTCGAGGCGAAGTGGAAGGGCAAGCTCGCCGCGGCCGCGACCACAATCGGCCAGCAAGGGCTCGCCACCGCCCTGCGCGAGATGGAAGCGCTGGAAGACCTGCTCGGCCGGATCGCATCCTATGCCGGCCTCACCTATTATTCCGACATGACCAATGCCGCCAACGGCAAGTTCTTCGGCGACGTTCAGGCCAAGCTGACCGACATCTCGGCGCATCTGCTGTTCTTCCCGCTGGAACTGAACCGGATCGACGACGCCATCGTCGATGCCGGCATGGAAAAGGATCCGGCGCTCGCCCACTTCCGTCCGTGGATCGTCGACCTGCGCAAGGACAAGCCCTTTCAGCTGGAGGACCGCATCGAGCAGTTGTTCCTGGAAAAATCCATGACCGGGGCAGCCGCCTTCAACCGGCTGTTCGACGAGACGCTCGCCTCGCTGCGCTTCAAGGTCGGCGAACAGGAACTGCCGCTCGAAGCCACCCTCAACATGCTGCAGGACGCTGATCCGGCGCTCCGCGAGCAGGCGGCCAAGGCACTGTCGCAGACCTTCAAGGACAACATCCGCATCTTCGTGCTGGTGACCAACACGCTGGCCAAGGACAAGGAAATCTCCGACCGCTGGCGCGGCTTCGAGGACATCGCCGACAGCCGCCACCTGGCGAACCGCGTCGAGCCGGAGGTCGTCGACGCGCTGGCCGCGGCCGTGCGCGAAGCCTATCCGCGCCTGTCCCACCGCTACTATGCGATGAAGGCGAAGTGGCTCGGCATGGAGCAGATGAACTCCTGGGACCGCAACGCCCCGCTTCCCGAAACGCCGGACCGGCTGATCCCATGGAACGAGGCGAAGGACACAGTGCTCTCCGCTTACCGTGCTTTCGCGCCGGAAATGGCCGAGATCGCCGGCCGCTTCTTCGACCAGCAGTGGATCGACGCCCCGGCGCGCGCCGGCAAGGCTCCGGGCGCCTTTGCCCACCCGACGGTGCCCTCGGCACACCCTTATGTGCTCCTGAACTATCTCGGCAAGCCGCGCGACGTGATGACCCTTGCCCACGAACTCGGCCACGGCGTGCACCAGGTTCTCGCCGGTGCGCAGGGGCCGCTGATGTGCCAGACGCCTCTGACGCTGGCCGAAACCGCTTCCGTGTTCGGCGAGATGCTGACCTTCCGCACCCTGCTCGACCGCACGGCCGACAAGCGGGAACGCAAGGCCATGCTCGCCCAGAAGGTCGAGGACATGATCAACACGGTCGTGCGCCAGATCGCCTTCTACGAATTCGAGCGCAAGGTGCACACGGCGCGCAAGGAAGGCGAGCTGACGGCGGAGAAGATCGGCGAGCTGTGGCTGTCGGTCCAGTCGGAGAGCCTGGGGCCCGCGATCCGCATTTCGGAAGGCTACGAGAGCTGGTGGGCCTATATCCCCCACTTCATCCACTCGCCCTTCTACGTCTACGCCTATGCCTTCGGCGACTGCCTGGTGAACTCGCTCTACGCCGTCTACCAGAACGCCGAAGAGGGCTTCCAGCAGAAGTATTTCGAGCTCTTGAAGGCCGGCGGCACGAAGCACCATTCGGAACTGCTCGCTCCCTTCGGCCTCGACGCCACCGATCCGTCGTTCTGGGCCAAGGGCCTGTCGATGATAGAAGGCCTGATCGACGAGCTGGAGGCGCTTGATAAGACCTCCTGAACCGGAGAACGCTCAAGGCCCCATGGCTGACCATGCCCCCTATGCCCTGTTCCGCGACGACAAGCGCGGAGAAAGCCTGCTGTTTGCCGATCCGCGCGACATCGTCGTCGCCCGGACGGCCAGCGAGGTGCTGCCCGCCTTCGAGCGTCTCGAGACGGCACGACGGTCGGGCAAATGGCTGGCGGGCTATGTCTCTTACGAGGCGGGCTATGTCTTCGAGGAGAAGCTGAGGCCTCTCGTCGAAGACGGTCGCGAGACGCCGCTGATCGCCATCGGCATTTTCGACGCTCCCGCGCCGTCGGACCATCCGCTTGCGGCACCGGTCGTAACGGACGACGCTCCCTTCATTACCGAGCCGCATGCCGGCTGGGATTTCGCCGCCTATCGCCAGCGCTTCGAACGCCTGCACGATCACCTGCGCCAGGGCGATTGTTACCAGGCGAACCTGACCATGCCGATCGAGGCCCGCTGGCGTGGCGATCCGCGGTCCGCCTTCTGGTCTTTGGTGGCCCGGCAGCCGGTCCACTACGGCGCGCTGATCGATCTCGGCGGGCCGGTGATCCTGTCGCGCTCGCCCGAACTGTTCTTCAAGGTCGACGGCGAGGGCTGGATCGAGACCCATCCGATGAAGGGTACCGCCCCCCGCGGCCTGACACCCGAGGAAGACGAGGCGATCATTGCCGCCATGCTCGCCGACGAGAAGACCCAGGCCGAAAACCGCATGATCGTCGACCTGCTGCGCAACGACATCTCGGCGATCAGCGAGGTCGGCACCCTCTCCGTACCGCGCCGTTCGAGATAGAGACCTATCCGACCGTGCACCAGATGGTGAGCCATGTCCGGCACGGCTCGTGAAGGATCGGCCTGCCTGAAATCTTCGCGCCTCTTCCCTGCGGCTGATCGGCGCGCCCAAGATGTGGGCGATGCGCATCCTCGCCGAACCGAGATCGGCCGCGCGATGTCTACTGCGGCGCCATTGGCTTTTGCGACCCTTCCGGACCCATGCGCTTTTCGGTGGCCATACGAACTCTGACACTGTTCAAAGATCACAGGGCAGTCTTCAATGTCGGCGGCGGCATCGTCTTCGATTCGAAGGCGGAAGCGGAATACGAGGAATGCCTGTTGAAGGCGCGCTTTGCGGTAGGGGATCAATGGATTTCTCGCTGATCGAAACGATGCGATGGCAGCCGGGAGAGGGTTTTCTCCGGGTCGACCAGCATTTGCGGCGTCTTGCGCGATCCGCCGACGCGCTGGGCTTCCGCCAGCCGCAGGATGCGCTGGCCAGGCTGAAGGCCGCGGTCGAGGGCGACAGTCCGCTGCGCGTGCGCCTCACCATGAGCTTTCGCGGCAAGATCGACGTCACCGCGACGCCCTTCGAGCCGCAGTCCGAAGACACCGTCTGGAGGCTCCGCATCGCCGAGACCCGGCTGAAATCCGACGACAGCCTTTACCGCCACAAGACCTCGCGTCGTGAACCCTATGAGGCGGCACGCGCCGAATTCAAGCCGGAAGAAGCCGACGAGGTCCTGCTGCTGAACGAGCGCGGCGAGGTCTGCGAGGGCACCATCACCAATCTCTTCGCCGAGGTCGAGGAAGGCCAGTTCGTCACCCCGGCCCTGTCGAGTGGGCTGCTGCCGGGCATTTTGCGCGCGGAACTCATTCGCGAGCGCAAGGCCAGGAGCGAAGTGCTGCGGCCTGCGGATCTGAAATTTCGCAAGCTTTATGTCGGAAACTCGCTGCGCGGCCTGATCCGCGCCGAACTCGTGGAAGGCGACGCCTGATGTTCATCCTCTCCCTCACCTATGTGAAGCCGCAGGACGAGGCGGACCGCCTGATGGAACCGCACATGGCCTGGGTCCAGCATGGCTACGACAGCGGCATGTTCCTCGCGTCCGGCCGCAAGGTCCCCCGTACAGGCGGCGTCATCCTCGCGAGCGGCGAGCGCGCCGACATCGAGGCCTTCGTCGCGGACGATCCCTTCGCGGTTCACGGCGTGGCGGACTACGACATCACGGAAGTGGCGCTGACCCGGACGGCGGACGGATTGGAAGGCTTGAAAGGGTGAGCGAGCGTCGCGTAGGCGATTGATTCTCGGCGATAATGCGCATATATACACACATCATGGTGTGCCGATGGAGAAGGACTCGCGTAAGATCATCCAGCGCCTCAAAGCCGAAGGCTAGGAGTTGGTTGCGGTTTCCGGATCCCATCACAAATTTCGCAAGAATGGAAAGACGATCATCGTCCCGCACCCAAAGAAGGATCTGCCTTTAGGTACTGCGCGCGCCATTGCAAAGCAGGCAGGCTGGATCTGAAGCCAGGAAGGACAGGTCGACATGCGATACTATGTAGCTCTTGTTCACAAGGATCCCGAAAGCGCCTTCGGTATCAGTTTCCCCGACCTGCCGTCCGTTTTCTCCGCGGCAGACGACGAGGAAGAGATCGTCCCCAATGCGGTCAATGCCCTGCGGCTTTTGGCCGAAGACGAAGAATTGCCCGTCCCCTCCTCCCATGCCGCGATTCTGGCGAGGGCCGATGTCCGGCAGGAACTGAAGCAAGGAGGCTTCCTGATCCGCGTACCCCTGATCGAGGACGATACGCGAACGGTCCGTGCCAACATCACCATGGAAGCAGGCACTCTTGCGGCGATCGACATGGCGGCCAAGGAGCGCGGATTGACGCGTTCCGCATTCCTGGCAAGCTGTGCCCGCAAAGAGATAGAGCGCTCGGCCTAGAGCGGATCGGCAAGGCTCCCATGACCGCACCCACCTACACACCCTATGCCAGCAACACGACCAGGCCCTTTTCCATCGGCCTGTCGGCGCTGGATCCGAAGCGCTGGATCGAGCCGGACGACGATCTCGGGCGCTATCTCGACGAAAAGCGGCGCCTCGAAGAGGAGCATTTCGACGACATCTTCCGCGCTGCGCCGGAGAGCCTCGACGCCCAACAGGAGTGTCTCGATCTGCTGGCGGGCCACCTCGAGCAGTCCCACGGCGACCGCTACAGCCGCTCCGGTTCGGTCATGACCATGGCCGGCCATGCCGTCGATCTGGCCGACGAAAGCCGCCCGCCGCTCCTGCGTGCCGGATCGCTGGTGCAGGACGATCTGGTCATCCTGCGCAAGAAGCCCGACGGCTGGACGATCATCGCCGCTTACCTCGCCTTCCCGTCCTCGTGGTCGCTTGCGGAAAAGTTCATGCGGCCGATGGCGAAGGTCCATGCTCATGTGCCGGGCTTCGAGGGCGGCACGCGCAACGACACGATCATCAACCGCGTGTTCGACAACCTGCAGCCGGACCTGCCGGCCGAACGCTTCAACTGGTCGATCAACTGGCGCTACGCCCTCTATCATCCGGTCAGCATCCGTCCCTCGACCGACCCCGCGTCCGTCGGCATCGATCCGCGCTCGGCCTTCGTCCGCGTCGAGCGCCAGACCCTGCGCAAGCTGCCCATCTCCGGCGACATCGTCTTCACCATCCGCATCTATCTCGACCCCGTCGCGGTCTTCGAACACCATGCCGACGGCGCCCGCATGGCCGAGGGCCTGGCGGCCCAGCTGGAGGCGATGAGCGATGAACAGATCGACTACAAGGGGCTCGCGGAAAAACGCGACGCGCTGGTGCGCTGTCTTCGCTCCGGCGTCTATGCGTGAAAATCCGCCGCGAACCTGCCCCGCGATCGAAAAGCACCCTTTATTGTGTCAGGGTTTTATGATCTAGAACCGCCGATATCAGCGGGCCCGGCCTGCATTGCAAGGAGAAGGAAATGACCAAGCAAACCTATCCGGTGTACGGCGAGATCACCGGCCCGATCGTCATGATCGGCTTTGGTTCGATCGGCCGTGGCACCCTGCCCCTGATCGAACGCCATTTCAAGTTCGACAAGAGCCGGATGGTGGTCATCGATCCCCGTAATGACGAAGCCGAGCTGCTCGCCAAGCATGGCGTGAAGCACATCCAGGCGCACGTCACGAAGGACAATTACAAGCAGTTGCTGAAGCCGCTATTGACCGAAGGCGCCGGCCAGGGCTTCCTCGTCAACCTGTCGGTCGATACCGGCTCGGTCGACCTGATGAAGCTCTGCCGCAAGCTCGACGTCCTCTACATCGACACCGTGGTCGAGCCGTGGCTCGGCTTCTATTTCGACAAGAACATGAAGAATTCCGAGCGCACCAACTATGCGCTGCGCGAAACCTTCGCGCCGAGAAGAAGAAGAATCCGGGCGGCACCACCGCCGTCTCCACCTGCGGCGCAAACCCGGGCATGGTCTCGTGGTTCGTCAAGCAGGCGCTCGTCAACCTCGCCAACGAAACCGGCCTGAAGTTCGAAGAGCCGACGGCGGACGATCGCGAAGGCTGGGCCAAGCTGATGAAGAAGCTCGGCGTCAAGGGCATCCACATCGCCGAGCGTGACACCCAGCTCACCAAGAATCCGAAGCCGCTCAACGTCTTCTGGAACACCTGGTCGGTCGAGGCTTCATCTCGGATTTGCAGCCGGCCGAACTCGCTGGGGCACCCATGAGAACTGGATGCCGAAGAACGCCAAGAAGCACAAGAAGGGCTGCAAGGCGGCGATCTACCTCGAACAACCGGGCGCCAACACCCGCGTGCGCACCTGGTGCCCGACCCCCGGCCCGCAATACGGCTTCCTCGTCACCCACAACGAGTCGATCTCGATCGCCGACTACTACACCGTCCGCGACAAGGACGGCGAAGTGACCTATCGCCCGACCTGCCATTACGCCTACCATCCGGCCAATGACGCCGTGCTCTCGCTGCACGAGATGTTCGGCAATGGCGGCACGGCCCAGCCGGTGCTGCACGTCCTCGACGAGAACGAACTGGTGGACGGCATCGACGAACTCGGCGTGCTGCTCTACGGCCACGAGAAGAACGCCTACTGGTACGGCTCGCGCCTGTCGCTGGAAGAAACCCGCCGCATCGCGCCCTACCAGAACGCCACCGGCCTGCAGGTCAGCTCTGCCGTTCTCGCCGGCATGGTTTGGGCCCTAGAGAACCCCAAGGCCGGCATCGTCGAAGCCGACGAAGTCGACTACAAGCGCTGCCTCGAAGTGCAGTCGCAGTATCTCGGCCCGGTGGAAGGCCACTACACCGACTGGACTCCGCTCGACGGTCGTCCGGGCCTCTTCCCGGAGGACATCGACACCAAGGATCCCTGGCAGTTCAAGAATCCGCCTGCCGGATTCGGCCTGAAGAGGAACAAGCGCCCGCCGCTCCAAGCGTGGGCGTTTTGCTGCCGCCCATAAGTCGCTGCCAATCCTGAATATCAGGCCTTGAACGGAGCGGTTTCACCATGCCTCGCGGCATGGTTTATAAAATGTCCAGGCGGTCTGACGCCCGGACGGAATGAAACGGGGGCGGAGAAGATCAGGTCATTGTAACTTTGCGCATGCGCGGCAACGCTATCCGCCTGCTATTCGAGCGGTCCTCGGCCGCTGCCGGCGATCAGCCAGGCCCCGACCGTGGACGGCGCCTGGGTCGACACCAACGGCCTGGTATCCACGTTTGCCGGCGGAAGGCTGGAAACGCGCACGACGGACGGAAGCGACAAGGTCATGGCGACGGGCTCCTATACCATGCAGTCCGCGAACGTGGTCGAAATCACCCTGTACTCGAACATCAAGCAGACGACCACACGCGCCAACTGCGCCTTGGTCACCCCGAACCAGCTGAACTGCACCTCCGACGGCGGCGCCCAGTTCTCGCTTGCTCGCCGCGGCTGAGCACAGGTTCCAGCAAGTCTGCACCAACAGCCGGTCGGCGGAAACGCCGGCCGGTTTTGCGTTCCGTCGCCATCGCAGGCCCGGGCGCCCGGCGGATTTGCTCTTGCAGTCATGCCCGCTTGATGAAAACATCCGCCGCCAAAGACTTTGTAAACGCCGCGGGAATGCCGGACGGCCCTCGCGGCCCTATTGCGAAAACAGGAGATAAGCGATGTTGAAACACCTGCGATCTGGCCTCTTGAGCGCCTCCGTGCTCGCCCTATCAGCCAGTGGTGCCCTTGCCGATTTCGAGCTGAACATCCTGCACACCAACGACTTCCATTCGCGTGTCGAGGCGATCAACAAGTACGATTCGACCTGCTCGGCGGAGGAAGCCGGCAAGAACGAGTGCTTCGGCGGCGTCGCCCGCATGAAGACCGCCATCGACACCCGCAAGGCCGAACTCAAGGACGCCAATGTGCTGGTGCTCGACGCCGGCGACAGTTCCAGGCTCGCTCTTCTACACCACCTACAAGAGCGCCCCGATCGCCGAGTTCATGAACGGCATCGGCTATGATGCCATGGCGATCGGCAATCACGAATTCGACGACGGTCCGGAAGAGCTGGCCCGCTTCATCGAAGCGCTGAAGTTCCCGATGGTCTCGGGCAATGTGCTGGCCGGCCTCAACACGCCGATCGCCGACAAGTACAAGCCCTACATCATCAAGGAGTTCGGCGGCGAAAAGGTGGCGGTCGTTTCCGTCCTCGCAACCGACACCGACGAAACCTCGTCGCCGGGCGACGACGTGCTCTTCATCGACGAGATCGGTTACCTGAAGGATGCCGTGAAGGAGATCGAGGCGGCCGGCGTCAACAAGATCATCCTGCTCTCGCATGTCGGCTACACCGTCGATCAGCGCATCGCGGCAGCGGTCGACGGCATCGACGTGATCGTCGGCGGTCACAGCCACACGCTCCTCTCCTCGACCGACGAGAAGGCCGCCGGCCCCTATCCGACGCTGGTGAAGAACCCGTCGGGCAAGGACGTGCCGATCGTCACGGCCTATGCCTATTCCAAGTATCTCGGCGACCTCAAGGTGGTGTTCGACGACGCCGGTGCGGTGAAGACCGCCGAAGGCGCTCCCAAGCTGCTCGATGCCTCGGTCACGCCGGATGCGGCCTACACCGCCAAGGTGGCCGAACTCGGCGCGCCGATCGAGGAACTGAAGAAGAAGGAGATCGGCGAAACCGCGGCCGTGATCGACGGCTCGCGTGAAGTCTGCCGCGCCGCCGAGTGCTCGATGGGCAACCTCGTCGCCGACGCCATGGTCGACCGCGTCAAGGACCAGGGTGTCACGATCGCCATCCAGAACGGGGGCGGTCTGCGCGCATCGATCGATGCCGGAACAGTCACCATGGGCGAGGCGCTCACCGTCCTGCCCTTCCAGAACACGCTCGCCACCTTCAAGCTCAAGGGCTCCGACATCGTCGCGGCACTGGAGAACGGTCTGAGCCAGATCGAGGACGGCGCCGGGCGCTTCCCGCAGGTCTCCGGCCTGAAATACTCGTTCGACAAGTCCAGGCCGGCTGGCAGCCGCGTGGTCTCGGTCGAGGTCAAGGAAGGCGACGCCTTCGTCGCTCTCGATCCCGAAAAGCTTTACGGCGTCGCCACCAACAACTACATGCGCGCCGGCGGCGACGGCTACAAGATCTTCGCCACGGCCGGCCAGAATGCCTATGACTTCGGTCCGGGCCTCGAGACCGTGCTGGCCGACTTCATCGCCAAGAACAGCCCCTACAAGCCCTACACCGACGGCCGCATCTGAAGTCTTCTCACGCGCCAGCAGCGACAACGACCGGGCATGCAGCGCGCGCCGCACCGGCAACAACGAGCCCCTGCAACCACGCGCCGCCGCCCGCCGATCGTTGCGACTGCAGCCAAGAGTACACGGTCGCGCTCAGTGGCGGCCGTGGAAGATCGCCGTCGCGACCTATGGCGACGGCATGCTGCGGACGAAGATCGCCGAAGCCAACAAGCTGAAACCCGAACCGCATCGGTGTCGGCGAAGAATCCGAACTGCCCGCCGAGTAATGCCGCACCGTGAGTTCATACCGGTCCGGGTTCTGAACCGGTTTTACTTTTATGAGATGATCTTTAGGCTCATCCGACGTAATGGATCTCGACCGAAACCATCAGGAAATCGAAATGACCGCCGATACCTCCCACCTGCCCTCCGACCATCCGCCCGTCCGCTTCGGCAAGGTCGGCGTGCTGCTCGTCAACCTCGGCACACCGGACGGCACCGACTACACGTCGATGCGGCGCTACCTGAAGGAATTCCTGATGGACAAGCGCGTCATCGAATGGTCGCCGTGGAAATGGTATCCGATCCTATTCGGCATCGTCCTCAACACCCGTCCGCAGAAGGTCGGCAAGGCCTATGAGGCGATCTGGAACAAGGACAAGGACGAGAGCTATCTGCGAACCTACACGCGCAGCCAGGCCGAGTTGATGTCGGAAGCGCTGAAGGACTACCCCAACGTCATCGTCGACTGGGCGATGCGCTACGGACAACCGTCGATCGCCGCGAAGATCGACGCGCTGCATGCCGCCGGCTGCGAGAAGATCCTGCTCTTCCCGCTCTATCCGCAATATGCCGCATCGACCACCGCGACCGTCAACGACAAGGCCTTCGAGCACCTGATGAAGATGCGCTGGCAACCGGCCCTCCGCACCGTGCCACCCTAACATGACGACCCGGCCTATATCGACGCGCTGGCCCGCTCGGTCGAAAAGACGCTGGCGACGCTCGACTGGGAGCCGGAGATCCTGATCACCTCGTTCCACGGCATTCCGCAATCCTATTTCAAGCAGGGCGACCCCTATCATTGCCATTGCATGAAGACCGGCCGCCTGCTGCGCGAACGCCTCGGCCTGCCGAAGGACAAGTTCATGGTGACCTTCCAGTCGCGCTTCGGACCGGAAGAATGGCTGCAGCCCTATACCGACAAGACGATGGAGAAGCTCGGCAAGGATGGCGTCAAGCGCATCGCCATCATGAACCCCGGCTTCGTTTCCGACTGCCTGGAGACGCTCGAGGAGATCGCCGGCGAGGCGGGAGAGATCTTCCACCAC
>JAHRYZ010000079.1 GCA_020621905.1 Rhizobium sp.
ACCAACCCGCGCCACGACTACACGAAGAAACTGCTGGCTTCCGAACCGCGCGGCGAACCGCCCATGCTGGACGAGACCAAGCCGGTGGTCATGCAGGGCGACGACATCCGCGTCTGGTTCCCCATCAAGTCCGGCTTCCTGCGCAAGGTGGTCGACCACGTGAAGGCGGTCGACGGGGTGGACATGGTGCTGCGCGCCGGCCAGACGCTTGGCGTCGTCGGCGAATCCGGCTCGGGCAAGACGACGCTCGGCCTGGCGCTCGCCCGCCTCATCTCGTCCAAGGGCCGCATCAGCTTCATCGGCCAGGACATCGACGGCTATTCCTTTGCCGAGATGCGTCCGCTGCGCGACCGGCTTCAGATCGTTTTCCAGGATCCCTTTGGCTCGCTCAGCCCCCGCATGTCGGTCGGCGAGATTATTGCCGAAGGGCTGAAGGTGCATGAGCGGGCGCTGTCGGCCGCCGAGCGCGACGCCCGCGTCTGCTGGGCGCTCGACGAGGTCGGCCTCGACACGGCCACCCGCTGGCGTTATCCGCACGAGTTTTCCGGTGGCCAGCGCCAGCGCATCGCCATCGCCCGCGCCATGGTGCTGAAGCCCCGCTTCGTCATGCTCGACGAGCCGACCTCGGCGCTCGACATGACGGTGCAGGCCCAGGTGGTCGACCTGCTGCGCGACCTGCAGAAGAAGCACGATCTCGCCTACCTGTTCATCAGCCACGACCTGCGCGTGGTAAAAGCATTGGCCAACGAAGTGATCGTCCTGCGCTCCGGCAAGGTGGTGGAGCAGGGCCCCGCGACCGAGATCTTTCAGGCACCCAAGGCCGACTATACGCGCGCGCTGATGGCCGCAGCCTTCAACCTCGAAGCCGTCGAGATCGGCGGCGTCAGCCAGTAACGGATCTTCCTTCATGCCCGATCAGAACGCCGTCGTCATCGACCTCAAATTCGCGCGCAGCGGCGTCGTCGAAGCGCTGAAGGGAGCCTTTCCCGGCCGGCCGGTGATCGACATGGGCGATCCGGAAAATGCCGGCCGTGATCTCTCCGGCGTCCCGTATGCCGTTGTGTGGAAGCCCGATCCGTCGCTGTTCGATCGCGCGCGCGACCTCAAGGTGATCTTCTCCGGGGGCGCCGGCGTCGACCACATCCTCTCGGCCTACACCTTGCCGGATCTGCCGGTCGTGCGTTTCGTCGACCGCAGCCTGACCGACCGCATGAGCGAATGGGTGGTGCTGCAATGCCTCGCCCACCTGCGCGGCGTTCTTGCCTATGCCCGCCAGCAGCGCGAGCGCGTCTGGAACGAATTCTCGCCGCAGCCGGAAGCCCGCGACGTGACGGTCGGCGTGATGGGCCTCGGCGTGCTCGGGGAGGATGCTGTGCGCAAGCTGAAGGTGATGGGCTTCGACGTGATCGGCTGGTCGCGGCGCAAGCGGCAGATCGACGGCGTCGGGACCTTCGACGCCAGCGGAATCGACGCCTTTCTCGGTCGGACCGACATCCTCGTCGGTCTCTTGCCGCTGACGCCGGACACGCGTGGCCTTTACAACGCGTCCCTCTTTGCCAGGCTCCGCCAGGGTGGGGCCCTCGGCAGACCGGTGTTCGTCAATGCCGGCCGCGGTGGTAGTCAGGTCGAAGCTGACATCGTCGCGGCGCTGGAGAAGGGCGTGTTGGGCGGGGCTTCGCTTGATGTCTTCGAGCAGGAGCCGCTGTCGCCGGAAAGCCCGCTCTGGGGCTTCGACAATGTCGTGATCACACCGCATGCCGCCGCGGCCTCGGATGTCGGCGCGCTCTTCCGCCATGTCGAGCGGCAGATGGCCCGGTTCGAGTCGAGCGAAGCGCTTGAGCACGTCGTGGATCGCACCGCCGGCTACTGATCGACGCTGACGGGGAACGGAACCTTCGGCCTCTCCCTCCGTTTGACCTGGGACTGCGGCGCGCACAAGCGGCCGCTCTTAGGTACAACAGGGAGAAATCCGATGAACAGCCGAATTGATCTGCCCGACAGCACCGATCGCCATACGCGGGGCATGCGGCCCGAGACGGTGACGGCGACCGAGGCCCGCCAGGGCTTTCGCGGTCGCCCCGTGCTGATCGTCCTTCTGGCCGGCATCGTCCTTGCAATGGTGGTTTGGATCCCGGCCGAATGGTGGGGCAACTCCATTGCGCCCGAAAACCCGTCCAACCAGCCGGTTCAAGAGACGGCTCCCTCGCCAGCGGACAACACGCCGGTCCAGCGCTGATCCCCCTATGGACTTTGCCGGTCGGATTCCCGATAAGTGACGGCGAAAACGGTCGGGGCGAGTCCCGACAGGGCGGTCTGACCCGGCCGCGTCTTGCAGGGCAGTCACTCGATGACCAAGACCGACATCGCGACGAGAGTCTTCAATCACAGCTGGAAGCTCGATCCGATCGTCCGCAGCCTGATCGACACGGACTTCTACAAGCTCCTCATGCTGCAGATGATCTGGAAGCTCTATCCGGAAGTCGACGCGACCTTCACCCTGATCAACCGCACCACGACCGTCCGTCTTGCCGAGGAAATCGACGAGGGCGAATTGCGCGAGCAGCTCGATTTTGCCCGCTCGCTTCGCCTCACCAAGAAGGAAGCGATATGGCTGGCGGGTAACACCTTCTACGGCACCAAGCAGATCTTCGAGCCGGAATTCTTGAGCTGGCTCGCCAAGTTCCAGCTGCCCGAATACGAGCTGTCGAAGAAGGACGGCCAGTTTAGCCTGCATTTCTACGGCAAGTGGATGGAAACCACGATGTGGGAGATCCCGGCCCTTGCCATCATCAACGAATTGCGGTCGCGATCCGTCGCCAAGACCATGGGGCTCTTCACCCTCGACGTGCTCTATGCCCGCGCTAAGGCCAAGATGTGGGCCAAGGTCGAACGGCTGCGGGAACTCCCTGGATTGCGCATCTCCGATTTCGGCACCCGTCGTCGTCACAGCTTCCTGTGGCAGCGCTGGTGTGTGGAAGCGCTCAAGGAGGGCATCGGCCCGGCCTTCACCGGCACCAGCAACGTGCTGCTCGCCATGGATTCGGACCTCGAGGCGGTGGGCACGAACGCCCACGAATTGCCGATGGTCACCGCCGCGCTCGCCAGGACGGATGAGGAACTGCTCGCCGCGAACTACAACGTCATGCGTGACTGGAACCGCCTCTACGGCGGCAATCTGCTGATCGTGCTGCCGGACACCTACGGCACGGCCGCCTTTCTGCGCAATGCGCCGGAGTGGGTCGCCGACTGGACCGGCTTCCGCCCCGACAGCGCCCCGCCGATCGAGGGCGGCGAGAAGATCATCGACTGGTGGAGGAAGATGGGACGCGATCCGCGCCAGAAACTGCTGATCTTCTCCGACGGCCTCGACGTCGACGCGATCATCGACACCTATCGCCATTTCGAGGGCCGGGTGCGCATGAGCTTCGGCTGGGGCACCAACCTCACCAACGACTTCGCCGGCTGCGCGCCGCGCGAGATCGGGGCCTGAAGCCGATTTCGCTGGTCTGCAAGGTCAGCGAGGCCAATGGCCGGCCGGCGGTGAAGCTCTCCGACAATCCGAAGAAGGCGACCGGCGATCCGGCCGAGGTCGAACGCTACCTGAAGTTCTTCGGCACCGAAGACCGCGTCGAACAGGCCGTCGTCGTCTGATCGCCGAAACATCCCGACGCGGCGCTTGCCATCTGCCCCTTGCCCTGTAAGCTCTTTTGTCCACGGCCGCGCTCGGGGAGGGGTGCGCCCGTGTCGGACAGGCGCTGAACGGGAGGAGCACAGACATGGACATGAGTGGCAGCGAACGCATCGAAGCACCGGTGGAGACCGTCTGGCAGGCCTTGAACGACCCGGAGATCCTGCGCCAGGCGATCCCCGGCTGCGAGAGCCTGGACAAGACCTCCGACACCACCATGACGGCCAAGGTCGTGCTGAAGGTCGGGCCGATCAAGGCGAAGTTCGAGGGTGCGGTCGAGCTGCAGAACCTCAACCCGCCGCATTCCTATACCATTGCCGGAGAGGGAAAAGGCGGGCTTGCCGGCTTTGCCAAGGGCGGCGCCGACGTGTCGCTTGCAGCCGAAGGGCCGGATGCGACGATCCTCACCTACACGGTGAAGGCCGAGGTCGGCGGCAAGATCGCCCAGCTGGGCAGCCGGTTGATCGATTCGACCTCGAAGAAGCTCGCCGGCGAGTTCTTCGCCAAGTTCGGCACGATCGTCGCCGGAGGCGGGGAACCGGCAGGCGCGTGACATCGTTGCTGGCCTATGGACGCCGCCGGGCGTGAAAGCCCGGCGCAAGCCAGCCGGCGTTTAACAGTCCTGAACGATGCAGACGAATCGGCACCATGAAGGGACTGATGAAATGACGAATGAACCGGATCACTTCTTCGAGCAGCAGGACGCCGCGATCCAGGCCATGCTGGTCGAGAGCAAGGGCGACGAACTGACCGATATCCTGGTCGCGGCCCTCACCGATGCATTGCATCTGCTGCGGGACGAATCGCCGGATACCATTCACTGATTCTTGCCTGGACTAGGACGGGTTCTCACCCTCGCCGAAGCGGACGAAGGCCCGCCCGCTGGTGAGGTCCGTCACCAGCCGGTTGGCCTGAGCGGCCGTCGCCTCGGGCAGTGCCACGGTGAGCACCGCGCCGGTCGCGGTGAATTCCTCGCTGATGACGATGAGATCGGGCAGGGCGCCGAGCCGCGCCTTGAGCATGGCGAGGTCGGAGAAACCGGCGACGATTTCGCCCTCGATCCGCTGAATGATCTCGCTCTTTGCTGCCGCTTTGAGGCAGGCCGCCGCCGTGCCGCCATAGGCGCGCATCAGCCCGCCGCTGCCCAGCAGGATCCCGCCGAACCAGCGCGTGACCAAGACCGCGACGCGATCCAGCGCCTGTCCGTCGATGGCCTGCAGCATAGGTTTGCCGGCCGTCCCGCTCGGCTCCCCGTCGTCGCTGAAGCGATAGGCCTGCCCCACCCGCCAGGCCCAGCAGTTGTGATTGGCGGAAGGGTCGCTCACCGCGGCGATGAAAGACCTGGCCTCGTCCTCGCTCGCGACCGGGGTGGCATGGGCGACGAACCGGCTTTTCTTGATGTCCTGGCTAAATGTTTCGGTGCGCTCGAGGGTATACTTGAGGATGCTCCTGGGTGTCCTCATAGCGGTCATCCCTATGCCTGCCAAGTCCGCGAGCCGCCCGGTTTCGGCGAGTCCTTCCGGCACACCGACCGGCCTTGCGCAAGTCTGCCGCGCCAGCAACAGGCGCAGGCGGAAAGGTCCCGACGCCTATTCTGGAACGTTGAAGGAACGCCGGAAATAGGAGCGCACGGCTGCCATGGCAGGCGAAAAATCGGCATTCCGCCGCCAGGCGAGACCGACATCCATGGAAGGGATCGGGTCGACGAGCGAGATCGTCTCGATCCTCCGGCCTTCGAGCGACCAGGGGCGATGCACCATGTCGGACAGGATGGCTACCCCCTGGCTGTTCGCCACCAATGAGCGCACGGCCTCGACCGAGGACGTGCGAAGCGTGATCTTCGGCAGATAGGGAGTCTGGCTCCAGTATTTGAGCGAGCTGTGCGACGCCTCGTCCACGGTCAGCATGATGTAGTCCTCCTCGGCCACTTCCTTCAGGCCGACGTTTTCCTCGGCAAGCAACCGATGACGTGCCGGCACCCAGAGGCGGCGCTGCGAGCTCAGCAGCTTCTCGGTCGTCAGTTCCGGGTTGAGGATGTTGGACGTCAGCATCACCGCGATGTCGTAGCGGTTGGCCAGCAATCCTTCCTCGACGGATTCCCGGTTGAGTTCGAACAGCTGGATGTCGATGCCGGGAAACTGCCGCTTCATCCGCTCGATATGGAACGGCAGGAAATAGCCGATGACGGTATAGGTCGTGGCGATGCTGAGCGTACCCGTCACCGCGTCCGTGACGAGATTGAGCTTGGTCGCCTCGTCGACCTTCTGCAGGATCTCGTAGGCTTGCGACAGGAAGCGCCGGCCCGCCGCCGTCAGCTCCATGCCGTGCGGTGTGCGTTCGAACAGCCCCGCGCCGACGGTCTCCTCCAGATCCTTGATGGCCGTCGTGACGGCTGACTGCGAGATCGAAAGGTTCACGGCGGCCTGCGAGACCTGCCCGGCCTCCGCCGTCGCGATGAAATAGCGGATCTGTCTGAGGCATAGGGACATGCATCCATCATTCTGAATCGGGAATAGCCAGTATCTGAAAATACGAACGAAAAGCGCCAAGATTGCAGGATCGGGAAATTCTCCTTTTCGGATGCGCGCCAATGGCTTGATTCGCAGACGAAAATTCCAGTCTCACGACAATGCGCTATCATATAAATATCAGATAATGGCCTTCTGAAAATAGAATTTTTCAAATGAAAAAATTCTTCCTACGGTTTTCTGACAAATAGGCAGGCATCGCGCTGCGGTGCACAAAATGCAGGCAGAACAGGGAAGAAAAGTGGCACTCGAGGTCGTCGACATCAATTGTGCTCTGGGCGAGGCCTTCGGCCGCTGGCGTGTCGGCGACACCGAAGACAGCGCCCTGATGGGACTGATCAGTTCCGCCAACATCGCCGCCGGTTTCCATGCCGGCGATCCGAACCTGATGGACCGTACCGTGCGTGTCGCCGTCGAGCACGGCGTCGGCATCGGCGCCCATCCGGGCTACAACGACCTGCAGGGTTTCGGCCGCCGCAAGATCAACGGCACGGCGCGCGAACTGGTCAACGACATCGTCTACCAGGTCGGCGCGATCCGCGAATTCGCCCGACGCCACGGCGCCACCCTCCAGCATGTGAAGCCGCATGGCGCGCTCTACATGGAAATGGCGGTCAATCCGGAATTCGCCCAGCTCTTCGTCCACTACATGCGCACCGTCGCCCCCAATGCCTATGTGTTCTGCATGGCGGGCTCCGCCACCGAGACCGCGGCGCTCGAGGTCGGCCAACCGCTGGTGCGCGAATTCTACGCCGACCGCGACTACGACGAGAGCGGTTCGATCGTCTTCACCCGCGACGTCGGCCGCCCCGACCCGATGGCGATCGCCCGCAAGGTGGTGCGCGCCTGCCGGGAAGGTCTCGTCACCACGGTCAGCGGCAAGGACATCGAAGTGCCCTTCGAGTCGATCTGCTTCCATTCCGACACGCTCGGCGCCTTGGACATCGTGCGCAACATGCGTGAAGCGCTGATCGCCGAGGGCATCCGCATCGCCCCCATTTCAGAAATCGTCAGATAACCGGAGACCCCCATGAGCAAGCTCGAGATTAGATCGCCTCTCCCCGGCACCTTCTACCGCAAGCCCTCGCCGGATGCCGCTCCCTACAAGGCCGATGGCGACAGCGTGGCTGTCGGTGACGTGATCGGCCTGATCGAGGTGATGAAGACCTTCCACGAGGTCCATGCTGACGCCGCCGGCAAGATCACCTTCGTTGCCGACGATCAGGAACCGATCATGGCCGGCCAGCCGGTTGCCGAGGTCGAGGCATGACCATCCGCTCGATCCTCATTGCCAATCGGGGCGAGATCGCGGTGAGGATCATCCGCGCCGCCCAGGCGCTCGGCATCCGGACCGTTCAGGTCCACTCGGCCGCCGACCGCGACATGCTGGCCGTCAGGCTTGCCGACCAGTCGGTCGAGATTGGTCCGCCGTCCGCCGCCAAGTCCTATCTCAACATAGAAGCCGTCCTCAAGGCTGCCAGGGAAACCGGCGTCGATGCCGTCCATCCGGGCTACGGTTTCCTCTCGGAAAACGCCGCCTTCGCGAAGGCCGTCGAGGATGCCGGCCTGATCTTCATCGGCCCGAAGCCCGAGGCGATCAGCCTGCTCGGCGACAAGGTCGAGGCCCGCAAGGTCGCCAAGCGCGCCGGCGTGCCCACCGTGCCGGGTTCGGACGGACGCATCGACGACCTCGAGACGGCCTGCGCCATCGTCGAGCAGATCGGCTTTCCGGTCATGATCAAGGCCGCTGCCGGCGGCGGTGGCCGAGGCATCCGCATTGCCGAGACGATGGCCGATTTCGAGCGCCATTTCCCCCAGGCCTCGGCCGAGGCGCTTGCCGCCTTCGGTGACGGCGGCCTCTATGTCGAAAAGGTTATCACCCGTGCCCGTCACGTCGAGGTGCAGATCCTCGGTGACGGCGAGGACGCCGTCCATTGCTTCGAGCGCGAGTGCTCGCTGCAGCGTCGCCGCCAGAAGGTCTGGGAAGAAGCGCCCTCCTTCCGTCTGCCGGAAGACGTGCGCCAGGAACTCTGCGCCAGCGCCGTGGCGCTGCCCGCGGATCAACTACCGCGGCGCCGGCACGTCGAATATCTCTACGGCGAGGTGAGCCGAGTTCTGGCTCATCAGGTTAATGCCCGCATCCGGTCAGCATCCGGTCACCGAGATGATCACCGGCATCGACCTCGTGCAGGGTGATCAGGGTCGCCGGCGGTGCGAAGCTGTCGGTACGCCAGGAAGACATCCGTATGCGGCCATGATCAGTGCCGGATCATGCCGAGGACCGGGCGCGGCTTCCTGCCCGGGCCCCGCACGATCAGAGACAACTGGCGTCCTGACCGGCGAGGGCGTTCGTTTCGACACCATGCTCTACGAGGCTACGGTCCGCCCTTCACGACTCGCTGCTCGGCAAGCTGATCGTCTGGGGCGAGACCCGCGACGCCTGCATCGCCGCTGGCCGATGCGCTCGACAATCTCGGATTGTGGCCTTGCCACCACCATTCGCCCACCGGCCCTGCCGCCGACCCGTCAGTCGCCTCGGGCGATATCCACACCCGGTTCCTCAACCCTGGCTGGAACGGATTTCCAGGCCTTTATCGCATCCAGGAGGTTGCCTGATGCCCATGCGCTATACATTCAGGTGACGAACACCTCTTCGTCGAATGCTCGGAGGAAATGTCGCTCAAGGCCTTCTTCAACTCGCTGTCGATGACCACGGGCATCAAGGAAGCGAAGATCAAGGGCGTGACCGAAATCTGCCCGGCCAACGCCTCCTTCCAGATCAAGTTCGACCCCGACGTCATTCACCCGAACGACATCCTGAAGGAAGTCCAGGCGATCGAAGTGGCGGCCGCCAAGTCCGAGCCGGTGATCACCACCCGCATCGTCGAGATCCCGGTTTTCTACAACGACCCGTGGACCCACGAGACGCTGATGCGCTTCCGCGAGCGTCACCAGGAGCCGACCGGCACCGATCTCGAATACGCCGCCCGCATCAACGACTACGGCTCGGTCGACGACTTCGTCGCCGCCCATTCCGGCTCGCCCTGGTTCGTCTCGATGGTCGGCTTCGTCTCGGGCCTGCCCTTCATGTACCAGATGGTCGAGCGCCAAAGGCAGATCCAGGTGCCGAAATACCTGCGTCCCCGCACCGACACGCCGCGCCTGACCGTCGGCCACGGCGGCTGCTTCGGCTGCATCTATTCGGTGCGCGGTGCCGGCGGCTACCAGATGTTCGGCATCACCCCCATGCCGATCTACGACCCGACCCAGACCACCTCCTACCTCAAGGACTTCATGGTGTTCTTCCGTCCGGGCGACATCGTCAAGTTCAAGCCGATCGATCGCGAAGCCTATGACCAGGCCGTCGAGGATGTCGACCAGGGCCGGTTCGCCCCGCCGATCCGCGAGGTGAAGTTCGATCTGCGTGAATTCCAGAAAGACATCGACGGCTACAACGCGAAGCTGGAGGGCGTTCTCCATGGCCATTAAGGTTCTCCATCAGGGACTTGCCACTTCCGTCCAGGATCTCGGCCGCCCCGGTTACTTTCATCTCGGCATTCCGCTCGGCGGCGCCATGGACCGGCTGGCGCTGAAGGCCGCCAACCTGCTCGTCGGCAATGACGAAGGGGCCGCCGGCCTCGAAGCCGTGTTCATCGGCCCGAAGCTGGAATTCACCGAAGACGCCATGGTCGCCGTCACTGGCGCCGACATGCCGATCAAGGTCGACGGCGAGGAAAAGCCGGGCTGGACCGCCTTCAAGGTCAAGGCCGGCCAGGTTCTGACCTTCGATTTCCTGAAGACCGGCGCACGCATCTATATCGCCGTCTCCGGCGGCATCGACGTACCGCTGGCGCTCGGTTCGCGCTCGACCTATGCCATCGGCGCGCTCGGCGGTTTCAAGGGCCGGCCGATCGCCGTCGGCGACGAACTGCCGGTCGGCACCGCCGGCGAGGCGGTCGAGGGCAAGTCCATTCCCGAAAACCTGCGCCGCCGGCCGGGCATGCCGGCCGAACTGCGCGTGCTACCGGGCCTCTACTGGCACCGCCTCACCGACGAGGCGGGCAGGAACTTCTTCGAGGACACCTGGAAGGTGGCGCCCGAGGCCGACCGCATGGGTTACCGCTTCCGCGGCGGCCGCAAGCTCGACTTCGTCGATCGCGTCCCGCCCTTCGGCGCGGGCTCGGATCCTTCGAACATCGTTGACGCCTGCTACCCTTACGGCTCCATCCAGGTGCCGGGCGGCACCGAGCCGATCATCCTGCATCGCGATGCCGTCTCCGGCGGCGGCTATTTCATGCTCGGCACGGTGATCTCCGCCGACATGGATCTGATCGGCCAGCTGCAGCCGCATACGCCAACCCGTTTCGTCAAGGTGGACATGGAAACCGCCCTGACCGCCCGGAAGGACCGGGCCGCGCTGGTCGACCAGATCCGCGCGCTTTTCTGACCACGCAGCCAAAGACTTCAAACAGGGGAACGATCATAAGAGCAAGATCTAATGGCCTTGCAAGCCCGCTCTGGCGCTTGCCGTTGCCAACCAGTGCTGCCGAGGCTGGTATCTTACCCGGCCCAGGCGATCGGCCGGCCTTCGCCGCCGACGGCAAGTCGGTCGACGTGTCCTACTCGCCGCTCGAGAAGGCGGAGAAGCCGTGGAACATCTGCGTCTCCTTCCCGCACATGAAGGACGCCTACTGGCTCGGCGTCGACTATGGCGTCGCCGAACAGGCCAAGGACCTCGGCGTCAAGATGAACCTCGTCGAGGCCGGCGGCTACACCGAGCTCAACAAGCAGATCAGCCAGATCGAAGACTGCGTTTCCGGTGGCGCCCAGGCCGTGGTCATCGGCGCGATCTCGTTTGACGGCTGAACAACCTCGCCAGCGAAATCAGAAGAAGAACATCCCGGTCATCGACGTCATCGCGGCATGTCCTCGCCGGACCTGACGCAAGTCGCTCGTCTCCTACACCATGGGTTACGAGACCGGCGCCTATCTCGCCAAGAAGATCCGGCCGGTTCCGAAAAGTGAAGGTCGGAGTTTCGGCCGGCGCCGGCTGGGTCGAGGCCGCCAACAAGGGCTTCCTCGAAGCGATCAAGGGTTCGGCCGTCAAGGCGCTCGAGCCGAAATACGGCGACACCGGCAAGGAAGCCCAGCTGAAGCTCGTCGAAGACGTGCTCCAGGCCGAGCCTGACGTGCGCTACGTCGCCGGCACTGCCGTCACCGCCGAAGCGGCCCAGGGCCTGATCCGCGAACGCGGCCTCAAGGGCAAGGTCGACCTGCTCGCCTTCTACATGACGCCCGGCGTCTACGAAGGCATCAAGCGCGGCTTCATCCTGGCGGCTCCGGCCGATTCCATGGTCATCCAGGGCCGCATCGCCATCGATCAGGCCGTGCGCGCCCTTGAAGGCAAGGAACTGGTGAAGCACGTCGGCCCGAAGATCTTCGTCGTCGATCCGTCGAATGTCGAAAGCGTGCCGCAGGCCAACATCCTGCCGCCGGACGGCTTCAAGCCGGTCTTTTCGGTCAACTGATACTCCAGGGATCCGGCGCGCGAATGCGCCGGATCCGCCCCATTTTTCAGGCAATATGACTTCACGGATCGATGCGGATGGCCTTGAGCTCACCTCTTGTCGAAATGACCGGCATCGCCAAGTCCTATCCGGGCGTGCGCGCGCTGGACGGCGTCGACTTCTCGCTCGAACGCGGCGAAGTGCACGTGCTGTTCGGCGAGAACGGAGCCGGAAAATCGACACTGATCTCCATCCTTGCCGGCGTCACCACGCCGACCGAGGGGGTGATCCGCATCGACGGTGAAGAGAAGCACTTTTCTTCGGTCAAGGACGCGCGGGCAGCCGGCATCGGCGCCGTGTTCCAGGAATTTTCCCTGGTCCCGACCATGACGTCGGAAAACATCTTCCTCGGCCAGGAACCGCGCAAGATGGGCCTGGTCGACCGCCGCGGCATGGTCGAGGAAGCCCGTGCGCTCTTTGCCGGCCTTGGCTTCGCCATCGACGTTCGCCGTTCGGTGATCTCGCTGTCGCGCGCCGAACAGCAGATGGTGGAGATCGCCAAGGCGCTGCACCAGGAAGCCCGCATCCTGATCCTCGACGAGCCGACCGCCTCGCTGACCGAACGCGAGACGGAGAAGCTGTTCGAATTCATCGGTCAGGCCAAGGCCAAGGGCGTCGGCATCGTCTACATTTCCCACCGCATCCAGGAATTCAAGGCGATCGCCAACCGCATCACCGTGCTGCGCGACGGCCGGCTGATCGGCACGATCAGCGCCGAGAACCTGTCGGAAACGGTACTGGTCGAAATGATGACCGGGCGAAAGATGGACGAGATCTATCCGCATATCGAACGCAAGACGCAGGCCGAGCCGGTGCTGTCGATCCGCGGCCTGAAGGCCTGGGGCGTTGACGGCGTCGACATCGATGTCCGGCGCGGCGAAGTTCTCGGCGTGGCCGGCCTCGTCGGCTCCGGCAAGTCGCGCACCTTCCGCGCCGTCATGGGCCTGCTGCCGGTCGAAGGCGGCACGGTGAGTGTCCATGGCCATGACCGCACCGGCGCACCGACGCGCAGGCTGCTGCAGGACGGCGTCTTCTTCCTGCCCTCCGACCGCAAGGAGGAAGGCCTGCTGCTCGGCGCCTCCGCCCGCACCAACATCGCCCTTTCGGTGCTCAACCGTCGCGAAACCAATGCCGGCCTCGGCCTGATCTCGCCCGGCGGCGTCAAGTCCCTGACCAGCGGGATCGGCCGCAAGGTCGATCTCAGCGAGGCCTTCCTCGAGCGCACCGCTTCGAAGCTCTCCGGCGGCAACCAGCAGAAGATCCTGTTCGGCAAGAGTTTCGGCGAGGACTACGACATCTACATCTTCGACGAACCGACCGTCGGCGTCGACGTCGGCACGCGTGCCGCGCTCTATCGCATCATCAAGGCGATCGCCGAGGCCGGCAAGGCCGTCGTGGTGATCTCCTCCGACCTCCCCGAGGCCATGCATCTCGCCCATCGCCTGATCGTCTTCCGCAACGGCCGGATCTCGGCGGAGTTCGAAGGTGATGCCATTCAGGAACAGGCGGTTCTCGGCGCCTTCTTCGACCAGGAAAGAAAATCAGCATGAACACCCAGCTGGACACCGCGTCGACTGCCGACGCCAAGCCAACCTTCTCCGCTCTTTCGGCGCTCAAGGCCGTCTTCATCAAGCTCGGCGTGCTGCCTTTCTTCCTCGTGGCGGCCCTCATCCTCTTCACGCTCGCCTCGAAACAGTTCCTGACGCTCGACAACCTCACCAACGTGGCGCGCCAGTCGGTCTATCTCGTGCTTGTCTCGCTGGGGCAGATGCTGGTCCTGGTCACCGGCGGCTTCGATCTGGCGGTCGGCACGTCGATCGCGCTCACCTCCGTCGTCGCCGCATCGGTCATGGTCTACTTCGCCGCCCAGTTTCCCGACATGGTCTGGCTCGTCATCCTGCTCGGCGTGCTCTCGGGCTTCCTCGCCGCGCTCGCGATCGGTTCGCTGAACGGCCTCGGCATCGCCCAGTTCGGCGTCTCGCCCTTCATCATGACGCTGGGCGCGCAGTCGGTCGGCGCGGGCATCGCGCTCTACCTGACCGGCGGTGTGCCGATCGGCAATCTGCCTTACGAATTCGGCGATTTCTTCGGCTTCGGCCGCATCTTCGGCGTGCCGGTCCCGGTCCTGGTGGCGATCGTTGCCATCGTCGGCATGTGGATCCTGATGAACCGCACCCGAAGCGGCGCCCGCATCTATGCCATCGGCGGCAACATCAAGGCCGCCAACCTCTCCGGCATCAACACCAAGCGCACGCTGTTCCTCGCCTATATCCTCTGCGCCCTTTTGGCATCGGTCGCCGGCGTGCTGCTCACCGCCCGCGTCGAGAGTGGTGAGACCAATCTGGGCGGCACGATCGCGCTGGAATCGATTGCGGCTTGCGTCATCGCCGGCGTGTCGTTGCGCGGCGGTATCGGCCGGGTGGAAAGCGTCGTGCTGGGCGCCTTCTTCATCGTGCTGGTGCAGAACGGCATGAACCTCATGCAGATCGGCTCCTACATGCAGATGGTGCTGCTGGGTTCGCTGCTCATCCTCGCCGTCGTCATCGACCAGTTCCGCTATCGCATGCTCATCGGGAACCGGTAGAGCCGGCGAAGTCGGCAAAGCCCTTCAGGAACGTCTGCAGCTGTTCCTGGATCTTCGGATCGGTGAGGTTGCCGTCCGCATCGAAGACGCCCGATGCGCGCGACACCAACAGCCGGCCGGACCAGAGCTCGGTTCCGAGCGTGCGCAGCACCGGCAGCCACGCATTCTGCGAGAGGATGGTGCCGAACCCGCCCGGCGAGGCACCCATCAGCGCCACGGGCTTGCCGCCGAAGATGCGCTCGATGTCGGACGACGGCCGCGACAGCCAGTCGATGGCGTTCTTGAACACGCCGGGGATCGAATTGTTGTATTCCGGCGTGACGAGAACCAGGCCGTCGGCGGCCGCGATCGCGTCTTTCAGGGCGGTGACCGCCTCCGGAATGCCGTGCTCCGCCTCCAGGTCGCCGTCATAGAGCGGGATGCCCCGGATCGTGCCGATGGCAAGCTCCGCGCCGTCCGGCACCAGGCCGGCTGCCGCCCGCAGCAGCGAGGCGTTGAGCGAACCCTTCCGGAGGCTGCCCGAAATACCGATCAGTTTCGTCATGTGGTTCTCCTCGTGCTTTGGCGCCGGTGGCGCGGATGCCTTGCCGTGTGATGTCAGGAAAGAGGCTCGCGGCCCAGCCGTCAATGGTCAGGGGGCAACGAGCGGACGGCCGGATGCGTTCCACCCGGCCGGACTGTATCAGGCCTGCAGGAAGCGAGCGACCGCGTCGACTTCCGCCGCCGGCACGTCGTGCCCGCCCGGATGGACGAAGGTCTCGACCCTGGCGCCCTGGGCTTCGAAATAGCCAATCAGCGCCCGCGTGCCCGGCATCGGGCAGATCGGATCGCGCTCGCCGGCGGTCACCAGGATGTCCTTGCCCGCAAGGCCTGGCTGGGCGGCCGGCGTCCAGGGGATCAGCGGATGCATCAGCACGACGCGATCGAACAGTTCCGGCGCCTTGAACAGGGCGGAGGCCAGGATGTTCGCGCCGTTCGAATAGCCGAGCGCATAGGTGGGCGCGCCGGGATGGCGTTCCTTCTGTGCGCGGATGAAGCCGATCATCGCCTCGGTGCGAAGGGCAAGATCGTCCATGTCGTAGACGCCCTCGGCCTTGCGGCGGAAGAAGCGGTTCGCCCCGAATTCCGAGACATCGCCGCGCGGCGAGACGATGCCGGCTTTCGGCAGGATCTGCGAAACGAGCCCGGCGAACTGCTGCTCGTCGCTGCCCGTGCCGTGAAAGGTGAATACGACCGGCGCATCGCCCTCGGGCGCGCGGTAGAGATGATGGTAGCTCTGAAGGGACACGATGGGGCCTCCTTGAAGGGTGAAAATGCGTGGGGCCGACCGGAAGAGCCGGCCCCTGAAGCGTCAATCCTTGATCGCCGGCAGGTGCGCCTCAATCTGCGACCGGTACTGCTGGTAGCGGGTCGGCAATTTCAGCGCCTCGCCGAGATGGGCGGTATCCTCGTCGCGGTTGAAGCCCGGCTCGTTGGTGGCGATCTCGAACAACACGCCGCCTGGCGTGCGGAAATAGATCGCCCAGAAGTAGTCGCGGTCGATGACCGGCGTGACATTGTAGCCGGTGTCGAGCAGCGCCTTGCGGACTTCGAGCTGGGCCGCGCGGTCCTCGACCGAGAAGGCCACATGGTGCACGGAGCCTGCCCCCTGGAAGGCGCGGGCGGCGCCCGGAATGACTTCGAGGTCGACGGTGTCGGCGCCGTTGCCGCCGGGAATGGCGTAGCGGATCATGTCGCCATGGCGATCGACCGGCTGGTAGCCCATGAAGGTCAGCAGTTCGCCCGTCGCCCCTTCGTCGCGCAGCCGCATGGTCACGCCGCGAAAGCCGTGAATGCCTTCGTCCTTCGACACCGTGCCGCCGTCGAACGGCGTGCGGTTGTCACCGTCCA
>JAHRYZ010000080.1 GCA_020621905.1 Rhizobium sp.
TGCCACGATAGCCTCGCTGGCCGTGACATGTCCTTGCCATTTGCGCTTGCCTGAATGCCAGGATTGACAGAAAATTGCGCAGATCCGGAGCAGGGGTTTCAAAAATGCCAAAACTCGACAAATTCGATCTGGCCATCCTTGAAGCGCTGCAGGCCGATGCGCGGGCGACCAATGTCGAGATCGCCGAAAGGGTCAACCTGTCGCCGTCGCCCTGCCTGCGCCGGGTCCGCATGCTGGAGCAGGCCGGCATCATCCGCGGCTACCGGGCCGACCTGGACCGGCGGGCGCTGGGCCTTGAACTGACGGTCTTCGTCGCCTTCAAGGTGGCGCATCACACCCGCGAACATGCCCAGGCCTTCCAGCAGGCGCTGCAGGATCTGCCGGAAGTGGTCGGTTGCTACATGATTTCCGGCCACTCGGACTTCATGGCCGAAGTCGTGGTGGAAAACCTGGCGGCCTATGAGGCGCTTCTGACCGACAAGCTGCTGGTACTGCCGCATGTCACCGACATACAGTCCAACTTCGCCATCCGCAGCGTCAAGACCGGCGGCCCGCTGAAGCTGCCGGCGGTCAAGGGGTGAGCTATTCCGTCTTACCGAAATAGGCGTCGATGTCGCGGTGTCCCTCCAGAACATTGATCACCTGGAAGTCGTCGCCCACATAGCGGAAGAAGATCACGTAGGAACCGGAGGCAATGCTGCGAACATCGGGTCGCAGTTCAGGCCGTGGTCGACCCATATGGCCCGGCAGGCTTGCCAAGTGCCGGCATTGCCCGCGCAGCCTTTCGACGAATTGCCTTGCCAGAGCGATGTCCCCGCTCTCGCGATAGACATACTCGAGTATCGAAACGAAATCGGCCCTTGCGCTGTCGAGATAGCGGAGCCGGGGCAAGTCAGTCGCCCTTGGCGGTCAGTTCAGCGGTCTTCTTCTCAAGCGCCGCGTCCAAAGCGTCGTCGCCGAGCTCGCCGCCGGCGGCAATCGAGCGATCCAGTGTGTCGCGCAATGCCGACAGCTTGGCCTCGCGTTCCTCGACCAGTCTCAGGCCTTCGCGCACGACCTCGCTGGCCGAACCGTAGCGGCCCGATTGCACGGTATTCTCGACGAATTTTTCCCAGCGTTCGCCCAGCGAGACGTTCATGGCAAGCTCTCCAACTGCCACAGAGTCTAGATGAATAACAGAAATAGCACAATATATGACATTGTCGGACGGACAGCGAGGCGGACGACCCGCCTCGCTCCGCTCGTCAGAAGCCTTCGAGCACGATCTTGCCCTTGGTGCGGCCCGATTCGATCAGCGCATGCGCCTTCTTCAGGTTGGCGGCGTTGATCGTGCCGAGCGTTTCGGTCAGCGTGGTGCGGATCTGGCCGGTGTCCACCAGTTCGGCGACATGCGTGAGCAGCTTGTGCTGCTCGATCATGTCGGCGGTCTGGAAGACGGCGCGGGTGAACATCGATTCCCAGTGGATCGAAACCGCCTTGCCCTTGAATGGCATGACGTCGAAGCCGCCCTTGATGTCGTCGATGATACCGAAGCGGCCCTGCGGCGCGATGATCGCCTGGAGGTCTGTCACGTGCAGGTCGCTGCGGGTGACCGAGAAGACGAAGGCCGGCGCGCCGATGTCGAGTGCCGCATATTGCGGCGCCAGCGCATTGCTGTGATCCAGCACGTGATGGGCGCCGAGATCCTTGACCCACTGGCTGGTTTCCGGCCGCGACGTCGTGGTGATGATGGTGAGATTGGTCAGCGACCGGGCGAGCTGGATCGCCATCGAGCCGACGCCGCCGGCGCCGCCGGTGACCAGCAGGGCGTTGTTGGCGCCGGCCACCTTGTCATGCACCTTGAGGCGGTGAAACAGCGTTTCGTAGGCCGTGATGGCGGTCAGCGGGATGGCCGCCGCTTCGGCGAAGCTGAGTGTCTTCGGCTTCAGGCCGACGATGCGCTCGTCCACCAGGTGGAATTCGCTGTTGGTGCCCGGACGGTTGATCACGCCGGCATAGAACACTTCGTCGCCCGGCTTGAACAGGGTGACCTTCTCGCCGACCGCCTTGACCACGCCCGCGGCGTCATAGCCGAGAATGCGATGCTGGCCGGGTTCGGGCTGGGCGGCGGAACGGACCTTGGTGTCGACCGGATTGACCGAAACGGCCTTCACCTCGACCAGCAGGTCATGGCCCATGGCTTCCGGAACGGGGAGGTCGATATCGACTAGGGAAGTCTCGGCGGCGATGGGTTGGGGTGTCAGATAGCCGACTGCGCGCATGGAAGGTCTCCTTGAGGGGTTTGCACGCCCTTCAATTGATACGTATATTCGCTCGACGCAAGAATGCACATTTTATGTCTATAGCGACAGAAATTGTATGTAGTATCAAGAAGGATACTGTCCATGTCCCGGCCGCGCGCCAAACTCACCAACAATTTCCCCGGCTGTCCTGTCGAGTCCACCCTGAGCCTGCTCGATGGCAAGTGGAAGGGCGTGATCCTCTATCATCTGCTGAACGACGGCACGCTGCGCTTCAACGAACTGAGGCGCAGGCTCTCGGCCGTCACGCAGCGGATGCTGACCAAACAGCTGCGCGAGCTCGAAGAAGCCGGCATCGTTTCGCGCAAGGTCTTTCCCGTCGTGCCGCCGCGCGTCGACTACGCGCTGACGCCGCTCGGCCTCAGCCTTGAGCCGGTGATCCTGGCGCTCGACGCCTGGGGCCAGGCGCATGTCGCCTGCCGGAACGGGGTGAAGACGGTGTCCTTGCAGGCCAAGCAGGCGGATGATGCCGATACGGATGCGCGCTCAGCGGCCTGAGCTGCGATTTTCGATCAGGACCGAGACCAGGAAGACCGCGAGGCCCAGCGCCGAGAGCGCGGCGCCGACGAAACCGGTCGCGCCGTAGCCATAGCCCCAGGTGATCACCAGGCCGCCGAGCCAGGCGCCCAGCGCATTGGCGATGTTGAAGGCCGAGTGGTTGGAGGCGGCGGCGAGCGTCTGGGCATCGGCTGCGACATCCATCAGCCGGGTCTGCACGGCAGGGCAGGCGGCAAAGCCGCAGCCGGTGAGGAAGACGCAGATGCACAGCATGACTGGTCGTGGGCGGTCAGCGAAAACGCTCATCAGCACCACATTGAAGGCGAGCATGCCGCCGATCGTGCCCTTCAGCGAATAGTCGGCCATGCGGCTGCCCACGACATTGCCGACATTCATGCCGATGCCGAACAGCGCCAGAACGATCGCCACCATGCTGGCCGGAAGGCCCGCCGTATCGGTCGTCGTCTTGGCGATATAGCTGAAGATCGAGAACATGCCGCCAAAGCCGACGGCCGCGACAGCGAGCGAAAGCCAGACCTGCAACCGGCCGAACGCGCCGAGTTCGCGGCGGATGCTGGCGCCTTCCGCCACCTTGTCCCTGGGCAGGTAGAGGGCGATCAGAATCATGGTCAGGGCGCCGATCGCGCCCACCATCAGGAAGGCCGCCCGCCAGCTCATCATCTGGCCGAGGACGGTGGCGATCGGCGTGCCGATCAGGGTGGCGATGGTGAGGCCGAGCATGACACGCCCGACGGCCCGGGCGCGCCTGTGCGGCGGCACCATCGAGGCGGCGACCAGCGCGGCAACGCCGAAATAGGCGCCGTGCGGCAGGCCGGTGATGAAGCGCAGGGCGGTGAAGGAAAGGAAGCCGGGGGCCAGCGCGCTGGTCACGTTGCCGATGGCAAAGACGCCCATCAGCAGCAGAAGCAGGGTGCGGCGCGACAGTTTTGCCGCGAGCACGGCGATGATCGGCGCGCCGATCACGACGCCGAGCGCATAGGCGCTGATCACCCGGCCGGCTTCGGGAACGCTGACGCCATAGGTCGTGGCCACCTCCGGCAAGAGGCCCATGATGACGAATTCCCCGGTGCCGATGCCAAAACCGCCGGCGGCGAGTGCGATCTCGATCAGGATCATCATCAACGGCGTCAGAGCCGGCGCGGCGGCGGCCGTTTCGGCGCCGGTCCCGAGCTCGGGGCAAAGGGCAGTGCAGTCGGTCATGCGATCACCTTGGGTCGACTGCGTCGTCGCAGTCGAGAAAGGACAGGGGAGGAACGGTCTGGTGAGAGGCATCCGGGCGTGCCGGCTGCGTGAAACGCTGCGGAAGTGATTTGACGACTATCATGTTTTTGTGCGGTGCCGCAAAGGCTGCGTGCCCTCCCGCTTGATTTTCGCCCGCCGGAATCCGATTTTCACGATGGACGACGAAACCATTCAGGGCGCGCCGCGTTGACCTGCGCTGCCCAAACGCGGACTCCCCGCCGGCTGGCGGGGCGGAAAAGGATTCATGAAACTCAAAGCGGTTTTCAACCGGGACGGCGGTACGTTCAAGACCACCGACATGGAGGCCTATTGCGCTCGGGCGGAAGAGATTTTCCGTGCCGCCGGCCATGACATCTCCTTCTCCGTCGTCGCCGGGCGCGACGTCGTCGAGCAGCTGGAGGCCGCGGCGCGTGAGGAGGGCATTGATGCGCTGATCGCCGGGGGCGGCGACGGCACGGTCTCCGCTGCCGCCGGCATCGCCTGGAAGGCGGGCATACCGCTGGGTGTCGTCCCGGCGGGAACGATGAACCTCTTCGCCCGCTCGCTGAAGCTGCCGCTCGACATCTACGCCGTTCTCGAAACGCTGGCCGCGGGCAGGGTGCAGGCGGTCGACATCGCCACCGTCAACGATCGCCCCTTCATTCACCAGTTTTCCGCCGGTCTGCATGCCCGCCTGGTGCGGATGCGCAATGCGATGAACTTCGCCTCGAGGCTCGGCAAGATGCGGGCAAGCACCCGTGCCGCCTTCGGTGTGATGCTCCGTCCGTCGCGCTTCGAGGTGATCTTCGACATCGACCATGACGGTCGCAACGAGCACCGGGTGGTGTCGGCGATCTCGGTGTCCAACAATCCTTTCGGTGAGAATCCGCTGTTCTTCGCCGACAACCTGACCACCGGCAAGCTCGGCGTCTATCTGGCGGATTCGCTGAAGCCGATCGGCGTTGCCAAGCTCGCGTTCGATATCCTGCGCGGCAGGCTGAAGGACAATGAGGCGGTGAGCGCCACCACCGCGGAAGTCGTCCGGCTACACTTCCCCAAGCGCCGCCACGGCGCGCTCTGCGTCATCGACGGCGAGCTCGTCCGCATGCCGCGCAACGTCGAAATCCGCCTGCATCCGGGAGAGCTCAAGGTGCTGGCGCCCGCGGACACCTGAGCGCCCGCGCCATGGCCGGCGCGCTGTCATTTCGCCGGATAGATCACGCCTTTGCGCAGGATCATGTTGGCATAGAGCGCCGGTTCGCCCGTCTGGACGACGGCATGGGCCGCCTTCACCCTTCCATAGAAGTCCTGGCCGACCAGCGGCACGACCCGACGCTCGGGCTCGTGGCGGGCGCAGCAGGCGATGAGCTGCTGATGGATCGGGTCGAGCCGTTCGGCGTCAGTGCCGACCGTCGAGCGAAAAATCGCCTCGGGGACGAAATCGTCGATCGGCAGGAGGGTGAGGATGGCGTTGACCACAGCGACGATGCCGTGGCCGTCAAGGCGGATCAGCCGCCGGCCGTGTTCGAGCGCCGGATAGTTGCCGTCGACGATGGCGATTTCGTCTCCGTGCCCCATGGCGCGTAGCGTCGCCAGAAGCTCGGGACTCAGGATTGGGTCAATTCCCTTCAGCATTTTCGATTTCCTTAAACAAGACGGTCTGGTCGATGAGGTAGCGGGCGAAGATCGGCAGACTGGCGCCGCCGATGGCGCGCGCCTGGGCGCCCACCGCGCCCTCGATGATGTCGGGGAACACGATGCCCTGCAGGTCGAGCTTGCCGATCTCCTCGATCGTGGCGCTGACCAGCCGGGCCCGGACCCATTCGGGAAAACCGCCGTCGATGATGGCGGCGGAAAAGTCGATGATCGAGCTGGCGGCGATGATCGCCTGGGCAAGCGCTGCGGCACAGTCGCGGATCCAGATGTCCAGCGGCTCGCCGAAATCGATCCAGTCCTTGGAATCATACCAGAGCGGCTGCGGGTCGATGCCGCGCTCGCGCAGCAGGCGTTCGAGCACGAAGATCGAGGCGATCTCCAGCAGCTGCCGGGTCTCGCCATGCTTGTTGCGCACCGGCAGCGGGCCGATTGCGCCCGCGGTTCCGGTGCGGCCGACGAACACCGAGGAATTGAGCACGATACCGCCGCCGATGAAGGAGCCGATGTAAAAAAACGAAATCCGGATAACGCGGTCCCACGCCGAAGACCAGTTCGGCCCCGCAGGCGCTGGTGGCGTCGTTCTGCAGGTAGACGGGGTACGATACGCGGGCAGCGACTTCCGCCTGCAGGTCGAAACCACGCCAGGCCTCCATCGCCCCTTCCGGCGCACCGACCTCGCGTGCCCAGTTCCACAGCTCGAAGGGGGCGGCGATGCCGACGCCGGCGATCGCGTTGCGCTGCGACGGCGAAAGCTGCTGTTCCAGCTCTGCGATCTTGTCCAGCAGGAAGGCAAGGATCTCCGTCGGGTTGGGGTAGGGATAGGTGAGATGGCGGTTGAGGCGGATCTTGCCGACGAAGTCCATCAGGACGAGGTCGGCGCTGCGGCGGCCGATCTTGACGCCGAAGGAAAGCACGGCGTCGGGATTGAGGTGCATCGGTACCGAAGGCTGGCCCACCCGGCCGCGCACCGGCTTGCCGCGGATCAGCAGACCGTCCTTTTCCAGGGCCCGCATGATGACCGAGACGGTCTGAGCCGATAACCCCGTCAGCCTGGCGATCTCGGCCTTGGACACGCCGCTGTTGCGGCGGACGTGCGACAGCACCAGCCGTTCGTTATAGGCGCGCACGCGCACCTGGTTGGCCCCGCCGGCAGCAGTGGTCGACGGCGATTGCTCGCTCGACGTGCTCGCGTTTTCCGACAGTGCCATGGTCGCCCCTCCCTTCGGTCGCTCCCGGCAATCTTATAGATCGTGGCTGGCAGCATGTCACAGCGAATTAATAATTCAACTGGATTTATTTATTGACAAGGCAAATCTGCTGATGTTCTAAATGGGGCGTGGAGAAAAGGCGGCCTCGATGAGGATCGCCGGCCCGGCGTGGGAGCGCTTGGGACCACGTTCACGGTCCGGAGGGTCCGGATCTGTCGTTTTTCGGGAGGAATCACATGAAGAAGTCTCTATTCGCCGCCTCGCTTGCTGCCCTGGCACTCGGCACCGTCTTTGCTGCTCCGGCCAGCGCCGCCGACGTTTCGGCCTGCCTGATCACCAAGACCGACACCAACCCCTTCTTCGTCAAGATGAAGGAAGGCGCGACCGCCAAGGCCACGGAACTCGGCGTGACGCTCAAGGCCTATGCCGGCAAGGTTGACGGCGACAGCGAAAGCCAGGTCGCAGCCATTGAAACCTGCATCGCCGACGGCGCCAAGGGTATCCTGCTGACGGCGTCCGATACCAAGGGCATCGTCCCGGCCGTCCAGAAGGCCCGCGACGCCGGCCTGCTGGTCATCGCCCTTGACACGCCGCTCGAGCCGATCGACGCCGCCGACCAGACCTTTGCCACCGACAACCTGCTGGCCGGCGAACTGATCGGCAAATGGGCGGCCGCAACGCTTGGCGACGCCGCCAAGGACGCCAAGATCGCCTTCCTCAACCTCACCCCGTCGCAGCCGTCGGTCGACGTCCTGCGCAACCAGGGCTTCATGAAGGGCTTCGGCATCGACGTCGCCGACATCAACAAGATCGGCGACGAGAGCGATCCGCGCATCGTCGGTCATGACGTCACCAACGGCAACGAGGAAGGCGGTCGCACCGCCATGGAAAACCTCCTGCAGAAGGATCCGACGATCAACGTCGTGCACACCATCAACGAACCGGCCGCTGCCGGCGCCTATGAAGCGCTGAAGGCCGTCGGTCGCGAGAAGGACGTGCTGATCGTTTCGGTCGACGGCGGTTGCCCGGGCGTGCAGAATGTTGCCGAGGGTGTGATCGGCGCGACCTCGCAGCAGTATCCGCTGCTGATGGCCTCCATGGGCATCGAGGCGATCAAGAAGTTTGCCGACACCGGTGAAAAGCCGGCTGCCACCGAAGGCAAGAACTTCTTCGACACCGGCGTGGCGCTGGTCACCGACAAGCCGGCCGCCGGCGTCGAGTCGATCGACACCAAGGCCGGCAAGGACAAGTGCTGGGGCTAAGCCCTGACTTAACCGTGGTCGTGTCGGCAAAGCGGCGCGGGGGAACGTCAGGTCCTCCCGTAAAGCGCGACCACGGTTCATGCGACCGGCTCACCTGGGCGGAGGGCCGGTCGCTCAAATCCAGCAGAGATCCGCGCGGGACAGCCAGGGAGGACGAAGCGATGCAGTCTGCAAATCCGGTTTCGCAGCCGAGCCAGGAATTCGAGAAGGTATTGGCCGACAGTTCGACACAGGTCGCCTCCTTCGACACCCATGACAAGACACCCTTGCAGAAGTTCCAGCACTTCCTGCATTCGAGCCCGGCGGCCGTGCCGCTGATCGTGTTGGTGCTATCTCTCGCCGTCTTCGGCGTGGTGCTCCAGGGGAAATTCTTCTCCGCCTTCACGCTCACCCTCATTCTTCAGCAGGTGGCGATCGTCGGCATTGTCGGCGCAGCCCAGACACTGGTCATCCTGACCGCCGGCATCGACCTCTCGGTCGGCGCCATCATGGTCCTGTCGTCGGTGGTCATGGGCCAGTTCACCTTCCGCTACGGCCTGCCGCCGGCCGTTGCCGTGCTCTGCGGTCTGGCCGTCGGTGCGGCCTGTGGCTGGATCAATGGCCAATTGGTGGCCCGCATGAAGCTGCCCCCCTTCATCGTCACGCTTGGCATGTGGCAGATCGTGCTCGCCTCCAATTTCCTCTATTCGGCCAATGAGACGATCCGCAGCCAGGACATCGCCGCGAGCGCGCCGATCCTGCAGTTCTTCGGCCAGAACCTGCGCATCGGCGGCGCCGTCTTCACCTATGGCGTCATCTTCATGGTGCTGCTCGTCGCGCTGCTCTGGTACGTGCTCAACCGGACCGCCTGGGGCCGCCACGTCTATGCGGTCGGCGACGATCCGGATGCAGCCGAGCTTGCCGGCGTCAACGTCAAGCGCATGCTGGTCTCGGTCTATACGTTGTCGGGGCTGATCTGCGCGCTCGCCGGCTGGGCCCTCATCGGCCGTATCGGCTCGGTCTCTCCGACCGCCGGCCAGTTCGCCAATATCGAAAGCATCACGGCCGTGGTGATCGGCGGCATCTCGCTCTTCGGCGGCCGCGGCTCTATTCTTGGCATGCTGTTCGGCGCCTTGATCGTCGGTGTCTTCTCGCTCGGTCTTCGTCTCATAGGCACCGATCCGCAGTGGACCTATCTCTTGATCGGCGTCCTCATCATCACCGCCGTGGCAATCGACCAGTGGATCAGAAAGGTAGCAGGCTGATGGCTCAGGAACCCATTCTCACCGCGCGCGGCCTCGTCAAGCGCTATGGTCGCGTCACCGCCCTCGACAATGCCGACTTCGACCTCTATCCGGGCGAGATCCTCGCCGTCATCGGCGACAACGGTGCCGGCAAGTCCTCGATGATCAAGGCGATCTCCGGCGCCATTACGCCGGACGAGGGCGAGATCCGGCTGGAGGGCCAGACCGTGCAGTTCCGCTCGCCGATCGAGGCGCGCAAGGCCGGCATCGAGACCGTCTACCAGAACCTCGCGCTGTCGCCGGCGCTGTCGATCGCCGACAACATGTTCCTCGGCCGCGAACTGCGCAAGCCGGGCATCATGGGCAGCGTCTTCCGCTCGCTCGATCGCCCGGCGATGGAGAAGTTCTCGCGCGACAAGCTCTCCGAGCTCGGCCTGATGACCATCCAGAACATCAACCAGGCGGTGGAAACGCTGTCGGGCGGCCAGCGCCAGGGCGTGGCGGTGGCCCGTGCCGCCGCCTTCGGCTCCAAGGTCATCATCCTCGACGAGCCGACGGCGGCGCTCGGCGTCAAGGAAAGCCGCCGCGTTTTGGAACTGATCCAGGACGTGCGCTCGCGCGGCATCCCGATCGTGCTGATCAGCCATAACATGCCGCATGTCTTCGAGGTCGCCGACCGCATCCACATCCACCGGCTCGGCCGACGCCTCTGCGTCGTCAATCCGAAGGACTACACCATGTCGGATGCGGTGGCCTTCATGACCGGCGCCAAGGAAGCTCCGAGCGAGGCACTGGCCGCATGAGCCTGACGGCAGACGAGATTGCCGCAACCATCATACGGCGCGCCGAAGGGGCGCGCCGTTTTCTCGTCGCCATTGCCGGTCCGCCGGGGGCTGGCAAGTCGACGCTCGCCGAACGACTCGCCGAGATCCTCAATGCTCATGGAGAACGGGCGGTCGTCCTGCCGATGGACGGCTTCCACATGGACAACGGCATCCTCGAGCAACGCGGACTCCTGCCGCGCAAGGGCGCGCCGGAAACCTTCGACGTGCGCGGCTTTGCCGACATCGTGCGGGCGGTGAGGGCAGGGAATGAGGAGGTGCTTGTGCCGGTCTTCGACCGTGATCGCGAGATCGCCATCGCCGCAGCCCGCAGCATCGCCCCGCAGGACCGCATCGTACTGGTCGAGGGCAACTATCTGCTGCTGGACCGGGCGCCATGGTCTGGCCTCGCGCCGCTCTTCGATTTCTCGGTCTTCGTCGCGCCCTCGATCGAAGAGCTGGAGCGCCGGCTGACGGCCCGCTGGCAGGGCTACAATCTCGACGCCGCCGGCATCGAATGGAAGCTCGACGGCAACGACCTGCCGAACGGGCGCCTCGTGATCGAGCACAGCCGGCCGGCCGATCTGACGATCGACGTTTTCTGACGGTCTTGAAAAAGCGCCATTCGCGATTGACCTAAGGCGACGAAATCGCGGCCGGAGGCTTTGGACATGACGGCTTTCCCATCGAGACGGGGCTTGGCTCTCGCGACCGTGACGGTTCTCATTGCGCGGGTATCGGCCGCAGGCGCCGAAACGCCGATCGATCCGGCCGGTCCCTACCGCCTTGGCGAGGCCTATGCCGATGTGCCGGCCACCTGCGAGACGATCCGGCAATGGATCGACAAGGCTCCGGACACGCTGGATCGAGTGACCTTGACGATCATCGGCAGACTTGCTGCCGTCGAGTGGGACGGCACGCTCGCCTATCTCATCATGTGCGACGCGCCCGGTGTGCAGGTCATGTGCGTGACCTACAGCAAGGAAAACCGCAAGGTCGGCGACACCGTTCTCTTCGCCGGCGGCTATGGCCGTGCCGGCGAACGTCGCATCATGCTCGATCCCTGCCTTGCCGGCCCGCCGGACTGATCCGCCGCGCCTGCTTGCTCAGATCCTCGGCAGATAGGTCTGGTAGTCAAAGCTCGACACCGTGCGCAGATAGGTGATCGCTTCCTTGCGCTTGGTATCGCCGTAGATCCGCTGATATTCCGCACCGAAGACGTCGGCGATGAAGGCCGAGTTGCGGAACCGGTCGACGGCGGTGAGGAAATCGTGCGTCAGCATGTCGGGGTTTTCCGGCGCGCTGTCGGGCGTGGTGACCGGACCCGGATCGAGGTCGGCATCGAGGCCGAGCAGGATGCCGCCGAGGATGGCGGCCAGCAGCAGATGCGGGTGGGCGTGCCGCGATTGCCGAAACCCCAGTCGACCTTGTCCGGCGCGAACGAGCCCGGCTGGAAGCGGCGATAGGAATTGGCGAAGGGGGCGAAGATCAGCTGGGCGTCCTGCATGGTCTTCAGCATGCCCGCGGTGATCGACTTGAGCTTGACCGGATCGCCGCCCTTGGCGTCGAGGATGTTGCGGCCGTCCTTGTCGATGATGCTGGCATGGACGTGCAGGCCGGAACCCGCTTGGTCGGCATAGGGCTTGGCCATGCAGGTGGCCTTGAGGCCGTGGCGGCGGGCGGCGAAGTCCACGACGCGCTTGAGGTAGATACAGTCGTCGGCGGCGGCCATGGCATCCGGCTTGTGCAGCAGGTTGACCTCGAACTGGCCGGCGCCGAACTCGGCGGTCGTGGCGTCGGCCGGAAGGCCCATCTCGTCGGCAAAGCGGCGCACGGTGCCGAGGAAATCCTCCATCGCCGCGGTTGCCCGCATGTCGTAGAGCTGGAAGCCCTCGACTTCGCCGTTCATCACCAGGGCCTTCGGCGGCATTGGCTTGCCGGTTTCGCGGAAGTCCGCCTCGACGACGTAGAATTCCAGCTCGGTGGCGACGACCGGGGTCAGTCCGCGTTCCTCGAAGCGCTTCATCACATTGGCGAGGATGGCGCGCGGGCAGATGAAGTGCGGATTGCCGTCCAGCGTGTGCATGGTGGCGAGCACCTGCTTGGAGCCGGCGGGACCCCAGGGCAGGGTCGTCAGCGAGTTGCGGTCGGCCATGCAGATGCCGTCGGGGTCGCCGAGCGTCAGCGAGATCCTGGTGATGTCGTCATTGTCGTCGCCCCAGATGTCGAGCGACTGGGTGGAGGCCGGAAGCCGAACCGTGTTCTTCCAGACTTTGTCCTCGGCCTTTATTGGGATCATCTTGCCGCGCAGGTCGCCGTTCATGCCGACGAGCAGGACTTCGATACGCGCGGAGGGATCTGCAGCAGACAGATCGGCGGCCTGGGACAATTCGGTCATGAAAAAATGCTTCTCGCTGGCTTTTTGAAGGCGATTTGGCTGCAGGTTGTTGAAAATCGACGCCCTTGCCAAACGCAAATTGGAAGGTCATGTTCGTAGCCGATAACGTTCCGCCTTTCAATCATGCAAGGGCAAGCAGGGCGCCGCGGCGGGCCTTACGGCCTGTGCGTGCATAGAGCTGCGGGTTTCTTGCGCAAGGATATAGTGCCATGACCAAGACTGCCGCCGCGCTTTCCAATCTCGGAGCCATCGACGCCGCCCACCATCTCCACCCCTTCTCCGATATGAAGAAGCTGAACGCCGACGGCACGAAGATCATCAATCGTGCAGAGGGCATGCACATCTGGGATTCGACCGGCAAGCAGTATCTCGACGCGTTCGCCGGCCTCTGGTGCGTCAATGTCGGCTACGGTCGGGATTCGATCGCGGAGGCCGCCTACCAGCAGATGAAGGAACTGCCCTACTACAATACCTTCTTCGGCACGACGACGCCGCCGACCACGTTGCTCGCGCAGAAGATCGCAAGCCACACCGGCCCGAACCTCAATCACGTCTTCTTCTGCAATTCCGGCTCGGAAGCCTCCGACACCTGGTTCCGCATGGCGCGCGTCTACTGGAAGGCGCTCGGCCATGAGACCAAGACCATGGTGATCGCCCGCAAGAACGCCTATCACGGCTCGACCGTTGCCGGCGCATCGCTCGGCGGCATGACCTGGATGCACGAGCAGGGCAATCTCCCGATCCCGGGCATCGTCCATATCGGCCAGCCGCATTGGTACGTCGAGGGCGGCGACCTGTCGCCGGCCGAGTTCGGCCTCAAGGTTGCCCGCGAACTCGAGGACAAGATCCTCGAACTCGGCGAGGAGAACGTCGCAGCCTTCGTCGCCGAGCCCATCCAGGGCGCCGGTGGCGTGATCGTTCCGCCGGATACCTACTGGCCGGAAATCGTCCGCATCACCAAGAAATACAACATCCTGCTGGTCGCCGACGAAGTCATCTGCGGCTTCGGCCGTCTCGGCACCTGGTTCGGCCATCAGCACTACGGCTTCGAGCCCGATCTGGCGCCGATCGCCAAGGGCCTGTCGTCGGGCTATCTGCCGATCGGCGGCGTTCTCGTGTCCGAGCGGGTCGCCAGGGTGATGATCGAGGAACTCGGCGACTTCTACCACGGCTACACCTATTCCGGTCATCCGGTGGCCGCCGCCGCGGCGCTCGAAAACATCCGCATCATCGAGGACGAACAGCTGGTCGAGCGCGTGCGCGACGACATCGGCCCGTATTTCACCGAGGCCTGGCGCTCGCTTGCCGATCACGATCTGGTCGGCGAAGCCGTCAATGTCGGCCTGATGGGCGCGGTGCAGATCGCCGCCGACAAGGCGACCCGCCGCCGCTTCGCCAAGCCCGACGCAGTCGGCACGCTGGTGCGCAACCAGTGCGTCAACAATGGCGTCATCCTGCGCGCCACCGGCGACCGCATGCTGGCCTCCCCGCCGCTGATCATCTCGCGCTCCGAGGTCGACCAGACCGTCGAGACCCTGCGCAAGGGGCTGGATTGGCTGAAGGACAACCACAAGGAATAGACACCACGCAAAGAGGCCGGCATTTCGCCGGCCTCTTCATTTGATACCGTGCTAAGCCGCGGTCATGGCATCAACTGCCCGCCGTTGACGTCGATCGTCTGGCCGGTGATGTAGCCCGACAGCATGTCGGAGGCGAGGAAGAGGTAGGCGCCGACGCAGTCGTCCGGCGTACCTGTCCGACGCAGCGGCACGCTCGCCGCGACCTGGTCGAGCTGGCCGGCCAAGGCGTAGCGATCCTGGAACGGCGTTGCGATCACGCCCGGCGCCACCGCGTTGACGCGGATATTGTACTTGCCGAATTCGAGCGCCATGCCCTTGGTGACGGCCGCGACGAAGGCTTTGGACGAGCCGTAGATCCCCGATCCTGCCGTGCCGCCGCTGCGCGCCGCGACCGATGTCGTGTTGATGATGAAGCCGCCGTCCTTCTTGAGGTGGGCGACGGCGGCGCGGCTGGTAGCAACCACAGAGCGGGCGTTGACGTCCATGACCCGGTCATAGTGCGCGTCGCTCATCTCTTCGTAGAGGACCCGGGCGATCATGCTGCCGGCATTGTTGACGAGCCCGTCCAGCCGCCCGAAGGTCTGCGCGATGCTGTCGACGGCGGCCGCCATCGCATCCGATTTCGCCGCATCCGCCTGGACGAGTGCCACCCTGCCGCCGGCGCGCTCGATGTCGCCGGCGATCGCCTGAGCTGCTTCGACGCCGGAATGGTAGTGAAGGCCGACCGCCGCCCCTTGCGCGGCGAAAGCGCGGGCAAGGGCTGCTCCGATCCCGCTCGAGGCGCCGGTGATCAGCACCGCCTTGCCGGAGAGATCGGGAATGATGAGGGTATTGGTCATGTCGTGCCTCCTTCTGACGGGGGCACAATACACGCTCAATTGAACGGCTTTTCAAGCACCTGCCGGATCAGGCCGCCTGCCATCCGAAGGGCAACGGCGCCTCGCGGAAGGCGAAGCGGTCGAGATGGCTCGACACCACGCCCTTCATCCGCTCCAGCACCTCGTCCGATGCCGCCTCGATTTCCACCGTCAGCGCCTTGTCGTCGGCGCTCATGGCGGCGACCGCCTCGGAGAAGCGGACGATGCCGCTTTTTTCTCCGAGTTCGACGTCAAGCTTGTGGCTCCAGTGTTTGCAGAGCTGCTGCAGGTATTTCCAGCCGTTCTCGGTCGCCACGACCGCGATCGCCTTCGCCATGGTCAGAGCCTCTCGATCTTGCCGGCCGCCTCGTCGATCAGGCGGGCCACTTCGAGCTGAACCTCGCGGGTGACGGTCTCCTGCGACAGGCGGTCCTGCAGGGCGGCCTTGAGGTTCTGCATGGCGCGGCGGACCGGCGCGGCATCCGTGCGTGCGCTGACCTTGGCAAGGGCGGCCAGCCGCGCCATGGCGGTCGCCACCTCGTCGGCCCGTTCGGCAAGATGCGCGCGTCCGGCCTCGGTGATGGCCAGCAGCTTGCGCGGGCCCTCGCTTGCCTCTTCCTCGGCAAGTCCCATGTCGAGCAGCAGGGTCATGGTCGGATAGACGACGCCCGGGCTCGGGGCATAGGCGCCGCCGGAGCGGTTCTCGATCTCGCGGATCAGGTCATAGCCGTGGCGCGGCTGTTCCTCGATCAGCTTGAGCAGGACGAGCCGCAGCTCGCCGCTCTCGAACATGCGACGGCGCTCGCTGCCGGGACCGCGGCCGCCCTCGGGACGTCCGCCGAAGAATCCGTGCCGCATGGCATGGCGGGCAGCGTCGTGTTCGCGATGGCCGAAATGGAAGTGTCTCATGATGTCGTTCCTCTGTGAATAGGTTTGAACTACATCTAAGATATATCGTAAAGCTATCTTTGCAAGTGGGCGGTCTCACTTTTTCTCGCGCGGTTCACGAATTGGAAACACCGGACGCCCTTGGATGGACCAGAGCCTCGGCGTAACCTTGCGCCGGGAAATCAGCAGGAGGAAGCGCGGCATGTCCGGCAAGCACCACGAATACAGCGTGACCGTCACCTGGACCGGCAATCGCGGCACCGGCACGTCCGGCTACC
>JAHRYZ010000081.1 GCA_020621905.1 Rhizobium sp.
AGATCCGGCCGCTCCTCGACATTGGGGAAGAACAGCACGAACTGGTCGCCGACGAGGTGGCCGACGATCGCCTCCCCCGCGGCAACCTTCAACAGCCGGTGGGCGATCTCGGCAAGCAGCCGGTCGCCGGTCACATGGCCCTTCATGTCGTTGACGTGCTTGAACTCGTCGACGTCGAGGACCATGAAAGCGACCTCGCCGCTCTTCTTGCGCGCCGCGATCTGGTCCTTGACGAGGTCGGCGAAATAGCCGCGCTGCGGCAGGCCGGTCAGGGAATCGAACCGCACCATGTGCAGGATCTTGCGGTCGGCGCGGACGCGCGCGGTCACGTCCTCGAAGATCAGCACGACGCCGCCTTCGGGGCGACGGCTGGCGGAGAATTCCAGCACGAGATCCTCGGAAAACTGCATGATGGCCCGAGAGATGGTACCGTCCATCAATTGTGCGAGCTGGCGCTGGATCAGGCTCGGCATCGAACCGTCGACGAAGGTGTGGCGCACGCCATAGCGCAGCACCACGTCGAGGTCGCAGTTCTTCAGACGATAGCGGTCGCCGAGATTGAGCAGTTCGCAGGCCTTGCGGTTGATCACCTCGATGCGGTTCTGCGTGTCGAGCATGAGCAGGCCGTGCGTCATGTTGTTGAGCGCGGTGTCGAAGGTCTCGGCGATCAGCACGTTCTCGCGCGCGACGATGACGTTCTTGTAGAGGAACTCGCGGACGCCGTTCGCCATCTTGCGCGTGGTCAGCATGAACGGCAGCAGCATGATCGACAGGATGACCATGTGCACGTCGCCGACCATCAGGCAGCCGATCATGATCGGCAGGCTCGCCGTCGCCGTCTGCAGGTTGACCGCCAGCCGCGAGCCGAAATTGCGCCCGACGACGGACACCATCGACGCCATCGTGACGGCGATGCAGGCAAGCTCGGCGAAGGGATCCTGGATGACGGCGATGGCATAGCCGCTGCCCACGCCCAGCACCGTCGTCGTCGCCACGCCGCCATAGAGATAGATGCGCTCCCAGTCGCCGATCTCCTCGCGGCGAAGGGCCGCCTTGTCGATCTGATCGAACCGCAGGAACCAATAGATGCGGAAAAGGCAAATCAGCGAGAAGACCGCGATCAGCCAGAGATAGAAGACCGAACCCGACTTCTGGTAGACCGCGACATAGGTCAGGACATGGACCAGCATGCCGGTGAACAGAGTCTGCCTGTTGCCGAACAGCGAGCTGACGAAGGACAGGTAAACGTCCGTCGGCACAGCTTTCGTGCTTTGAGCCTTCATCCGTCGGCCTCCTTATCCTCGCAACCTAAGCAAAACGATTTAAAAATCGATTGCCAAGGACGCCGGAAAATCCAAAGTCGACCATCGCCTGCCACGCGGTCGCGACTGGTCTCGCGGCAAGGGGCGCCGGGCCATGCGTGATCGTTGCCTCATTCCTGGACGGAAGGCAATTCGGGATTGCTAATCGAGTAAAGATCGGTGAAACCCCTATGGCTTTCCTGCCCCGAAATGACACACGTCGGAGGGCCTCGACGAAGGTTCGGACCGGCGTCACGGTCGCGGTTTCTCCCAGGCCGAAATTGACGAAATGCATTAGACGAAAGACTATGCGGAACGGGCCCCGATATTGTGAAAAGGCCGGAATCCCGGCGGTCCCACCCGTTGCGTGACACCTATGCATGCTCTAAGCACGACCTTAGTATTTGGGGAGACAAACATGAAAATGTTATTGGCAATCACCCGGGTGATCGACGCGATCAATGGGGCGATCGGACGCTGGGTTTCCTGGCTGCTGCTCGCCGCAGTCATGATCAGCGCGGGCAACGCGGTTGTCCGCAAGATGTTCGACATTTCGTCGAATGCCTGGCTTGAATTGCAGTGGTACCTCTACGGCACCGTGTTCATGCTGGCTGCGGCCTACGCCCTGCTGAAGAACGAGCACATCCGCATCGACATCGTCTCCAGCTCCTGGAGTAAGAAGACGCGCGACTGGATCGACCTGATCCTGCACATCATCTTCCTCGTCCCCTTCGCCTTCCTGATGACCTGGCTCGCTTGGCCGTGGTTCCTCAATTCCTTCATGATCGGCGAAATCTCCTCGAGCGCCGGGGGCTTGATCGTCTGGCCGGCAAAGGCCGCGGTCTTCTTCGGCTTCCTGCTGCTCAGCGCCCAGGCGATTTCCGAGATCATCAAGCGTGCGGCCATCATCTTCGGTTATCTCGAAGACCAGGCCGATGAAAAAGACACCGCCGAAGTGACGGGGCACTGACATGATCGATTTCATCGCACACAATCTCGCCCCGATCATGTTCACGACCGTGATGCTGATGCTTCTGCTCGGCTATCCGGTCGCCTTCACGCTCGCCGCCGGCGGCCTGATCTACTTCGCCTTCGGCGTTGAACTCTCCGCCATCTCCCCAGAAATCAGGCTCTTCTGGCCGCTGCTCCAGTCCCACCCGGACCGGATCTACGGCATCATGTACAACGACACGCTGCTGTCGATCCCGTTCTTCACGCTGATGGGCCTCATCCTCGAGCGCTCGCGCATGGCGGAAGACCTGCTCGACACCATCGGCCAGCTGTTTGGTCCGATCCGCGGTGGCCTCGCCTATGCGGTCATCCTGGTCGGTGCGCTGCTCGGCGCCACCACCGGCGTCGTCGCCGCCTCGGTCATGGCGATGGGCCTGATCTCGCTGCCGATCATGCTGCGCTACAACTATAATCGCCCGCTGGTCGCCGGTACGATCGCCGCCTCGGGCACGCTCGCCCAGATCGTCCCGCCGTCCCTCGTCCTGATCGTCATGGCCGACCAGCTCGGCCGCTCGGTCGGCGACATGTATGTCGGCGCGCTCTATCCCGCGCTGCTGATCATCGCCGCCTACTGCCTCTACATCTTCGCCATCACGATGATCAAACCGCAATGGGCCCCTGCCCTGCCGCTCGAGGCCCGGACCCTCGGCGGTGGCGTCACTTCGCTGATCGTCATGGTCGCCATCAGCGTCGGCCTCTACTTCCTCGGACAACAGGTGCTGTTCACCGGCATCGCCAGCCCGGAATGGCGTGAAGTCTCGGCGCTCGCCTTCGGCGTCTTTGCCGTCTATCTCGTCGCCCTGGCAAACCGGACGTTCAACCTCAATATCATCTCGCGTCTGACCCAGCAGGTCATCATCGTGCTGATCCCGCCGCTGGCGCTGATCTTCCTCGTTCTCGGCACCATCTTCCTCGGCATCGCGACGCCGACCGAGGGCGGCGCCATGGGCGCGACAGGGGCACTCATCATCGCCGGTCTCAAGGGACGCCTGTCGTTTGCGACCATGAAGCACGCCCTCGACGCCACGACGAAGCTCTCCGCCTTCGTCATGATGATCCTGATCGGCGCCCGTGTCTTCGGCCTCACCTTCTACGGCATCAACGGCAATGTCTGGATCGAGGAACTGTTGACCGCACTTCCGGGCGGCGAATACGGCTTCCTCATCGTGGTCACGATCATCGTCTTCATCCTCGGCTGCTTCATCGACTTCTTCGAGATCGCCTTCATCATGGTGCCGTTGCTGGCCCCGGTCGCCGACAAGCTCGGCATCGACCTGGTATGGTTCGGCGTCATCCTCGGCATCAACCTGCAGACCTCGTTCCTCACCCCGCCCTTCGGTTTTTCTCTGTTCTACCTGCGCTCGATCGCCCCGGCCGGACGGTGGAAGGACGAGGTGACCGGCAAGATGATGGACGGCATGAAGACGCTGGACATCTACAAGGGTGTCCTGCCGTACATCATCATCCAGTTCATCATGATCATGGTGGTGATCGCCTTCCCCGGCCTCGTCATGCGCTACAAGGGCGATGCGCCGACCATCGACCCGGCCGACGTGAACATTCAGATCCCCGGCTTCGGCCAGGGCGGCGGCATGTCTCTGCCGCCGCTGGGTTCGGACGGCGGCAACGGCTCGCCGAACTTCGGTCTTCCGCCGCTCGGCGCCGGTAACGGCAACGAGCGCCGGCACGGGCCTTCCGCCGCTCAACCTCGGCGGCCCGCAGCCGGCACCCGCTCCGGCCGCATTCCGCCAATCCGGCAACCGATCTCAGCCAGCCGCCGGTCATCATAAGAACATCGGCGACGCTCGAAGGGCGTCGCCTCCCATCGCAAGAGTGACAGAAGCCCCGGGCATGCCTGGGGCTTGCTTTGTGTGCGATCGGTCATCGAACCTGGGCTGGGGCAGTTACCCGGTATCTTGCAGGAGCCGACCAGCCGGGCGGGATCAGGCATCGACCTCATGGGGACCAACGATGCGACACCTCATCGCATCGGCAAACGCGTAACAAAAAACCCCGGGCTTGCGCCCGGGGCTCCGTGTCTCAGGATCGTCGCGTCGAAGCTTAGAGCTTGCCGGCGCGCTGCTGGATCATCATGAACGTGTCGAAGGTGTATTCGCCGAGCTGTGCCCAGAGATAGGCATCCTTCTTGAAGGCCAGCTGGTCGTCGTAGACCTTCTTGAAGAACGGGCTCTGCGCCGACAGCTCGGTGTAGATCTCGAGGGCGGCCTGGTAGCAGGCTTCCATGATCTCCTGGCTGAACGGACGAAGAACCGTGCCTTCCGATACGAGCTGCTTCAGAGCCTGCGGGTTCTTGGCGTCGTACTTTGCCATCATGTTGGTGTTGGCGAAAGCGCAGGCATCCTGCAGGATCGCCTGGTAACTCTTCGGCAGGCCGTTGAACTTCTCCAGGTTGAAGAAGCCGTGAACGACCGGTCCACCTTCCCAGAAGCCCGGATAGTAGTAGTACTTGGCGACTTTGTGGAAGCCGAGCTTGGAGTCGTCATACGGACCGACGAATTCGGCCGCGTCGATCGTGCCCTTTTCGAGCGCCGGATAGATGTCGCCGCCGGCGAGCTGCTGCGGCACGACGCCGACCTTCTCGAGAACCTTGCCGGCGAGACCGGCAATGCGCATCTTCAGGCCCTTGAGGTCGTCGACGGTGTTGATTTCCTTACGGAACCAGCCGCCCATCTGAACGCCCGTATTGCCGGCCGGCAGGCCGTAGACGCCCTGCGTGGCATAGAATTCATTCATCAGCGTGTTGCCGTTGCCCTGGTTGAACCAGGCGTTCTGCATACGAGCATTGAGGCCGAAGGGGATTGCGGTACCGAAAGCGAAGGTCGGTTCCTTGCCCCAGAAATAGTAGGAGGTGGTGTGCGCTGCTTCGACCGTGCCGGCAGCGACCGCATCGAGAGCCTGCAGGCCGGGGACGATTTCGCCCGCAGCAAAGACCTGGATGGAGAAATTGCCGTCAGTTGCGGCCGCAACACGTTCGGCGATGTCGACAGCGCCACCATAGATGGTGTCGAGCGACTTCGGGAACGAAGACGTCATGCGCCAGGTGATCTTGGGGTTTTCCTGGGCGATGGCAGGCGCTGCCAGCACCGTGGAAGCGGCGGCTCCAGCACCGGCCACGCCCGCTTTTTTGATAAATGAACGACGATCCATGAATTGACCTCCCATCATGGTTTGCTCCAAACAGGGGAAACCTTGCGCCCCCTCCCGATGGCAATGCCGGCGAGATAACCATTTTGTCCAAAGCGTTTCAAGCGCTGCCGCAATATTCTTTCGACGTAGAAAGCCTTTCGGTTGCTTTGTCGGCGCGCCGACTGCCTGAAGCTTGTAATAGTTACTTTTTTAGGCAATTCGCGAGCCTCCCGGAGGTGTCGCCGGAGAGCCCGCGACCTGTGCCCGCCGCCGCCATCTGCCCAGAACTCGCCGTGCAGTCCGGCCCCTTCGAAATTGCCAAAGATCAACGGGCAAAGAGGCTATCCGCCGGATGCGCGTCGACCACGCCAGCGATGGACGCGAAGATCTTCGATCCCAGACACAGACCGGGCAAAGACGCCCGTTCCGCACATATCGCATATTGACTTCCGCCCCCGGCTCACTCCAAGAAATGCAAAGCCGCGTAGGCTTTCCCCGGAGTCTTTGATGCCCAAACCAATCATTGCCATTCCCGCCGATATTCGCGAATTCGACGGCACGAGCTGGCATGCCGCGCAGAACCAGTATGTCAGGGCCGCCCTGAAGGTCGCCGACGTCATGTCCTTCATCATCCCGGCCTTCGAGGACGGCAACGAGACCGATGCGCTGCTCGACCGCGTGGATGGCCTGCTGGTCTCCGGATCGGCCACGAACGTGCATCCCTCGCTCTACGGCGCCGAAGCGCGCGACAGCGACGGACCTTTCGACCCGGCCCGCGATGCCACCACCCTGCCGCTGATCCGGCGCGCGCTCGAACGCGGCATCCCGCTGCTGGCGATTTGCCGCGGCATCCAGGAACTCAATGTCGCGCTCGGCGGCACGCTGGCCACCGAGATCCACGAGCAGGAAGGTGTCTGGGACCACCGCAAGCCGCAGCACCCGGACCGCGACGTGATGTACAGCATCCGTCAAGACGTGATCGTCGCCGAAGGCTCGTGCATCGCCCGCTATCTCGGCGCCGGCTCGATCCCGGTCAATTCGCTGCACCGCCAGGCGATTTCCAAGACGGCTCCGGGCCTCCAGGTCGAGGCGGTCGCCGATGACGGCACCATCGAGGCCGTCTCGGTGATCGACGCCAAGGGCTTTGCCATCGGCGTGCAGTGGCATCCGGAATACTGGGCGGAAACAGACCGCCCGTCGCGCGCCCTGTTCGAGGCTTTCGGCGACGCCGTGCGCGCCTACGTCAAAACGAAGGCGTAAACGTCGGCCGTCGTTCGCGGCGCCTCAGGGCTTCCGAGGCGTTTCCGGGACCGGCGTCAATGCCCGTCCCGTCTTGAACCAGGCAATCAGATTGTCGGCCACGAGATCGGCCATGGCGTTGCGCGTCGGCACCGAGGCCGATGCCACGTGGGGCAGCAGCGAGACGTTGGGCAGGTCGATCAGCGCCTGCGGCACCTGCGGCTCGTTCTCGAACACGTCGAGACCGGCGGCAGCGATCGTCCCATCCTTGAGCGCTGCGATCAAGACCGCCTCGTCGACCGTCGTGCCGCGGCCGACATTGATCAGCACGCCGTTAGGCCCCAGCGCCTTCAGCACATCCGCATTGATCGACCTCACCGTCTCCGGCGTCTTCGGAACGATGGAGATCAGCGTGTCGACCGCTTCGGCGAGTTCGAGCAGGCTCGCATAATGGCCATAGCCGACATCGGTGCGCGGGCGGCGCGTATGATAGCTGATCTTCACCTTGAAGGGCTCGAGCCGCTGCGCGATCTCCATGCCGATCCGCCCGAGGCCATGGATGCCGACATGCCGCCCCTTCAACGAGAGCGGCGAGAGCGGATACGGCCCCTCGCCCGGCCAACGGCCCTGCCGCAGCCAGGTTTCGGCCTGCGGCAATTGCCGCACCGTGTTGATCAGTAGCGCCACCGCGGTGTCGGCGACCTCGTCGTTGAGAACGTCCGGCGTATTGGAGACGATGACGCCGCGCCGCGTTGCGGCCGCGACATCGACCCCATCATAGCCGACGCCGAAACTGGCGATCATCTCCAGTTGGGCAGCGCCTCGATCCAGCTCGCCGGCAGCGCACCAAGACCGCAACCGCGGACCGCCTCGGCGTCTGCCGGCAATCTCCAGCTCCTTGCCATGCGGCACGGCACGGATCTCGAAATGTTCGGAGAGCCTTTCGACGACCCGCGGATTGATGCGACCCGGCACAAGAATGGTGACACGCGCGTTCGGCATGGGCGCCCCGTGGTTGTTAGCGGCGGTGGATCGGGCCGGTGGACTGGCGAATGCGCATTTCCGGCTTGATCAGGTGAATGCCGTCCGGCTCGTGGCTACCGGCCAGCTTGTCGAGCAGCGCGCGGGCGGCAAGCCGCCCGACTTCCGCCTGGCCGTTCCAGACCGTGGTGAGCGCCGGCGTGGCGATCGAGGCTTCCTCCAGATCGTCATAGCCGGTGACCGAAATGTCCTGGCCCGGCACCAGCCCGGCGCGGGCAATGCCGTTCATCAGGCCGATGGCGACCAAGTCGTTCCAGCACACCGCGGCGGTCGGTTTCTGCGGCAGCGAGAGAAAATGCACGGCCGCCTCGAAACCGCCCTGCTTGGTGCGGGGCCCCGGAATGCGCAGTTCGGGATCCACCTCGATGCCCGCCTTGCGCAGCGCGTTGACATAGCCCTGGTAGCGGTCGCGGCCGGTCGATGTCTGGTCCGTACCGCCGATCATGGCGATCGTCCGGTGCCCGAGCCCGATCAGGTGGTTGGTGGCCAGCGAAATACCGTAGCTGTCGTCGCCGCGATAGGTCGGCACGTCGAGCCCGTCCATCTGGCGGGCGATCAGGATCGCCGGCATGTTGTTGTCTTCGGCGAGCTTGATGTCCTCGACCGGGGTGCCGATCGCCGGCGACATGATGACGCCGTCGCCGCCGAGCTGCAGCAACGTCTCGATGAAGGTTCGCTGCTTCTCCACCGAATCGTAGTGGTTGGACAGGATGAAGGTGTGCCGGCTGCGATCGAGTTCGCTCTCGATGGCTTTCAGGATTTCGCCGTAGAACGGGTTCATGATGTCGTGCACGACGACGCCGATGATGCCCGAGCGGGATGTGCGGAGACTGGCGGCGCGGCGGTTGTAGATATAGCCCAGCGCCCTTGCCTGTTCCTTGATCTTCTCGCGCGTATCAGTCGCCACCAGCGGACTGTCGCGCAAGGCGAGCGAAATGGTCGCCGTCGACAGACCCAGCGTTTCGGCGATCGTTGACAGTTTGACTTTCTGAGCCACTTTGCCTCCCTTGGCGGTCCGATGCATGCTTCCCGCTTAGCCCCCGCACACTTAAACAGTTTAATTGAATAATTTAAGTGCGCATATCAATTCCCGCTTTGGCGGAATTCAGCGGGTCTTTCAGCTTTTCGCCGGCGGTTCGTGCAGGTTCTCCTCGACCGCCGCCAGCAGTTTCACCAGTTGCTTGACCTCCTTGCCGGAGAGCCCCTTGGTCGCCAGCCGTTCAGCCTCGCCCACGGCCTGGACGATGGTTTCGAGACAGGCACGGCCGTCGGCGGTCAGGTGCACCATGGTTAGCCGTCCGTCCACGTCGGCGGTGCGCCGCTCGACGAAACCCTGTGCCTCCATGCGCCCTATGGTCCGCGTCATGGTCGGAGCCTTGACGCCCAGCTTCTGCGCCAGGGCGCCCGGGGTAAGCCCATCCTGCTCGGCCAGCAATTGAACGACGGTATCCTGGCCGGCATAGAGGCCGCTTTCCGCAAGGCCGCGCGACAGCTGCGTGCGCATGGCACGGGCGACCTGGGTGACGGCTACCGAGACCGACGGGCTTCGCTCGCCGTTCTCCTTTTTCTTTGCGGACTTGTTTTTCTTGTCGCCCTTGTCCTTTTTCGCCATTCTGCCCTCCTGCCGCCCCTGATGCGGCATCCCAATTGTTGTGCCGGCTAACATTCGGCGCCAGAAATCCTTAGCGAAGAACGAAGATCGACGCCAGATGCCGCAGCCAAAGGTCTATTTCCACGACAACGATCCCGCGCTCCCGCCCGACGCCCGGCGCGAATGGATCGCAGTGCTGCCGCTCGGCGCCCACGAGCAACACGGCCCGCACCTGCCCTTCGAGACCGACACGCTGATCATCGAGGGCATCGTCGCCCGACTCGCCGGAAGGCTTCCCGCCGATCTGCCGGTGACCTTCCTGCCGGCCGAGCCGGTCGGCTATTCGATCGAACACATGGATGTCGCGGGCAGCAAGACGCTTGCCTACGCGCAAGCCGTCGAGCGCTGGCTGGCGATCGTCGGGGATCTGTCGCAAAAGGGCATCCGCAAGTTCGTCATGCTCAATGCCCATGGCGGCAATTCACCGCTGATGACCATCGTCGCCACGGAAGCCCGGGTGCGCTTCGCCATGCTGGCAGTGGCCACGAGCTGGACGCGCTTCGGATTGCCTGAGGGCGTCATCGCACCCGAGGAGAAGGCGATCGGCATCCATGGCGGCGAGATCGAAACCTCGGTCATGCTGGCCCTTCACCCCGACCGCGTGAATATGACGAAAGCCGACGACTTCCCATCGCGACAGGCGGACTATGCCGCCCGCTTCACCCATCTGCGCGCCTACGGCCCGCACGCTTTCGGCTGGAAGATGTCGGACCTCAACCGACAAGGCGTGACCGGCAATGCGAAAGCCGCCACCGCGGAAAAGGGCGAGAAGCTGATCGATCACGCGGTCGAAGGCCTGATTGCTCTACTGCGTGACATGCAGGCCTTTGATGTCGATACTTTTGTCTGCACAAACGATCAGGGCGACAGCAAACAAAGCCTTTGAACTGCTGCGGGTCAACGCCTATATGGGGTAACACCATTACAGGCGCATCGTCCGCGCCCCCATCCGATCGAGGTTTTCATGACCGAAGCTGCCGCAAAACCCATTCCCGTCACCGTCCTGACCGGCTATCTCGGCGCCGGCAAGACGACGCTCCTGAACCGCATCCTGTCCGACAATCACGGCAAGAAATATGCGGTCATCGTCAACGAGTTCGGCGAGATCGGCATCGACAACGACCTGATCGTCGAGTCGGACGAAGAGATCTACGAGATGAACAACGGCTGCGTCTGCTGCACCGTGCGCGGCGACCTGATCCGCGTGGTGGAAGGCCTGATGCGCCGCCCCGGCCGTTTCGACGGAATCATCGTCGAGACCACCGGGCTTGCCGATCCGGTTCCTGTAGCCCAGACCTTCTTCATGGACGACGACGTGCGCGCCAAGACCGAGCTCGATGCCGTGGTCGCGCTGGTCGACGCCAAGCACCTGCCGCTGCGCCTGAAGGACAGCCGCGAGGCCGAGGACCAGATCGCCTTTGCCGACGTCGTCGTCATCAACAAGACCGACCTCGTCAGCCATGACGAACTGCATCGCGTCCAGGACATCGTGCGCGCCATCAACCCCTCGGCCCGCATCTATTCGACCACCCGCTCCGGCGTCGATCTTCCAAGGTCCTGAACCAGGGCGCCTTCAATCTCGAACGGGCGCTGGAAAACGATCCGCACTTCCTCGATCACGACGATCCGGATCATGTCTGCGGTCCGGAATGCGACCACGATCACAGCCACGACCATCACCACCATCATGACCATGACCACGACCATGATCATCATCACCACGATCACCACGATCACCACGATCATCACGGCCAGGACCACCACGACCATGCCCCCTCGCCGATCCATGACGTCACGGTGATGTCTATCTCGCTGCGTGGCGGCGAGATGAATCCGGACCGCTTCTTCCCGTGGATCCAGAAGATCACCCAGACCGACGGCCCGAACATCCTGCGCCTCAAGGGCATCATCGCCTTCAAGGGCGACGAGGAACGTTATGTCGTCCAGGGCGTGCACATGATCATCGAGGGCGACCACCAGCGCCCGTGGAAGGACGGCGAGAAGCGCGAAAGCCGCCTCGTCTTCATCGGCCGCAACCTTGATCGCGAAAAGATCGAGAAGAGCTTCCACGCCTGCGAGGCCTCTTCCTGATGCCGACGGTTGCCCCCCTCGACATCGAAGGTCACGTCGTCACCGCCGCCTTTCTCGGCGACATTCCGGTTTTCGCCGCGGCTTCCGGCAGCATCCACCGCCTCGACGGCGGCGAAAAGGTAACGGAGGCGCACGAGGGCGGCCTGCTCGCCTGCGTCAAGGACAGCGCCGACCAAACCCTCATCACCGGCGGCGAGGATGGCCGCGTTCTGCGCATCGGCCATGACGGCAGCGTCACGGAACTCGCCCACGTGCCGCGCAAATGGATCTCCGTCGTCGCCGCCGGACCGCAGGGCGCCATCGCCTATGCGGTCGGCAAGGCTGGCTATGTGAGGCTCGCCGATGGCACCGTCCGGGAGTTCACCGAAGAGCGCACCATCGAGGGCCTGGGTTTCGCGCCGAAGGGCCTGCGCGTCGCCGCAGCCCGCTACAACGGCGTGACACTGCACTGGATCGGCACCACCGGCGCGCCGGTCGACCTCGAATGGAAGGGCGCCCATACCGGCGTCACCTTCTCGCCTGACGGCCGCTTCGTCGTCACCACCATGCAGGAGAACGCGCTGCACGGCTGGAAGCTCGACAGCAAGTCGGCCGAGACCCGCCACATGCGCATGACCGGCTATCCGGCCAAGGTGAAGTCGCTGTCCTGGTCGGCCAAGGGCAAGTGGCTCGCCTCATCCGGCGCCCCGGCGGCGATCGTCTGGCCGTTTTCCGGCAAGGAAGGCCCGATGGGCAAGACACCGCTCGAACTCGGCACCCGCGCCAACATCATGGTCACCCAGGTCGCCTTCCATCCGGCAGAGGAGGTTCTGGCCATCGGCTACATCGACGGCATGATCCTCGCCGTGCGCATCGCCGACGGCAAGGAGGCGCTTCTGCGCCGCCCCGGCAAGGGCGCGATCACGTCGATCGGCTGGAGCGCCAGCGGCAAACTCCTCGCCTACGCTTCGGACGCGGGCGATTGCGGAGTGATCGACATATCCGCATGATTGAGTTCAGCATGGCTCAATATATATCGGAGATATACCTGCCGCTTTCCTGCGACAGGTAGAAACTGACAAAATCATAATTTCCGTCTCTTTTTTTAGTGCCCGAATATCGTGCTTAACAGCTCGGTAATGCTTGATGCATAATTTTTACATTGTCCAACGCTCCACCGCCGGCAGCCAAAGCAGCGGTGCGAACGGTCCGCCCTGGACAAAGAGACTTTATAGCACTGCCAACCGGCCTGCCGCCGGGGATGCCATGCATTGCGCGTCCCTGCCTCGACGCTTGGCGTTTTCATGGAAACACGCGATGCGCTTCGATATTTCCTTTATGGTCACGTCCGCAGGCCTGGCTCTGGCCGCAGGCCTCGTCGCCACGGTCGGGATCGGGATGCAGACCCTCCAGACGCTCAAGATCAACGGCCCGATCTACCAGCAGATCGTCGACGGCAAGGACCTGATCGCCGACATCCTGCCGCCGCCGCTCTATCTCACCGAAGCCTATTCGCTGACCAGCGAGACCGCCCTGCATCCCGAGACCGCGCAGGCCAATGTCGCGCGCCTCGAAGTGCTGAAAGGTCTCTACGCCGAGCGTCGCGATTACTGGAAGGACTCGACCCTGCCGCCGGAACTGGCGAACAAGCTCTATTCGGACGTCCTGACCAAGGGTGACGTCTTCTGGCAGCAGCTCGACGCCGCCTACCTTCCTGCCGTCGCCTCCGGCGATGCCGCCGCCGTCAGCGCTGCGCTGCCCGGCCTGAAAGAGAGCTTCCACGTCCATGAGACGGCGGTGAATGAACTCGTCGAGCTGTCCAACGCCTACCTCAAGACCCGTGAGGAATTTGCCGCCGCCGAGACGGCCCAGCGCGAGATGCTCGCCCTTGGCGGTGGCGCGGCTCTGACGCTGACGACGCTCGGCGCCGTGCTGTTCATCCGCCGCCGCGCCCTGAAGCCGCTCGGCCATATCAGCAGCTACATGACCAGCATGGCGGAAGGCAATTACGACCAGGCCGTGCCCTATGCGATGCGCAACGACGAGATCGGCGAAATAGCCGCGGCCGTGGAAGTCTTCCGCGTCGCCGGCCTGGAGAAGCGCCGGCTGGAAGCCGAGGCGGAGCAGGCCCGCACCCTGTCAGAAGGCGAACGGACAGCCCGCGAGGAACGCCGTCTGGCGGAAGCGGAATCCCTGCGCCTCGTCGTGGAAGCGCTCGGCGCCGGCCTCAATCGTCTGGCCGAATGCAATATCCGCATGACCATCGACGAGCCCTTCGAGCCGCGTTTCGAATCGCTTCGGCGCGACTTCAACAACTCGATCGCCACCTTCCAGGCAACGCTGGAAGAAGTGCTGTCGGAGACCAAGGCGCTATACGACAACGGCCAGGAGATGCGGGCCGCCGCCGACAACCTCTCTCAGCGGACCGAACAGCAGGCCGCAGCGCTCGAGCAGACCTCGGCCGCCCTGGAGCAGGTGACATCCACCGTCCGCTCCTCGGCCGAGCGCACCCAGGACACTCGCAACCTCGTGCGTGACGCCAAGCAATGCGCCATCTCCTCCGGCGAGGTCGTCCGCGACGCCATCAGCGCCATGCAGCGCATCGAGAAGGCCTCCTCGGAGATCAGCCAGATCATCGGCGTCATCGACGACATCGCCTTCCAGACCAACCTTCTGGCGCTGAACGCCGGGGTGGAAGCGGCCCGTGCCGGCGAGGCCGGCAAGGGCTTTGCCGTGGTTGCCCAGGAAGTGCGTGAGCTTGCCCAGCGTTCGGCCACCGCCGCCCGCGAGATCAAGGGCCTGATCCAGAACTCGACGGTGGAGGTTTCGGCCGGCGTACAGCTGGTCGGCGACACCGGACAGGCGCTGGATCATATCCAGGGTTTCGTTGCTCGCGTCGACACCAATATCGACGCGATTGCCACCGCTGCCCGCGAACAGGCGACCGGCCTGCAGGAAATTTCTTCGGCGATCCACAGCATCGACCAGATGACCCAGCAGAACGCCGCCATGGTCGAGGAGACGACCGCCATCAGCCACACGCTCGCCGAAGGCGCATCGCACCTGACGATGCTGGTCAGCCGGTTCAGCTCAATCGCCGCGCCGCCATGCTGCGCGAGGCCGGCTCCGCGCCGGAAGCGGCAGCGCTGCCGGCGCCCTCGCGCCGCCTGACATTGCAGGAACCAGTGCGCCAGATCCGGCGGCAGGCAGGGCCCCTGCCTGCTGCCGCGCTTTGCGGTCGGCGAGCATCCGGATTGCGACGGGCGCATTGTCGACGGCATCGTTGACCGCATCGCTCGCTTGAATTGCCTGCCCCGGTAGGCTATCGCTCAGGCATGGCCACAGCTCCTTCAAAGCCCCCAAAGAAGACCCTGCGCTACAAGCTTCTGCGCGCCCTCAAGCTCGTCGACGAGCCGGAGCGCGAGGACCAGATCTACTACCAGACCGGCGGCGCGAAGCGCAAAGCGCACGCGACCTGGTATCGTGGCGAGACCACCAATTTCTTCCCCGACAAGAAGGCGATCGCCCAGCCCAACGCCGTCGATGAATATGTCGGCAAGGGCTGGTTTCCGGACGCCCCCTTCATTACCCGCGAGCACTACATCACCGCCTTCGGCAGCTGCTTTGCCAGCGAGGTGACGAAATACCTCTATCGCGAGGGCTATCAGGTCTTCGGTCGCGACATGAAGCTGAACTCCTATGTGGTGCTCAGCGGCGAAGGCATCGTCAATTCGGCGGCGATCCGCCAGCAGTTCGAATGGGCCTTCGAGGGCAAGACACCGAAGATCGAGCTTTGGCACGACAAAGAGGGCGTTCCCGGCGATTATTCCGACGAAGTCCGCCAGGCGACGCGGGCGATCTTCGAAAATCGACATCTTCATCTGACGCTCGGCCTCTCCGAGTCTGGTGACAATGACCAGCGAGATCTTCTGGCGCGCCATCCCGAAGCGCGACTTCGACGCCGAGCGTCACGGCTTCCGCGTGCTCGGCGCGGTGGAGAACCTCGACAACCTGCGCCGCACCTACCAGCTCATCCGCGCCCACCGACCCGATGCGACCGTCATCATGACGCTCTCGCCCGTACCGCTCGCCGCGACCTTCCGGCCGGTTTCCTGCATCACCGCGAGTTCGGTGTCCAAGGCCTCGCTCCGGGTGGCGATCGACGAGCTGATGCGCGAGGTCGGGCCGTCCGCCGAGAGCAAGCTCTACTATTTCCCGTCCTACGAGATGGTGACGTCGTTCCTGCCCAACCCGATGAAGGACGACTTTCGCCACCCGACCGAGGAATCGGTCGCGTTCATCATGCAGACCTTCAAGCGGAACTTCCTGCGGTAACGGCGCCGGAGCGCGCGTTTACCGGTAATGGGCTCACCCCTTGGCGAGCGCAGCAGCGATGCGCGACTTGATGTCGGCAGTCACGCGCTTCTTGGTCTCGGCAATGTCGAGCGGCTGCGGCCAGGCCTCGATCCTGCGGGTGAAGGGGTGCTTCAGCGGATGCCAGGTATTGTGCCGCTGCAGGCCGACTTCCTCGACGATCTGCGTGCGATAGCTCTTCGGCCCGACGAAGATCACCGGAATGCCCATGGCGATGCAGGGCATGGCGCAGTGGATGCGCGTGGTGACCACGAGCGCCGCCTTCTTGCCGTAAGTCTCGTCGATTTCCTTGGCATATTGCT
>JAHRYZ010000082.1 GCA_020621905.1 Rhizobium sp.
CACCGGCTTCGACCACTCCGCCTGCTCGACGCGGCGCGCCGTCGACAGCCGCGACTGCCAGCGGGTCTGCCAGTGTTCGGGTCCGGAATTGGTGTAACCCGGAATCATGAGAATGTCGGCGTCGGATGCTTTCATGTCGCCTTATCTGCTGTCGGAGCGCCCGTGCGTCAAGGGGGTGCGCCTTGTCCGGCCCGGCAAAAAGATTCTGATGCGCAGGTTCCTGCTAGGCGGCGGCGATCAGCGCGACGGACAGCACGCTGGCAAAGACCGTGGCCGTGAGGGCGATGAAGCGCCGACGGACCGCATGGCAGACCGCGTCATTGCCGGCGTCGAAGTCGAAACGCTCCATGACGATGCCGTCCAGCGGGACGCCGGCTTCCAGCAGGATTGCCACGGCGCTTTCCATCATCGGCGGCGGACCGCAGACGAAGGCCGTCGTTTCGCCGGGGTCCAGCCCCTGGAGCACGCGCCTGACGTGATCGGGGCTGCAGGCACCGGTTTCGCAATCTTCGCCATCGCCATCGCTGTCGGCAAGGAAGATAGCCTGGAAATCCAGCCCGCCCATCAGCGGTGGAATTTCACCGCGAACGACATGATCCTGCGGGCTTCGCGCGCCGGCAATCATCCGGATCGGTCTCGTGTCGCGCGCGGCGGCGAGCTCGCCCAGCAGACTCATCACCGGCGCAATGCCGATGCCGCCGGCCAGCAGCAGCAATGGCCCGGAGCCGGCCTCCCGGAGCGTGAAGCTGCCATGCGGCCCGTCGACGCCGACCGGCGTTCCAACGGCAAGGCTGGGCACCGCTGCCGTCATGTCGCCGGCATTGCGGATGAGGAACCGCAGGCGCGGCAGGTCGGACGGGGCCGAGGCGATGGAGAAGGGATTGTCGGTGACGGTGTGGCGGCGGCCGATGGTCAGCCAGACGAACTGGCCGGCTGAGAAGCGGAAGCGCTCCGGTCGGTCGGTCGTCAACACCAGTTCGGCCACGCTCGGGCTGAGCGCGCGGGCGGATTCGACCCTGAAACCCGGCCGGAAAGCCTGGAGGGGCCGCAGGACATAGACCACGAGAAGCGATGACAGCGCGAGCAGCGCGACCGCGAGGATGGCGGTGGCGCCGAAGGGATCGGCCATGAAGCGCGCATGGGTGAAAGCGTGCTGTAGCGACAGCGCGACGAGAGCCACGGCCAGAACCCCATGGCCGACCCGCCAGGCCTGATAGGGAAAGATGCGTCCGCGCAGACGCTTGCCGGTGATGACGAGGATGACGGCCAGTCCGGCCGCGACGATGCCGGAGGCGAGATCGGGCGTCGTCATGTAGAGCACCAGCCGCTGCCAGAGGACGTCGAGGCTGCCGTCCCTTCCGCGAAAGAGGAAGAAGACGACATGCAAGAGGATCATCCACAGCGCGCCCACCGCCGCCAGGCGGTGGAAGCCCATGGTGCGGTCGAGGCCGATCCGGCCTGAAATGACCTCGAAGCGGCCGGATGTGGCGAACTGCATCATGAACATCGCCAGCGCCGCGACGCCTGTGGCCCGCGCCAGAACGGGGTAGACCGTCGGGGAATTGAGACCGCCGTTCAGCGATGCGAGGACGACGGGGCCGGCCGTCAGGATCAGGTAGAGAGCGGCGAGCGATCGGCCCGAGAAAGCCCATGGTCGCGGCTGTGCGGATCGTGCCATGCTTTCCCCAGTTCCATCCGGTGCCGCGCAACGGTCATGCATATAGGATCGTCTATGTGTAGAAGGATAGTTGCCGGGGAAGCCCGCCAAGTCAACGTGACACGTCGTGCTGGTCGCCGGGAACCATCGCAAGGCATGGGCGTTTCTCTGCACCTTTCGCAGGGAGTGAGCGATGGCCGACCGCGTGAATGTCTTTGCCCGTTTTGCCTCGGCGGTGTCCGAATGGTCCGGCCGTCCGACGATCTTCTTCGCCGCGCTCGGCCTGCTCTGTCTCTGGGCGCTGGCGGGACCCTATTTCGGCTATTCCAGCACCTGGCAGGCACTCGCCAGCACCGGCGCGACGCTGATCACCTTCCTGATGGTGTTCATCCTGCAGAATGCGCAGATGCGCGATACCCGCGCCATCCAGACCAAGCTCGACGAACTGATCCTGACTAGCCAAGGCGCCCAGAACCATTTCATCGGCATCGAAAGCCTCGACGAGAACGAGCTGAAGAAGCTCAACCGCCTCCTGGCGAAAGCGGCCGCGGCGGACGGCGAAGCGCGCGGCGAGCGGCTCGAGGAGGTCGAGCGCCATGTCGAGGAGGCGATGGAGGAGGAGAGCGACGAGCCGAAGCGGAGGGATTCAGCCGGCCCGAGTTAGGTCATTCCGCATAGTGGCCCTAGGCAGCGGAAGAAAGTCAGAGACCTACTTGCGGAAAGCTTTCGCACGCGGCGATTCCGTGGATCGGGAAGGACAACTGCGGAAGTTCGTTATATTCAGGCGCCATATCTTATGGCTCAAACCTCTTGAATACCCACCATCGCTTCGAGACGGGTACTTTCGGTCCATCTGAAGGCGGTGAGGTGAACGCCGTCGATATCGTTGCATCGTGGAAATCGGCGACGACCTCCGTTGCGACGATCTCACAACGTTCCCGGTCTTCATCGGTGAAGTCCGGGTCGACCAGAAATTCGATGACAATATTGTCGCCGACCCAGCCGCACGTAACGGCAGCCAGTGTCGATGACACTGCGCCTAGCAACGCGCCTTGAATGCTGAGCCGAAGCACTATTTCTCGATCCGGTGCTTCCATCAAAACGTCCTGGCGTGGAGTGATCTGCTTGCTTTAGAGCCTAAGACTTCGTGCAAATACCCGGAAGGTTCTCCCCGCCCGGCGGAGCAGAAGAAGCCGACCGGCATGCATCTGCACGCCGGTCGCAGTTCGAAAGGATCAGCCGAAGACGCGCGTGAAGATCGTGTCGACGTGTTTGGTGTGGTAGCCGAGGTCGAACTTTTCGCGGATCTCTTCCTCAGACAGGGCAGCGCGCACTTCCGGGTCGGCGAGCAGTTCCTCGAGGAAGTCGGCGCCCCGCTCCCAGACCTTCATGGCGTTGCGCTGCACGAGGCGGTAGCTGTCCTCGCGGGAGACGCCGGCCTGGGTGAGCGCCAGCAGGACCCGCTGGCTCATCACCAGACCCTTGAACTTGTTCATGTTCTTCAACATGTTTTCCGGGTAGATCACCAGCTTTTCGATGACGCCGGCCAGACGGTTCAAAGCGAAATCGAGGGTGATCGTGGTGTCCGGGCCGATGGCGCGCTCGACGCTTGAGTGGCTGATGTCGCGCTCGTGCCACAGCGCCACGTTCTCCATGGCCGGCACGACCGACATGCGCACCAGACGGGCAAGGCCCGTCAGGTTTTCGGTCAGCACCGGATTGCGCTTGTGCGGCATGGCCGACGAGCCCTTCTGGCCCGGCGAGAAGAATTCTTCCGCTTCCAGCACTTCCGTACGCTGCATGTGGCGGATCTCGATCGCGACGTTTTCGATCGACGAGGCGATGACGCCGAGCGTCGCGAAGAACATCGCATGGCGGTCGCGCGGGATGACCTGGGTCGAGACCGGCTCGGGCACGAGGCCGAGCTTTTCGCAGACATGCTCCTCGACGCTGGGGTCGATATTGGCAAAGGTGCCGACGGCGCCGGAAATGGCGCCGGTGGCGATCTCGGCGCGGGCGGCGATCAGGCGGGCGCGGTTGCGGCTCATTTCGGCATAGAAGCGGGCAAAGGTCAGGCCCATCGTCGTCGGCTCGGCATGGATGCCGTGGCTGCGGCCGATGCGGACCGTGTCCTTGTGTTCGAAGGCACGGGTCTTGAGCGCGGCCAGCACCCGGTCCATGTCGGCCAGCAGCAGGTCTGCGGCGCGCACCAGCTGGATGTTGAGCGTGGTGTCGAGCACGTCGGACGAGGTCATGCCCTGGTGGACGAAGCGGCTGTCCGGGCCGATGAATTCGGCGAGATGGGTGAGGAAGGCGATCACGTCATGCTTGGTGACGGCCTCGATCTCGTCGATGCGGTCGACGTCGAACTTCGCCGCTCCACCCTTTTCCCAGATGGTCCGGGCAGATTCCTTCGGGATGACGCCGAGTTCGGCGAGCGCATCGCAGGCATGCGCCTCGATCTCGAACCAGATGCGGAACTTGGTTTCGGGAGACCAGATGGCGACCATTTCAGGCCGGGAATAACGCGGGATCATCGGACGTTCTCACTTTACGGCTGGAGTTGGCGTCGCTTTAGCAAAGACGGGCGGCAATCTCAACGGCTGCGGCGCGCATGGAGGATGCTGGCGCCGATCAGCAGGATCAGGCCAAAGGGGAGATAGTGGCGGATGCCGAGCACGGCGAACTGATAGACGGCGGAGGCGGAGGTAAAGGCGAACTGGAAGAACCAGATTACCGTGCCGAACGGCTGATGCCACTGCGCATAGAATTGCCGGTAGTGCAGGGCAAAGAGCAGCGCGGACAGAGCCGCGGTGCCGGCACCGAGAAAAATGAAATCAGCGGCAAAGCGCGTCACCGGCGGTCGGGAGAGGCTGGCAAAGCGCATGAGCGGCAGGGCGGCGATCCAGCCGAGGGCAGCACCGGTGAAATACAGGCCGAGCACGATCGCCTTGTGGCTTCCCGGCAGCCGATGCAGCCCATAGGCGGAGAAGGTGACCGACAGGGCGATGAGCAAGCCCCAGAGCAGCGCGCCGATCAGCCATTCGGCAAGCGGTGGCCGGCTTGCGGCGAGGCGGGCGCGAAATCCAAAGGCGGGTCGGGGATCGGGCGAATGCGGCGTCACGGGCGGACCGGGACGGCGATCCAGCGGCCGTCATTGCCTTCGAAGCCGCGGCTGAGCACGTTGACCAGCGCCATGTGCAGGGCCGCTCCGCCAAGCGGCGAATAGGTGACCGCGCCGCCGAGGCGATAGCCGACGGTGCAGCCGCGACTGGCCGGCACGCTCTTGTCCTCGTAGACCAGTTCGCCCGCCGGGCTCCCGTCCTTTTCCGTCAGCTTCAGGCGGAAGGCGGCCAGCGCATCGACCTGGTCGACGCAGAAGCCGGTCGGCGCGACGGAAAATTCCTCGATCTTCAGCGTATAGGTTTGCCCGAAGGCCGGGTCGGCGGGGTACTCCAGATAGCGCAGTTCGTGTTTCTCCACGCCCACCTCGCTCACCGGATTGAAGGCGACGAGACTGCCCGGATTGTCGCCGAGCTCGAATTGTCCGATCAGCGGCCGGGCCTTGTCCATCGCCGCCCGGCGGGCATCGGAGAGGCCGGCATTCTCGTCGTCGAGACGAACACGGATCGGCGTGCCCGGCAGATAGGCGTCCTTGACCGTGTCGATCACATAGATGTTGGAATAGGGAAAGCCGGAACCGTCCTGGATCCCGTATTCCTCGAAGGCATAGACGCTGCCGTCATCGGAAAAGCCGATCGACTGAACCGCTGCGATATCGCCGGCCACGGCCGGTGCGGCGGCGAAGATCATCGCCGTGGCCGCCCCGAGCCATGTCCGCAATACTGTCAACGACGCCCCTCCAGTGCAGCCTTTTTCAAAGTGTCGACCGTTTTGCGGTAGTCGTCAACGCCTTCGCCCTTGTAGACGGCCGATCCTGCGACCAGCACATTGGCGCCGGCGGCGGTGACGAGCGGAGCCGTCTCGGCGGTCACGCCGCCGTCGACCTGCAGGTCGATCGGACGGTTGCCGATCAGCATGTTGGCCTGGGCGAGCTTGGCCGTCGCCTGGGGGATGAATTTCTGGCCGCCGAAGCCGGGATTGACGCTCATGATGAGGATCAGGTCAAGGTCGTCGAGGACGTGTTCCAGGACCGAGACGGGCGTTGCCGGATTGAGCGAGACACCGGCCTTCTTGCCGAGCGAGCGGATCTTCTGCAGCGAGCGGTGCAGGTGGGGACCTGCCTCGGCATGCACGGTGATCACGTCGCAGCCGGCATCGGCGAAGGCTTCGAGGAAGGGATCGGCCGGGGAAATCATCAGGTGGCAGTCGAACACCGCCTTGGTGTAGGGGCGAAGCGCCTTGATCACGGCCGGGCCGTAGGAGATGTTCGGCACGAAATGGCCGTCCATGACGTCGAGATGGATCCAGTCGGCGCCGGCTTCGACGACGTCGGCCACTTCCTGGCCGAGCTTGGCGAAATTGGCGGCAAGGATAGACGGGGCGATCAGCAGGGGGCGGGTCATGGCAGAAACTCCGGAATGTCCAGCGGTTTGGGGCGCGTTTCGGCCAGCCCATAGCACCGCCCCGCACCCCCGGCAACACTGCGAAGGTCTGCCCCGCCGCGCCCGCCCCTTGACCCGGCTTCAAGGCTTGTTCACTTCTGGGCTGCAGCAAACGCAGGCAGGAGGCGGGCAATGGGACGGTATGCGATCATCACCGGAGGCAGCAGCGGGATCGGGCGGCATCTGGTTTCGGCCTTCGTCGATGCCGGATACCAGGTCGCCTTCACCCATCGGGATACGCCTGACGCTGCGGAATCCGTTGCGGCGGAGGCCATGACCGGCGGCGGCCAGGTGCGCGCCTTCGAGTCCGATGTCGGCGATGCCGCCTCGGTCTCCCATCTGATGGACGAGGCTTCCGCCTGGTTCGGCGACGCCCCCGACGTGCTGGTCAACAATGCCGGCATCCAGACCTGGTCGCCGCTGCTCGAACTGTCCGAAGAGAGCTGGGACGCGGTGATCCGCACCAATCTCAAGGGCTGCTTCCTCAATACGCGCGAGGCAGGCCGGCGCATGGTGGCGACGGGCAAGGGCGGGGCGATCATCAATATCGGTTCGGGCTGCAACAAGCTCGCCTTCCCGGGACTGGTCGACTACACCGCCTCGAAGGGCGGCATCGAGCAGTTCACCAAGGTGTCGGCCGTAGAACTTGGACCGCATGGCATCCGCGTCAATTGCGTCGCACCCGGCGCCATCGAAACGGAGCGGACGCGCGCGGAAGCGCCCGACTATGCCGAGACCTGGGGTCGCGTCACGCCGCTTCGCCGGGTCGGAACGCCCGCCGACATCGCTGGCCCCGTGCTCTTCCTCGCCGGCCCGCAGGCGGCTTATGTCACCGGCCAGACGCTGTGGGTCGACGGCGGGGTCTTCACCCAGGCCTTCTGGCCCTATTCGTCCTGAGATCTGCCGATCCGGCCTATTGGCCCGGTGCCGGTGGGGCGACGAAGGCGCCCTGTCGCCATTCCAGCAGGCGATAGGGGTTGTCGGTCAGCTCGTGTTGCTCATCGAAGGCAATCGGTCCGATGACGGTGTCGAAATGCGCCTCGCCGAGCGCCTGTGCCAGCGGCAGGGACAGCGCGCCGGCGGCACCCGCCGCTTCGGCGACGGCCGTTACCGCGGCATGGCCCGGCAGCACATAGCCCTCCGGTTCGATTCCCGCAGCCTTAAGTTCGGCAACGACCGCTTCGGCGGCCGGCAGGGCGGCATAGTCGGGAAGGGTCACGGCTAGCACGCCGCCGGCAAGCGGGACCGGCGTATCGGCCGCATACATCGCTTCCCCGCCCATCAGGGTGAGGGCAGCACTTTCGGCAAGGGCGTCGCGGGCGATGATGGCGACGTCGTTGCGGTCGCCGCCGACGAAGACATGGGTCGCGCCGGCCTTCTTCAGCCGACGCACCAGCGCCAGTTGCTGCTCCTGACCGGGTCGGAAGGTGTCGGTGAAGACCGGCTTCAGGCCACGCTCCTCCAGCGCGTTGCGGATCGTCTCGGTGAGTTCCCGGCCATGGATCGTGCCGTCTTCGATCAGGGCAAAGGCCGTGCCCGACCAGTCGCGCAGGATCACTTCGCTCAGTCGTTCGGCCTCGTCGTCGGTCGAGGGAGCCATGCGGTAGAGCGGCCAACCGTTCTTCAGCGCGTCCTCCATCACGCCCTTCCAGCGCACCGAAAGCGTGACGGCCGGAATGCCGGCGTCCTTGAGGAGGGGAAGAGCGCCGTCGAGCGATTCCGAGCAGAGAAAGCCGATGGCCGCCTTCGATCCTGATTCCTGCACCTGGCGGGCAATGGCCGGGCCGCTGCCGGGCTCGCAGCTTTCCTCGATCAGGGCGAGTTCCAGCCCGAGCTTCTTGGCCGCAAGGCCTGCGCCATCGCGCATCTGGTTGCCCAGGATGGCGAAGGAGCCGGCCTGTGGCGCCACCAGCGCGATCTTCGGTCCCTCGGCCAGCGCCGGGGCGGCGGTGAGCAGGAACAGGGCGGGCAGCAACATTCGGCGGGGCATGGGCAACGGGTCTTCCTGTTCGTCTGAACGGTCGGCGCCATCCTATCCGCAGGCGACGGGCCTCGGCAACGCCAAACGCAGTCGCCCTTTGACGCGAAAAATCCGTCGCGTTGTGGAAAACGTAAACCTTGGAGGCCATATTGACGGTCAATATGCCAAAAGGGCGAAAGCACCCCGGAGAAGAGATTGTTGAACTCGCAGCAGATGGACCCCGTCGTCTACCGGGAAGCGATGAGCCGCTATGCCGGCCATGTGCAGATCGTCACGACCGAGTACGAGGGCGTCAGACGCGGCGTCACCATTACCGCTGCCTGCTCCGTGTCCGACCGTCCGCCCAGCCTGCTGGTCTGCCTCAACAATGGCAATCCGAACAATACTGTGTTCTTCGAGAGCGGCTATTTCGCCCTGAATTCGCTCGGCGCCCACCATCAGGCGCTCGCCAATGCCTTTGCCGGCTTCGGCGGACTGGCGCCTGACGACCGCTTCGCGCTGGCCGAATGGCAACGCTGGTGACCGGCGCCGGTGTTGACCGGTCGATCGTTCTCGACTGCCGGGTCACCGACAGCAAGGTGACGGCGACCCACACCGTGCTGTTCGGCGAGGTCAAGGCTGTGCATTTCGGCCCGATCGACGCCTCGCTCATCTATCTGGACCGCGGCTATCGCAGCCTGTAAGCTTCCTCCCAATCAAGGGGAGGAACCATGGCGGAGACGTCAAGAACTGGCCTGCCGGCATCGATCGACGCCGTCATCGAACTCCTGTCCGCACACGATTATCTGGCGGGGCGGCCGCTGGCGACCGTGCTCTTCCTCGCGCTTCGCATGCAGCGTCCGCTCTTCCTCGAAGGGGAGGCGGGCGTCGGCAAGACCGAGGTCGCCAAGGTGCTCGCCAAGGCGCTCGACCGACCGCTGATCCGCCTGCAGTGCTATGAAGGTCTCGACGTCGCGTCCGCCGTCTACGAGTGGAACTATCCGGCGCAGATGCTGGAGATCCGCCTTGCCGAAGCCACCGGCATCTCCGACCGCAACCGGCTGGAACACGATCTTTTTTCCGAGCGGCACCTGATCCGCCGCCCGGTTTTGCAGGCGCTGCAATGCGAGCCGGGCCGTGCCCCGGTCTTCCTGATCGACGAACTCGACCGCACCGACGAGGCCTTCGAGGCCTTCCTGCTCGAAGTGCTGTCCGACTTCCAGGTGAGCATTCCCGAATTCGGGACGGTCAAGGCGACCGAGCCGCCGATCGTCATCGTCACCAGCAACCGCACCCGCGAGGTGCATGATGCCCTGAAGCGCCGCTGTCTCTACCACTGGGTCGACTATCCCAAGGCGGCCGAGGAACTGGCGATCATCCGGCGCAAGGTGCCGGGGTGCAACGAGCAGCTGTCGCGCCAGATCGTCGCCTATGTGCAGAAGATCCGCACCATCGACCTGTTCAAGAATCCCGGCATTGCCGAGACCATCGACTGGGCCACCGCGCTCACCGAACTCGACCGGCTGGCGCTCGATCCGGAAACCATTGCCGATACGCTCGGCACGCTCCTGAAATACCAGGAGGACATTGCCCGGATCCAGGGCGGCGAGGGCCACAAGGTGCTCTCCGAGGTCAAGGCCGAACTGCTGGCGGCGGGCTAGGCCATGCAGACGCCGGGAACCGGGGAAGGCATTGTCGTCGTGACGCCGCCGATCGGCGACGGGCGGCTCGCCGACAACATCGTCTATTTCGCCCGCGTCCTGCGCCGCGCCGGGCTGAAGCCCGGCCCAGGCGCGGTTGCCGATGCGATCGCCGCCATCGATGCGATCGGCATCGGTTCGCGCGAGGAATTCCATGCCGCGCTTTCGGCCGTACTCGTCAAGCGGCACGAGGACCAGCCGGTGTTCGACGAGGCCTTTCGCCTGTTCTGGCGTCGCGCGACCTGGTCAACAAGATGATCGCCATGATGTCGCCGGGGCGCTGGACAGCAGCGAGCGCGAGAAGGCCAAGGCCGGCGCGTCGCGGGTGAGCGACGCGCTGTTTGCCGAGCGCGAGCGCCAGAGCCGCGAGCGCGACGAGCCGGACATCGAGATCGACGCCCGCTTTACCGTCTCCGGCAGTGAAGTCCTGCGCCGCACCGACTTTGCCCAGATGACGGCAGAGGAGCTGTCGCAGGCGAGGCGCGAAATCGAGCGCATGACCATGCCCTTCGACGCGGTGCCGATGCGGCGCTACCAGCCGACCTCGCGGTCGCGCCATGTCGATCCGCGGGCGATGATGCGGGCGGCGATGCGCACCGGCGGCGATCTGATCCTGCCGAAATATCGCGAGCGCCGCCGCCAACCGCCGCCGCTCGTCATCCTCGCCGACATTTCCGGCTCGATGAGCCAGTACACCCGCATCTTCCTGCATTTCCTCCATGTGTTGACCGAGCGCCGCAGGCGCGTGCACACTTTCGTCTTCGGCACGCGGCTCACCAATGTGACGCGGCAGATGCGCAATCGCGATCCCGACGAGGCGATCGACCAGTGCACGGATGCGGTACGCGACTGGTCGGGCGGCACACGGATCGGTGAGACGCTGAAGGAGTTCAACCATCAATGGGCGCGCCGCGTGCTGGGGCAGGGCGCCATCGTGCTGTTGATCACCGACGGGCTGGAGCGCGAGGGGGCCGAGCTGCTGGCCACGGAGACCGATCGCCTGCACCGGTCCTGCCGGCGGCTGATCTGGCTCAATCCGCTGCTGCGCTTCGAGGGTTTCGAGGCGCGGGCGCGCGGCGTGCGGGCCATGCTGCCGCATGTCGACGAACTGCGGCCGGTCCACAATCTCAATTCGCTGTCCGACCTGGTCGGCGCGCTTTCGGCCACGTCCGCGGACAAGGGCGATCCGCGCCGGCTTCTCCGCACCTTGAGGGGGCTCCAATGACCACCGACATGCAGACGAGGGATCCGCTGTTCATCGCCGAGGACTGGATCGGGCAGGGACGCGCGGTGGCGGTCGCCACCGTCGTCGAGACCTGGGGCTCGGCGCCGCGTCCGGTCGGCAGCCATCTGGTGATCGATGCGGACGGCAATTTCGAGGGTTCGGTTTCGGGCGGCTGCGTCGAGGGAGCGGTGATCACCGAGGCGCTCGACGTGCTGCAGTCGGGCCGGGCGAAGATGCTCGAATTCGGCGTGGCCGACGAAACCGCCTGGCGGGGGGGGCTCTCCTGCGGCGGCAAGATCCGCGTCTGGGTCGAGAGGCTTTCCTGATGCAGCCCAGCCTCAGGCGCTCAACGCGGCGCGGTCCGCGCGGCAGGCGGCGATCCTGATCACCGATCTTGCCGACGCTCACGACCGGGTGGTGGTCGAGGGCGATGCCGTCGAAGGCGCGCTCGGCGCGGAGATCGAGCAGCGCTTCCGCTCGGGCAAGTCCGGCGCCGTCGAGATCGACGGGCGTCCGCTCTTCCTTAACGTGCACCTGCCGCCGCCGCGCATCGTGGTGATTGGCGCGGTGCATATCAGCCAGGCGCTCTATCCGATGGCGGCGATCGCCGGCTATGATATGACCATCATCGATCCGCGCACCGCCTTTGCCACGCCGGAACGGTTTTCCGGCATCGACCTCGTCGCAGACTGGCCGGAGGATGTGCTGTCGTCCCGTCCACTCGACCGCTACAGCGCCCTCGTCGCCGTCACCCATGATCCGAAGATCGACGACTTTGCGATCGCCGCGGCGCTGAAAGCCGGCTGTTTCTATGTCGGCGCGCTCGGCAGCCGCAAGACCCATGCGAAGCGGGTCGAGCGGCTGATGGCGCAGGGCTTCTCCGAAGCGGAGATCGCCCGTATTTCGGCGCCGGTCGGCATCGACATCGGCGCCGCGACCCCGGCAGAGATCGCCGTCGCCACCCTGGCGGACGTCATCCAGGCCTTCCGCCGGCGCTCGCTCTCCGTGGCCGGAGGCGAGCCCGCATGATCTTCGGGGAGTTCGCCGCGAGCGATGCCGAGGCCTGATCCTCGCCCATGCGGTGAAGCTGCCCGCCGGGCGCTTGCCGAAGGGGCATGTACTCGGGACGGCAGACGTCACAGCACTCGCCGAGGCCGGCATCGCCAGCGTGATCGCCTGTCGCATGGAGGCGGGCGACCTCGGCGAGGACGAGGCGGCGGAGCGCTGCGCCTCGGCAATCGACCCGGCCAACCTGCGGCTCACCCCGGCCTCCACCGGCCGCGTCAATTTCCACGCCACCTGCAATGGCCTGTTCGTCGCGGACAAGGCGCTGGTCGACCGCTTCAACCGCGTCGATCCGGCGATCACGCTCGCCTGTCTCGCCGACCATAGCGACGTGCGCAGCGGCGATCTGGTAGCGACCGTCAAGATCATTCCGCTCGCGGTGCCCGGCGACAGCGTCGAGCAGGCGCGGGCGATCCTCACCGAAGGCGCCGCCTTCCGACTCAAGCCCTACCAACCGCACGCCGTCCAGCTGATCGCCACCGAACTGCCGTCGCTGAAGCCCACGGTGATGGACAAGACCGCGCGGGTGCTGGAACAGCGCCTGATCCCCTCGTCGAGCGAACTGGTGGCCGAACAACGGGTCGCCCATCGGGCCGAGGCGGTTGCCGCGGCGATCGAGAACGCCTTGCGCCATCAGGATGCTCGGCCACCGATGATCGTCGTCTTCGGTGCCTCGGCCATGTGCGATGCCGTCGACGTCATCCCCGAATCGATCCGTATGGCCGGCGGCGTCGTCGATCAGGTGGGGCTTCCCGTCGATCCCGGCAATCTTCTGGTTCTCGGCCATGTCGACGGCGTCCCGGTGATCGGTGCGCCCGGCTGCGCCCGCTCGCCGAAGGAAAACGGCTTCGACTGGGTGCTGAACCGGCTCCTGGCCGGCGAAACGCCGACGTCTCACGAACTGACGGGCCTGGGGGTCGGAGGGCTGCTGATGGAAATTCCAAGCCGGCCACTGCCGCGCGAACTGGCGACCGAGGTCGAACACCAGCCTCTCAAGGTGGCGACCGTGCTTCTCGCCGCCGGCCGGTCGAGCCGCATGGGCGAGGGCGGGCGGCACAAGCTGCTGGCCGAGTTCGAGGGCGAGCCGCTCGTGCGCCGCTCGGCGCGGATCGCGCTGGAGGCGGGGGCGGGCGAGGTCATCGTCGTCACCGGCCATCGCGCCTTGGAGATCGCCGACAGCCTGAAGGGCCTTGCCGTGGCCTGCGTCGACAATCCCGACTATGCGAGCGGCATGGCGAGTTCGCTGAAAGCCGGCTTTGCCGCGGCCAATGCCGGCGGGGCCGATGGCGTTCTCGTCCTGCTGGCCGACATGCCGGGCGTGTCGGTCGGCGATCTTCACGCACTGGTGTCGGCCTTTCGCGCATCGGCAGGCCGTTCGATCGTGCGCGCCGTCGCCGACGGCAAGCGCGGCACTCCGGTCATCCTGCCGCGCTCGACCTTCGAGGCGATCAAGTCCCTCGAAGGCGACATCGGCGCCCGGCCGATCATCGAGACCGCCGGCCTGCCGATCGTCGACGTCGAGATCGGTGTTGCCGCCCGGCTGGACGTCGACACGCCCGAGGCCGTGATTGCGGCCGGTGGAATCCTGAAGGGGTAGGCGCATGGACAATGTCGAGATCGAGGAAGTCTTCTCGTCGCTCGGGCCGGTCGGCATCAAGCGCATGTTCAGCGGCAAGGGCATCTACCACCAGGGCGTGATCATCGCCCTCTACCTGTTCGACGAGCTCATGCTGAAGGCCGATGCGCAGTCGGCACCGGCGTTCTCGGCGGCCGGCGCGCGACAGTGGGTCTATCAGCGCGAGGGCAAGAACCCCGTCGCCATGCCCTACTGGTCGGTGCCCGAAGACGCCTATGACGATCTGGACGAAATGGCGAAATGGGTGCGGCTGGCCTTCGAGGCGGGCCTGAGGGCGGAAGTCGCCAAGGTCAAGCCGGCACGGCCGCGCGGCTCAACGCAGCAACGGCAGAAGCACACGGGTAAAGGCTGACAGCGGTTCGGGAAGCGCGTCGATATCGAACCAGCCGATGGCCGACAGCTTGTCCGGCTCGGTCAGCTGCGGTTCGCCCTGAATGTCGGTGGTCTTGTAGAGCAGCGAGATCCAGTGCTGGCCGTCGGCTTCGATGATCTGTTCCGTCGTCGTGACGAATTCGATCGCGCCGATCGTCAGGCCCGTTTCTTCCTCGGCCTCGCGGCGGGCCGCGATCGCCGCCGGCTCCAGGTGGTCCACCTTGCCGCCGACGATGTTCCAGAAGCCGGCTTCGGGCGCCTTCAGACGACGGCAGAGCAGAAGCTTGCCGTCGCGCAGGATCGCCAACCCGACGCCGACACCGGGGAAATCTATGCCGGGCTTGGACACTTAGGACTTCGCGGCAGCGACGATCAGCATGAAGGCGGGGATTTCGTCGCCGAAGCCGACCGGGGTCGGGCCGTCGTCGTGGTCGCGATAATGGCTGCGGCGGCGCTCGCGCTGATCGTCGTTGGCCGGGTTCGGCCGCGCGCTGCGGTTACCTTGAGTGGGTCGCCTGTCTGCCTTGCGCTCGGTGTTCAATGGTTCGGTCCTTACCGGTTCGATGACTTCTTCTGCTTCGCGGGCCTTTGCGGGTTCCACCTCGCGTGCCTTGACGGGCTCGGCCTTTGTCTCGGTCTTGTGACCGCTGCGGCGCTCGCGTCCCCGGTCCTTATCCTTGTCGCGCGAGCCGCGCTTGCCGCGGCCCTCGTCATGGCCTTCGGCCATCGGCGGCAGCGACGAGACGTCGCCGTCCAGCCATTCGATCTTGTTGCCGATCAGCTTTTCGATCGCGTCGAGATACTTCGTGTCGCTGCGGGTCACCAGCGTGAAGGCGGCGCCGGAGCGGCCGGCACGACCGGTACGGCCAATGCGGTGGACATAGTCCTCGGCATGGATCGGAACGTCGAAGTTGAAGACGTGGCTGACGTCCGGAATGTCGAGGCCGCGGGCCGCGACGTCGGAGGCGACGAGCAGGGTGATCTGGTTGTCCTTGAAGCCCGCCAGCATGTTGGTGCGCGAGCGCTGGTCCATGTCGCCATGCAGGGCGCCGACCGAGAAACCGTGGCGCTCCAGGGAGCGGAACAGGTCGGCGACATCCTTCTTGCGGTTGCAGAAAATGATGGCGTTCTTCAGGTCCTGCTGCGAACGGATCAGGTCGCGCAGGGTCGAACGCTTTTCGTAGTCCTTGTTGTGGGCGGCGACGAGGCGCTGCGTCACGGTGGTGGCCGTCGAGGACGGCAGCGAGACTTCGATGCGTTCCGGGTTCTGCAGGAAGCGGTCCGCGAGCTTCTGGATCTCCGGCGGCATGGTGGCCGAGAAGAACAGCGTCTGGCGGGTGAACGGGATCATCTTGGCGATTCGCTCGATGTCCGGGATGAAGCCCATGTCGAGCATGCGGTCGGCTTCGTCGATGACGAGAATCTCGACGCCGGTCATCAGCAGCTTGCCGCGTTCGCAATGGTCGAGCAGGCGGCCGGGCGTGCAGATCAGCACGTCGGCGCCACGTTCGAGCTTGCGGTTCTGCTCTTCGAACGACACGCCACCGATCAGGAGCGCAACGTTCAGCTTGTGGTTCTTGCCGTATTTCTCGAAGTTCTCGGCGACCTGGGCGGCCAGTTCGCGGGTCGGCTCGAGGATCAGCGTGCGCGGCATGCGCGCGCGGGCCCGGCCGTTTTCGAGCAGGGTCAGCATGGGCAGTACGAAGGAAGCAGTCTTGCCCGTGCCGGTCTGCGCGATGCCGCAAATGTCGCGGCGCTGCAGGGCAAACGGGATGGCGCCAGCCTGAATCGGCGTCGGCACGGTGTAGCCGGCGTCGGTGACGGCAGAAAGTACTTTTTGGCTCAGGCCAAGGTCAGAAAATGTG
>JAHRYZ010000083.1 GCA_020621905.1 Rhizobium sp.
ATGACGCTCGTCTCGCCATGGCGCCGCGCGCCGAGAAATATCGCTTCATCCGTCCATTGCATGGTTCTGTTCTAGCCGATTTGCCGCCGCCGGGACAGATGCGAACCGGCCCCGGCGAGGGCTGTAGTGCCCGCAGACATGATATTCGCCAAGTTTTCGCCCGGCTGTCGCGCGAATCGGTATAGTCGGGACGACCAGTTGGGACGGCACCCGTTCCAGGCACGCCCCCGTATCAGGCCTTCCGCAATGCAGCCATCGCCTTCCGGCTCTCCCGACCATAGCCCCGATCCGGGCCTGTTGACGCAGTTTCCCATTCCGGTCCGCTGGCTGGTCCTGCTCGGGCTCTCGGTGGTTCTTTCCGTGGTGCTGCAACTCATCCACCTGCCCGGCTCGCTGCTGCTCGGCCCGATGGTCGCGGCAATCCTGGTGGCGACCAACGGCGCGCGGCTGTCGATACCGCGCATTCCCTATTTCGCCGCCCATTCGCTGCTCGGTTGCGTCATTGCCCGCTCGCTCGACGGCGGCATCGTCAGCACCTTCGCCGCCGACTGGCCGATCTTCCTCGCCATCGTGCTCGCCGTCATCGGCGCCAGCAGCCTGATGGGCTACTTCATGGCCCGAAGCGGTACGTTGCCCGGCACGACGGCGGTCTGGGGCACTTCGGCGGGTGCTGCCTCGGCGATGATGCTGATGGCCGAAGCCCATGGCGGGGATATCCGCCTCGTTGCCTTCATGCAGTATCTGCGCGTGGTCTGCGTCGCCTCCGCCGCCTCGCTGGTCGCCGCCTTCGTCTTCGACGCCAAGGGTGGCGCGGTGCACGAGATCGTCTGGTTTCCCGCCGTCGACTGGCTGGAACTCGCCAAGACGCTGGCGGTGTCCTTTGCGGCGAGCGCCGTCGGCGCACGGCTGAGAATCCCGGCCGGCACCATGCTGCTGCCGTTGATCGCCACAGCGGCGCTGCATGCGGCCGGCTTGATCACCATCGACCTGCCGCCCTGGCTGCTGGCGCTCGGCTATGCGACGCTCGGCTGGAAGATCGGGCTGAGTTTCACCCGCCGCATCTTGCGCCATGCGGCCCATGCGCTGCCGCAGATCCTTGCCTCGAACGTCGTGCTGATCGCCTTCAGCGCCGGTCTGGCGGCTTTGCTGACCCATCAGTTCGACATCGACCCGCTGACCGCCTATCTGGCGACCAGCCCCGGCGGCCTCGATTCGGTCGCCATCATCGCCGCCTCGACGCCGGTCGACCTGTCCTTCGTCATGGCGTTGCAGACGGCGCGGCTGTTTCTGGTGCTGTTGCTCGGCGGGCCGATCTCGAAATTCGTCGCCCGCCGCATCGAAGGCTGAAGCGCCCTCAGTTCTTCGGGAATTCGAGGCCCATCTCGCGGAAACGCTCCGGATCATCGCCCCAGTTCTCGCGCACCTTGACGAACAGGAAGAGATGCACCGGCTGTTCGAGGATTTCCGAGATTTCCTTGCGAGACGCCGTCGAGATCGACTTGATCGCGTCACCGCCCTTGCCGAGCACGATCTTCTTCTGGCTGTCGCGCTCGACATAGATGACCTGCTCGATGCGGACCGAGCCGTCCTTGCGCTCTTCCCACTTCTCGGTCTCGACATGCGAGGAATAGGGAAGCTCCTGGTGAAGGCGCAGGAAGAGCTTTTCGCGGGTGATTTCCGCGGCGAGCTGGCGCATCGGTAGGTCGGAGATCTGGTCCTCCGGATAGTACCACGGGCCTTCCGGCAGGCGCTTCGCCAGGAAATCCATCAGGTCGGTGCAGCCCGAGCCGGTCGTCGCCGAGACCATGAAGGTCTGCTCGAAGGCGATCGCTTCGTTGGCCTTGGCCGCGAGCTTCAGCAGATCCTCGTGGCGAACCCGGTCGATCTTGTTGAGCACAAGGATCTTCGGCTGGTGCACGTCCTTCAGCCCCTCGAGAATGGCTTCGGCATCGCCGCGCAGGCCGCGCTCGCTGTCGATCAGCAGCAGGATCAGGTCCGCATCCTTGGCGCCGCCCCAGGCCGACGTCACCATGGCGCGGTCGAGCCTGCGGCGCGGCTTGAAGATGCCGGGCGTGTCCATGAAGACGATCTGGGCATTGTCATGGATGGCGATGCCGCGCACGATCGAGCGCGTCGTCTGCACCTTGTGGCTGACGATCGACACCTTGGCGCCGACCAGGCGGTTCAACAGGGTGGACTTGCCGGCATTGGTCGGGCCGATCAGGGCCACGAAGCCGGAATGCGTCGGGCGTTCGTCCGCTGCGGCGCCTTCGACGGAGGGGTTTTCGGTATCGGTCATGGTTTCCAATCAGCCTGCGTCCGTGGACTTCGTCCAGACGCCTTCGCGTTCGAGTATCTTCGTGGCCGCCACCTGCTCCGCGGCGCGCTTGGAGCGATCCGTTCCGCTTTCCGGGGCGACGCCGGGTATTTCGACGATCACCGTGAAACGGGGATCATGATCCGGTCCGGCGCGTTCGGCAATCCGGTAGGCAGGGGTCGTCGCGAATTTCGCATGCGCCCATTCCTGCAGCTCGGTCTTGGCGTCGCGGCGCGCGCCATCGGCACGGCTCGCCTTCTCTTCCCAGAAGCGCAGGACGAAGCCGCGCGCGGCCTCGAGCCCTGCGTCGAGATAGATGGCAGCAATCAGACTTTCCACCACGTCGGCACGGACGTTCAGCATGGCCTTGCCGGTCAGCTTCTTGACGTCGGCGCCGGTGCGAATGAAGCGGTGCAGTTCCAGCTCGTCGGCGATCGTGGCGCAGGCCTCGGCGCTGACCAGCTGGTTGAAGCGCACGGAAAGCTCGCCCTCGGTGGCATTGCGGAAGGTCTTGAACAGCAGTTCGGCGACGCACAGGCCGAGAACCCGGTCGCCGAGGAATTCAAGCCGCTCGTAGTCACCGCCCTTGGTCGACGGCGTCGCGCTCGAATGGGTGAGCGCGCGGTCGAGTCTTTGCTTCTCGGCGAACGTGTGACCGATCGCGGTTTCGATCCGCGTGCGGTCCTCCTCGCCGAGCCCCTTCAGTCTTTTCATTCGACCACCTTGAACAGGCGATCCCAACGCATGTTCGACGGCCACTTCCAGACTTCGCGGAACGAGGTGTCATTGCCGAGCGAGAAGAAGATCACCGAGGCGCGTCCGATCAGGTTTTCTTCCGGCACAAAACCCACGTCGAAGCGGCTGTCGAGCGAATTGTCTCGGTTGTCGCCCATCATGAAATAGTGGCCTGCCGGGACGATGAACTCGCGAGTGTTGTCGCCGCGGGCGTTCAGCTCCTGGTCGAGCGTGTCGTAGCTCACGCCATTGTCCATGGTCTCACGGAACACCGGCACGTCCGTGCCCGGATCCTGGCTGTAGTCAGAGGTGAAGCGGCCGTCCTCGGCGCGCGGTACCGGCTTGCCGTTGATGTTGAGGATGCCGTCGATGACCTGGATGCGATCGCCCGGCAGGCCGACGAGGCGCTTGATGTAGTCGATCTTGGGGTTTGGCGGGAAACGGAAGACGACGATGTCGCCGCGCTTCGGCTCACTGCCGAAGATGCGGCCCTCGAACAGGTCCGGCGAGAACGGCAGCGAATACTTCGAGTAGCCGTAGGAGAACTTGTTGACGAAAATGTAGTCGCCGACCAGCAGCGTCGGCATCATCGAGCCCGACGGGATGGTGAAGGGCTGGAACAGGACCGTGCGGATGACCATCGCCAGGAGCAATGCCTGGATGACGACCTTGATGTTTTCCCAAAGGGCACTGTGCTTCTTTTCAGCTTCCACGCCGTCATTTCCTTTTTCTGGCAAATCCTGCCCTGTCTAGTCGGTTCGCGCCGCTGCGGCAACGGCAGAGGCGCGGAAAATGCCCAATCTCGCGGGCGATCAGCCGCCCAAAGGACGCGCTTCGATGATGACGAAGGCCTGGGCCAGCGGATAGTCGTCGGTGATGGTCAGATGCACCAGCGGCTCGTGACCCGCCGGCATCATGCGCTGCAGGATCTCCGCGGCCCCGCCGGTCAGCTGCATGGTGGGCTTGCCGCTTGGTGCATTGACCACGCCCATGTCCTTCCAGAACACGCCCTGAGCCATGCCGGTGCCGAGCGCCTTCGACATCGCCTCCTTGGCGGCGAAGCGCTTGGCATAGGATTCGGCGCGGTTCTTGCGGCCGTCGGAGCGGGCGCGCTCGATATCGGTGAAGCAGCGCTGGGTGAAGCGCTCGCCGAAACGCTCGAGCGACTGCTCGATGCGGCGAATGTCGATGAGGTCGCTGCCAATGCCGATGATCATGGGCTTTTCCGCTTCACCTGGTTTTCGAGAGGTCAGATGCCCGCGCCGGCCTGGACCGGCCGGTTCCTCGCCGCTTCGGCAAGGCGCAGGCGCCGCCGCCGGCGAAAGCCGCGCACGACATAAAAGGTCAGGCCATAGACGACCACGCCGCTGAGCAGGGCGGGCGGGACGGCTCCAACCAGCATGGGCTCGATCACCGGACCCCAGAGGTCGGCCCATCCGAAATTGCTGAAGAGATGGTGGAGGTCCAGGTGATGGCCGATCGTCGGATCGCCTTCCCCGAGCATCCAGGTGCCGATCTTCCAAGTGGCGGCCCAGATGAAGGGAAAGGTCAGCGGATTGCCGAAGGTCGTCGCCAGCGCGGCGGCGATCAGATCGCCGGCGACTAGGTATGACAGCAGGACGGAGACGATGAGATGCAGGCCGATGAAGGGCGTCCAGGAGGACGCGATGCCGGCCGCGACACCTGCTGCCACGGCATGCGGCGAGGCACTGAGCCGCATGACCCGCATGCGGAAATAGTGGAACGGGCGCATGAAGCCCTTGGCCGGCCACAGCAGGCTGCGCAGCTTGTCGGCAATTCCAGCGGGTTTGCGGCGGCGAAACGACATGGGTCACATGTAGGGGATGAGGCCCCATACAGACAAGGGCGGCGGGAGCGAATTGCCCTGCCCCGCGGCCTTTGCCGCAGCTGGGCGCGCGGTTATGTCACGCGCGCCTCCGGTCAGTCGTCGTCGGCTTCTTAGAAGCCGCTGCGGAACAGGCCGCGTTCGATTTCGCGCTGGCGAAATTCGAGGTCGACCATGTCACGGGCACCGTTGAGGTAAGCCATTTCACGTTCGGTCGAAGTGGGAACGCGAAGGGCCTTGGCAATCTTGCGAAGGGGCTTGAACATTTTCTCTGTCCTCTTTCTTTCTCTCTTATGTGAGCTGAATATAATTGTGCGGCGCACAAACCACCAGATCTGAAAGAGGATCGCAGGCATGCGGCATTTGCATGGCGCCCTAAGGAAGGCTTAAGATTGCGCAAACCATGTTAACGCTCGGCGGCGCTACCGGCCGGCGGCTTTCAACAGGCGCGGGCGGATCTCGTCGTCCCAGATCAGGCCCCGGCAATCGCCGATGTCCACCCGATCCAGGCGGAAACGCTTGTCATCCGGGCCGAAGCCCGGGCGGCTTATTCCGTCCGTCCCGTCGCAAAGGCCGGGCTCTCCTGGCATGTCGACGAGGATCGAACCGCCATCCGCGCTCTTCAGGCTGAATTCCCCGCCGTCGCACTCGATGCCGCAGGCAAGAACGCCGTCGGCGGCCGTCCGGCATTCGCCGGAAAACTCGACGGGCAAGCCGCCGTCACGGAAACGCGCTTCGAAATTGAGGATGCTGGCGTCGGCGCCTGCCCAATCCGGGCGATAGGCGAGCATGGCCATGTCCTTGACGTTCTGATCCGGGTGGGTTCGCAGATGGGGCGCATCATAGTGGCGGGCATAGCAGGCCCAACCGAGCTCCCGCTCCTTCAGCGCGCGCCCGTAGAGGACGCGCTGCTCGCGCTCACCGGCCATCGAAGGCATGGCACCGAGCAATCCGGGCAGCGTGAGCAGGAGTGCGCAAATCCGTGATTTCACCATGACGACCAGCTCCCCCACAAGGCGATCCGCGCGGCGGGCTCCCCTCGCCGGGCTCCTGCCACACTGCCTCATCCCAGCCCGGCGATCAATCACCTGGGGTGGCGACAGTGCCGGGCCGCCGCGCCTTGGCCCGTCGCCCGTCAGTCGTAAACGCGCCTGACGGTCGAGATGCAGTCCAGTTCCTTGACCTCGACCAGAAGCTGGTTCAGCTGGCGCAGGTCCCAGACCTCGATGTCGATCGCCATCTCGGTGAAATCGGTGGCGACACGCACCATCGACAGCGTGCGGATGTTGATGTCGAGGCGGGCGATCGTCTGGGCGACGGTGGCCAGTGTGCCGGGCTCGTTGATCGCGTTGATCATGATGCGCGCCATGAAGCGTGACTTGTTGGCCTCGTCGAGGTCCCAGCGCACGTCGATCCAGCGCTCCGGCTCGTCGTCGAACTTCTGCAGGGCGGATGCCTGGATGGGATAGATGGTGATCCCCTTGCCATCCTCCATGATACCGACGATGCGATCGCCGGGCACGGCGCCCGCCGGAGAGAAATGCACCTCGGCATTGCCGCCGAGGCCCCGGATCGGCATGCGATCCTCGGCCGCTGCCGCCTCGCCTTCGCCCGGACGCGCCTTGCCGGGGATCTTGAAGACCATGCCGTTGGCGCTGTTCATCGCGAACCAGCCCTCGTCGGTCGAGGGCTTCACGGTGACGCGTTCGTCCTGGTAGTCGGGATAGACGGCGCGCAGCACGTCGATCGAAGACAGTTCGCCACGGCCGACGGCGGCGATCGCATCTTCGACATCGCGCTGGCCGAGACGGTGAAGGACCGGGCGCAGGGTGTCGCGCGAGAAGATCTTGCCGGCCCGCTCGAAGGTGCGCTCCAGAATGCGGTGGCCGAGGCCGGCATACTGCTTGCGGATCGCCATGCGGGTGGCCCGGCGGATGGCGGCGCGCGCCTTGCCGGTGACGACGATCTGCTCCCAGGCGGCCGGCGGGACCTGCACGCCGGAGCGGATGATCTCCACCTCGTCGCCGTTCGACAGGCGGGTGACGAGCGGCATGATCGAGCCGTTGATCTTGGCGCCGACCGTCGTGTCGCCGATATTGGTGTGCACCGCATAGGCGAAATCGATCGGGGTGGCCCCGCGCGGCAGCGCGATCAGCTTGCCCTTCGGCGTGAAGCAGAAGACCTGGTCCTGGAAAAGCTCGAGCTTGGTGTGCTCGAGGAACTCTTCCGGATTGTCGCCTTCGGCCAGCGCCTCGATGGTGTGGCGCAGCCAGGAATAGGCATTGCTTTCGCGCGACAGAAGCTCGCCGTCGCCACCGCCCTCGCCATCCTTGTAGAGCGCATGGGCGGCAATGCCGTATTCGGCGATCTCGTGCATGCGCCGCGTGCGGATCTGCAGCTCGATGCGCTGGCGCGACGGGCCGACGATGGTGGTGTGGATGGAGCGATAATCGTTCTGCTTCGGCGTCGAGATATAGTCCTTGAACCTGCCCGGCACGACGCGCCAGCGGGTATGCACGATGCCGAGAGCGCGGTAGCAGGACGGCAGGTCGTCGACGATGATGCGGAAGCCGTAGACGTCGGACAGCTGTTCGAAGGACAAGGACTTCGACTGCATCTTGCGAAACACCGAATAGGGTTGCTTCTGGCGCCCCTTCACCGACGTGTTGATCAGGCCGTTGGCGACCAGCAGTTCGCGCAGCTCGTCCTCGATCTTCTTGATCAGGCCTTCGTTGCGCTGCGACAGCTCGGCGAGCCGCCGGGTCACGGTCTCGTAGGCTTCCGGATTGATGTAGCGGAAGGACAGGTCCTCCAGCTCGTCGCGCATGTCCTGCATACCCATGCGGCCGGCGAGCGGCGCATAGATTTCCATCGTCTCCTCGGAGATGCGGGCGCGCTTGTCGTCGCGCATGTGCTCGAGCGTGCGCATGTTGTGCAGGCGGTCGGCAAGCTTGACGAGAAGCACGCGCACGTCGTCGGAGATCGCCAGCAACAGCTTGCGCAGGTTCTCCGCCTGCTTGGCCTTCTTGGTGACGAGATCGAGCTTCTTGAGCTTGGTCAGGCCTTCGACGAGTCGTCCGATGTCCTCGCCGAACAGCTCGTCGATCTCGGCGCGGGTCGCGTTGGTATCCTCGATCGTGTCATGCAGCAGAGCGACGGCGATGGTCGACTCGTCGAGATGCATTTCGGTGAGAATGGCGGCAACTTCGAGCGGATGGGAGATATAGGGATCGCCGCTGGCGCGCTTCTGCTTGCCATGCTTCTGCATGGCATAGACATAGGCTTTGTTGAGCAGAGCTTCGTTGGCATCGGGCTTGTATTTCTGAACCCGCTCAACGAGCTCGTATTGCCGCATCATGCCAAGGCGCTCCATAAACGAAAAGCGCGCCAATCGACAGGGATTGGCGCACGAAACCGAATTTCCGAGACTCTAGAGCCCGATTACTTGACGATTAGTAATCGTCGCTCTTTTCCGGCGGAACCAGGCCTTCGATGCCGGCCAGAAGATCTTCTTCCGACATCTGGTCGAAGCTGACGGTTTCCGGCAGTTCGTCCTCGTCCTCGTTCTTGGCTGCGACAGTGCCGCCGCTGATCAGCGCGCCGGTATCCTGTTCCGGCTCGTCGACCTCGACATGCTTCTGCAGCGAATGGATCAGGTCTTCCTTCAGGTCGCCGGGCGAGAGCGTTTCGTCGGCAATCTCGCGCAGGGCCACGACCGGGTTCTTGTCCTTGTCGCGATCGACAGTGATCGGCGCGCCCTGCGAAATCTGGCGTGCACGGTGGCTGGCGAGCAGAACGAGCTCGAATCGGTTGTCTACTTTGTCGATGCAGTCTTCAACGGTGACACGGGCCATTGCCTGTCCTTTGCGCTCGGGAATTTAAGGATTTAGCAGCCCGATACAATCAATGGAAGGCAAATTCAAGTTTTTCGTCACCGGGCGCCGCCCCGCATACGGAGCGCCGGTCAAAAAATGCATGCGCGCCGCGCCAATTTCAACCTATACGTGCTTGGAATATCAGATTCCCTGCCCTAGATAATTCTTATATGAATATTTCATAATTTAAGTGGAGTATTCATGAGTGAAAAGGCAAGGTTTTGTTTTGATTGTCTTTTATCACTATCTCCTATTCCCAACAAAGGATATTAGAACGATGTTTGATCCCCGGGAAAAAATAGCACTCTTCATCGACGGCGCGAATCTCTACGCGCCTCCAAGAGCCTAGGCTTCGACATCGACTATCGGAAATTGCTGAAAGCGTTCCAGAAGCGCGGCTATCTTCTGCGCGCCTATTATTACACCGCCCTGATCGAGGACCAGGAATACTCCTCCATCCGCCCGCTGATCGACTGGCTCGACTATAACGGCTACAAGGTCGTCACCAAGCCGGCGAAGGAGTTCATCGACTCGATGGGCCGCCGCAAGGTCAAGGGCAATATGGACATCGAACTGGCCATCGATGCCATGGAACAGTCCGAGACGGTCGATCACCTGGTGATCTTCTCCGGCGACGGCGACTTCACCACCCTGGTCGAAGCGCTGCAGCGCAAGGGCCGCAAGGTATCCGTCGTTTCCACCATGGCAACCCAGCCACCCATGATCGCCGACGACCTGCGCCGGCAGTCGGACCATTTCATCGACCTGATCTCGCTCAAGGCGGAAATCGGCCGCGATCCGAGCGAGCGCCCCATGCGCCAGGTCGAGCCCGCGCCCGCCAACGACATGGGCGAATGATCTGTCGAAACGCCGAACCGGCCGCCAACACCTGAAGATTGGCAGGTCCCACGCCACATCGGGGCCGAAGGACTGAGCAGAACCGCCGGCGAAAAATCCGAAACCCGTTGTAAATCCATAGTTTTTCACCGCGGACGACGGAAACCCCTGCTGTCTCGACGCTGTTCGCGATCTGGTGGCCGCCTGCGGCCCGTGCGTCAGATCCCTGCAGATCTTACTATTATCATTCTCTTCATCAATTTACGTCTAATACTTCATTCTTCGTTAATCGCGTCCGCGATGGTATCAATGGCAGTTTACACATGCCGGGGGGCGGGGTATCTGCACGAAGCTCTACGCAAAAATTTTTATGGGTCATAGCAATGTCTGGTTCTCAACGCTCCGTCTCCCATCTCAACGATCGTCTTCATTTCCTCGGTCTTAATGCCGAAGAGCGCACGCGCCTTGGCAGCCTCCAGCCTCTGATCAAGACGGCCATCGGCCCGGCGCTCGACGATTTCTACGCGCGCGCCAAGTCACACCCCGAAACGGCGCGCTTCTTCGCCAACGACGCGCATATCGCCCATGCCAAGCAGAAGCAGGAGGCCCACTGGTCGCTGATCAGTTCAGGCAAGCTGGACAATCACTATGTGGCCGTCTCGATCGGCCGCACCCACGCCTGCTCGGCCCGGCCGCGCTGGTATATCGGCGGGCGCACTGGTTCTCGAACATGGAGGGGTGATCGCCGACGAAATGCGGGGCTTCATGCAGGGACGCAAGGCCAAGCGCCTGGCGCAGAACCTGACCACCATCATGAAGGCCGCCATGCTGGACATGGACTATTCGATCACCGTCTATCTCGACGCGCTGGCGGAGGAACGGGTGCGGGCGGAGGAGGAACGTCATCGGCTGGAGCACGAGCAGGAAGTGGCGCTAGAAGCCCTCGACGTAGCCCTTGGCCGGATGTGCAGCGGCGACCTGACGGCGACGATCGACAAGGACCTCGCACCGAAGTTCGACAAGCTGCGCAACAATTTCAATTCGGCGGTCAACGCGCTCGCAGCAGCCTTCTCGGACATCTATGCCGAGGCATCGCGCGCGGCATCCAATACCCGCGAACTGACGTCGGCGACCGACGAGATGGCCAAGCGCACGGAACAGCAGGCCGCCGCCCTTGAAGAAACGGCCGCCGCCCTCGAGCAGATCACCACGGTCGCAAGACAGACGGCGCTGCGCACCCAGGAAGCACGCGAAGCGGTCGTCGCTTCCGCCGACGAAGCAGTCCGTTCCGGCAAGGTCGTCGATCAGGCGGTCGAAGCCATGGGCGACATCGAGGCGTCGTCGAAGAAGATCACCCACATCATCAGCGTGATCGACGAAATCTCCTTCCAGACCAATCTGCTGGCGCTCAATGCCGGCGTCGAAGCAGCGCGCGCCGGCGAAAGCGGACGCGGCTTTGCCGTGGTCGCCCAGGAGGTGCGCGAGCTTGCCCAGCGCTCTGCCGCTGCGGCCAAGGAGATCAAGACGCTGATCGACCGCGCGTCGCAGGATGTGGCGCGTGGCGTGTCGCTCGTTCACAAGACGGGCGAGGCGCTCAGCACGATCGGCCAGCAGGTGCACGCGATCAACGGCCATATCGCCGCGATCACCACCTCGTCGCAGGAGCAGTCGGCCGGCATCGGCGAAATCAATGCGGCGATCAACAGCATGGACCAGATGACCCAGCAGAATGCCGCCATGGTGGAGGAAACCAATGCCTCGACCCACGCGCTGCTGGAGGTGTCGCACCACCTGACGAACCTCGTCTCGCGCTTCACCGTGTCGAAGGAAATCACCATGCCGCGCCAATCGCAGGACTACCGCCAGCGCTACGCCGCCTGATCGGTGGCAATCGCTCGCGGCTGAGCGTTGCGTTTATGCGAAACAGACGGCCGCGCCGCAGGGGCGCGGTTCGTCAGACGGTTTCGAAACCAATCGGCTGGGCGCCCTGCCAGAGCACCATCCTGCCCATGGCCTCGAGATTCTCTCGTCCGTCGACGACCGTCAGGAAATGGTTTCCGGCCAGCGCGCCCATCTTGCTGGCGAAATGCGAACTGCCATAGGCGAAGAGAAGCTCGGTTTCGCTGTAACCGCCCGGATAGAGCAGGATGTCGCCGCGCGACGGGTGGCAGGTGTGGTTTTCGAACCCCGCGCCGAACTGGAAATCGCCGAGCGGCACCCAGACCGCCTCCCCGCTCCAGCGCGAATGGATCGTCTGATTGCGGAACGGCAGGAAGCTCTTGAAAATCCGGCAGGTCTCCGGCGCCTTTTCGATCTCGAAGCGCGCGGTGAAGACGAACGGTCCGACACTGACCTTGAGCAGTTCCGGCATGGTCAACCGCCGGTCTTGAGCAGTCGCGACTTCTGGCGGTTCCAGTCGCGTTCCTTCTCCGTCTCGCGCTTGTCGTGCAGCTTCTTGCCCTTGGCGAGCGCCAGCTCCAGCTTGGCGCGGCCCTTCTCGTTGAAATAGATCTTGAGCGGGACCAGCGTCATGCCCTCGCGATTGATCGCCTGGCGCAGCCGGTTGATCTCGCGCTTGTTGAGCAGGAGCTTGCGGCGGCGGCGCGGTTCGTGATTGAACCGGTTGGCCTGCAGATACTCCGGCAGATGGGAATTGATCAGCCAGATCTCGTTACCCTCGTCCGAGGCATAGGATTCGGCGATGTTCGCCTTGCCTTCGCGCAACGCCTTGACCTCGGTGCCGGTCAGGGCAAGACCGGCCTCGTAGGTGTCGATGATCTCGTAGTTGAAGCGGGCCTTGCGGTTTTCCGCGACAATCTTGTTGACGGTGCGCTGGCTGCCTCTGGGTGCCATGATGATGAATCCGATCCGCCCGGAATGCTTGTTGTTGGCCGGGCGGCGGGCATCCGTCCGGCTCTTGTCGTCGATATGCAATAGCTTTTGCCACAAAAGAAGCCGGGCAGAAACCGCCCGGCCTCGCTGATCCATGTGCGGCCGATCAGGCCAGGAGACCGGCGTGCTTCAGCGCCGCGTCGATCGCTGCCTCTGTCGAAGCTTCGAGCGTCGGCAGGAGCGGCAGGCGCACCGTGCGGCTCATGCGGCCGAGACGGTTCAGCGCATATTTCGCGCCGCAGAGACCCGGTTCCATGAAGATCGCCTTGTGCAGCGGCATCAGGCGGTCCTGGTAGCCGAGCGCCTTCTTGTAGTCGCCGGCCAGGGTCGCCGCCTGGAACTCGGCACAGAGCTTCGGCGCGACATTGGCGGTGACCGAGATGCAGCCGACGCCGCCATGGGCGTTGAAGCAGAGCGGTCGCATCCTCGCCCGACAGCTGGATGAAGTCGTTGCCGCAGGTGATGCGCTGGTCCGAGACCCGCTCGAGCTTGCCGGTCGCATCCTTGACGCCGACAATGTTCTTGTGCGCCTTGGCGAGCAGACCCATGGTCTCGGGGCTCATGTCGACGACGGAACGGCCGGGGATATTGTAGATGAAGATCGGCAGCGCCACGGCTTCGGCGATCGCCGCGAAATGGGCGACAAGGCCCTTCTGCGTCGGCTTGTTATAATAGGCGTGACGATGAGCAGCGCGGCGCGCTGACCTTCTCGGCATGCTGGGCAAGCTCGACTCCGCCTTGGTATTGTTGATCCGGCGCCGCGATCACGGGAACGCGTTTGTTCGCCACCTCGACGCACAGCTCGACCACGCCTGTGCCTGCATGGGAGAGCGTCGGCGATTCATCGGTGCCGACCGGCACCAGCCGCTCGAACCTCGGCGATCTGCCACCCACATGGCGGCAGGCTTTCTCGTCGACTGCACCGGTTTCGGTGAAGGGCGTGACGAGGGCGGGAATGGATCCCGGAACATGCAACAAACTCTCAGGCCGGCATCCATGCTTCGGCCGTATTCCTTGGCTACAACGCGCGCACAAGACTTTGCCGACAGGGGCGCGACAAGCCGAGTGTCCGGGCTTTTGTGTCGGTTTCCCGTCCCTTCGGGGGACGCATTTTTGCCTTCCCGGTAAGGTTTCGTTAATCTCGCGAATGGCTAATGGAGGGTATACGCATTTTCCGGCGGGCAAACGAGATGAGGACATCCATTCTCCGCGCATCGGCCTTCGGGTTGACCCTCGCGACACTGCTGGGCGCCGCGGCGAGCGCGGCGCCGGATGTCGCACCCGTTCCCACCCTCAAACCGCAAATGCCCTCGGTCGCCGCGGCCTCGCCTCCCTCTCCGGAAGTGACCGGCGCCATTCCGCGCACCGCCCGCATCAACCCCGCAGGTCCGCTGCTCAAGGCGGGCCTCGACGCGCTGTCCGACAAGAAGGCCGCCGAGGCGCTGGCCATCCGCAACCGCATGCCCGACGGGCTCGACCGCCACATGCTGACCTGGTCGATCGCGGTGTCGGGCATGCGCGACATCCCCTCGTCGGAAATCGCCAGTGCCCAGCGCGAACTCAAGGGCTGGCCGGGGCTTTCCGCCTTCCGCGCCAATAGCGAGCGGGCGCTCTACCGCGAGAACCCGGCCGCCGCCGACATCATCGCCGCCTTCGGCCAGACCGCGCCCGAGACCGCCGAGGGCGCGATCATCCTCGCCCGCGCGCTGAGCGCCACCGGCGACAGGGAGCGCGCCGCCAAGGTGCTGCGCAAGCTGTGGCGCGAAGACGCGCTCGACACCGGCATGGAGGACCGCATCCTCAAGGAGTTTTCCGGCCTGCTCTCGGCCGGCGACCACAAGGCCCGCATGGACTACCTGCTCTATCGCGGCCGCGCGGCGCAGGCGAAACGCTTCTCGTCGCTCGGCGAAGCGCAATCGCTCTACAAGGCCTGGGCGGCAGTGCTGGCCAAGTCGTCCAAATCGGCGGCCCTGCTTTCCGCCGTCGATCCGCGCTGGCAGTCCGATCCCGCTTTTCTCTTCGCCCGCATCGAGCACCTGCGCCGGCAGGACAGCATGAAGAGGCGGCGAGGCTGATCGCCAAGGTGCCGAACGATCCGGTCAAACTGGTCAATACCGAATGGTAAACGAACAGCGCATCGTCGCGCGGGGCCTCGCAGACCAGGGAAGTTCAAGGCCGTCATCAGGTCGCCGCCCGCATTTCGCCGCCAGTCCCGTCGATGTGGCGGATGCCGAATTCACGCCGGCGGTACGCGCTGCGAGGGCTCAAGGACGCCGACATGGCGGCCGGCCATTTCCGCAAGATCCTGCAGGTGTCCGACAAGCCGCTTTCGGCATCGCGCGCCTGGTATTGGTTGGGCCGCGCCGCGGAGGCGAGCGGCGACGGCATGGCGCCGGAATATTTCACCAAGGCGTCGCGCTTCACCAGCACCTTTTACGGCCAGCTTGCCGCCGCCCGGCTCAAGCGGAACGGGCTCGAAATCCCCTACCCCGCGCCGAGCGAACAGGATCGCCAGAGCTTTGCCATGCGCGAGGCCGTGCAGGCCATCGCACGCTTCGAGGCGGCCGGACACGGCTGGCGGGCGGGGAGCCTGTACCGGGCGCTCGCCGAACAGCTCGACCGGCCGGGCGAACTGGCACTGCTGACGGCCAAGGCGGAACAGTCCGGCGACCACCATCTGTCGCTGCAGATCGGCAAGATCGCCTTTTCCCGCGGCATCAACGTGCCGGCGCTTGCCTTCCCGATCGGGGTGATCCCCGCCAATGCCAATATCGCCGGCTCGGGCAAGGCGCTGGCCTATGCGATCGCCCGCCAGGAAAGCGCCTTCAACCCGGCCGCGGTTTCGCCTGCCGATGCGCGCGGACTGCTGCAGCTCATGCCGGGCACGGCCAAGGCCGTCGCCGTTCGCCATGGCCTCGCCTTCTCCAAGGAGAAGCTGACGACCGACGCCGGCTACAATGCGACGCTCGGCGCGCATTATCTCGGCGAACAGATCGACGACTTCGGCGGATCCTACATCCTGACTTTCATCGCCTACAATGCGGGGCCGAAGCGCGTACCGGAATGGATCACCCGCTATGGCGACCCGCGCGGCAAGCCGATCGACGAGGTGGTCGACTGGATCGAGCGCATCCCCTTCCCGGAGACCCGCAACTATGTCCAGCGCGTCACGGAAAACTACCAGATCTACAAGAGCCGGCTCGGCCAGAAGGCGGACATCGTCGCCGATCTGCGTTTCGGGCGGTGAGGTTGTGGGCGGCTCCGACTTTGGCGCCGCTGAAAAACAGGCTACATCTACCCTCCGGGATGCAAACAGGAGACGGGGATGTCA
>JAHRYZ010000084.1 GCA_020621905.1 Rhizobium sp.
CGGACGAATTCAAGTCCTACGAGACGGTCGCCTATGCCAAGGGCTTCCTGATGGTGTCGGCCAGCCCGCTGACGCGCTCGTCGCATCATGCCGGCGACGATTTTGCACGGTTGAAGGCCAATCGCGAGAAACTCTGGGCCACACGATAGTCGATAGGCCGGCCGAACGACGCTGGATCGGTCTGCCTGACACTCGTTCGTCGGACTGCCAGTGTTGGTGCGTCTGGACCGATGGTCGGGATTGTCGGCTGTTGTCGTCAGCGCGGCTCGAAACGGTCACGGATGTGTCGCCAAGGCCTGTTACAGCGTCCGAAAACTCCGGTGCGGCACAAGTCTGGTGATATCTTGAATGGCATCCCGTGAAATAGACAGGGCCGAGGCGGTGCGGCTTCTGCCGGGTGCCGCGCGCATCCTGGTGATCGGCTGTTCGGGCAGCGGCAAGAGCACGCTGGCGCGGGCGCTCGCCGAGCGCTTCGGGTTGCACTACGTCTCGATGGACCGGGACGTGTTCTGGTTGCCGGGCTGGCAGGCGCGGCCGCGCGAGGATGCCAACCGGCGGATCGCAGAATTCGTCGCCTTGCCGCGCTGGGTGATGGACGGGACGAGCCCGCGCACGCTGCCGGAGCGCCTGGCGCGCGCCGACCTGGTGATCTGGCTGCGTCCGCCGCGCCACGTGTCACTCTACGGCATCGTCACGCGCTGGTTCCGCTATGCCGGGCGCACCCGCCCGGAAATGGCGGAGGGCTGCCCGGAGCGGATTTCGCCAGAATTTCTCCGCTATGTCTGGCATTTCGAACGCGACTCGGCGCCGCGGATTGTCGAGAGGCTGGCGGCATATGAAGGAGAAATTCCGCTTCTGGTGTTGAAATCGCGTGGCGAAAGCCGCGCGCTACTTGCCAATCTCGACGGGCGACATTAGCTCTCGCGCATGCCGCAATTCGAAACCCGCCGCCCCGTCAAGCATTCTCCCGAACGGATGTACGCTCTCGTCGCCGATGTGGAACGCTATCCGGAGTTCCTGCCGCTGTGCGAGGCACTGACCATCCGTTCGCGGCGCGAGCGCGACGGCAAGGAGTTGCTGGTCGCCGACATGACGGTCGGCTACAAGGCGATCCGCGAGACATTCACCACCCAGGTGCTGCTGAACCCGGCGGAACTCGCCATCGACGTCAAGTATATCGAGGGGCCGTTCCGCTATCTCGACAATCGCTGGCGCTTCGAGATGGCGCGCGACGGCGGTTGCTCGGTGCATTTCTTCATCGACTACGAGTTCAAGAACCGCATTCTCGGCGCGCTGATGGGCTCGATGTTCGACCGCGCGTTCCGCATGTTCGCCGAAGCCTTCGAGACCCGGGCCGACAAGATCTACACCGACTGACTGCGACCAGCGGATCAGGGCTTGGCCCAGTGGCCGGTGACGGCGATCATCGCCATCAGTTTCAGCGTATTGCCGAAATAGTCCTCCTCGGCCACCGGCTTCTTCTCCATCGCGGCCCACAGGGCGTCGAGCCAGTCCTGGTTGTCGGCATCGATCATGGCGGATACCGCGAGCATGGAGACGAAGGCCATCTGGTCGTGGCCGGCGTCGGGCACCGGTTTGCCGTTCAGCCGATAGGTGTCGGCGAAGCGCTCCGGTTTTCCCTTGGTCGCCTCTCTTGCCCAGGCGTTCAGCGGGCGGAGCGCCTTCAGCGCCCGCTCGTCGCCGGTCAGCAGGAAGTCCAGGCCGACCCGCCAGGGATAACGCGCGGCGTTCCAGGAATAGGCGCCGTCATGGTCGCCTTCGAGAAAGCCGGCCGGTGCGGGTTTCGGCTTGTCCGGCAGGCCGACGATGAAATCGGGCATGAGGCCGGTGCGGGGGGAGTACTTCTGGCCGACAGTGGCGATGACGCCATAGATCGCGTCGCGCAGGTCGAGCCAGCGCCGGTCGCCCGTGCGTTCGGCAAAGGCGGCGAAGTGCGACTGCATGAAGTCGGATGAGCGGGTCGTCGCGGCATAGGTCGCGTCGTCGCCGGACTTCGCCCAGTCGCCGATCAACAGGATATTGCCCGGCTGATTGACTTCATGGGCGAGGATGGCGGTGAGCACGCGCCGCGCCTCGGCGCCATAGTCGAACGTGCCGCCGTTGCCCCAGCGGCGCTCGGCCAGCAGCAGTGCATAGGCGATGTCGAGATCGCCGTCGGTCGCGCTGTTGGAGCCCCCGACGTCCTCGCCGGCATCCGTGCAGTCCGCCACCTGGTTCCAGGCCATGAGGCCCGGATCGGAGCGGGCCGGATGGTCGTGGAAGAAGCGCAGCATGCCGTCGAACAGCCGATGGGCGTCGGCGTCGACATCCGCCATCATCACTGTTGCGAGCATGCCGTAGCCATGGGCCTCGGAGACCGTGATGGTCGCCTTGGCCGAGCCGCCATAGGTTGGCTTGCCGTCGCCGTCGGTGCGCACCAGCACGCGGCCTTCGCCGCAGCCTTCGCGCAGATAGATCGACTTCCACTGGCTGTAGAATTCCGCGAGTGCTCGATTGAGCGTCGCCTGGTCGGCTGACGGCGCAATGGACCCCGGGGTATAGGGCGAGGATGCGGCCGGCGCAGCCGACGCCATCAGGCAGAGCGCCAGGGCGACCTTCAGCACGGTCCGGGCAGTCTCCGCGATCCAGCGCATCCCGGCCATCTCAGCCCGCCGCTTCGAGCAACATCTCAAGCGCGGTGCGAACCGTCGCGAGGCGAATCTCCGAGCGGCCAAGGTCGCCGTAGCGCATTTCGCGGTGGAGGAGGGGCCCGAGGCGCGATCCGGCCGACAGATGGACCAGCCCGACGGGCTTTTCCTCCGTGCCGCCGCCCGGACCGGCAATGCCGGTGACCGCCACGGTCACATCGCAACCCGAGCGGGTCAGGGCGCCCTCGACCATCTCCTTGGCCGTTTGTCGCGACACGGCTCCGCAGCGCTCCAGCGTCTCGGGGTTGACGCCGAGCAGGTCGATCTTGGCCTGGTTGGAATAGGTGACGAAGCCGCGATCGACGACGGTGGACGAGCCGGCAATTTCCGTGAGCGCGCCGACGATCAGGCCGCCGGTGCAGGATTCGGCCGTGGCAAGCGTCAGCCTGCGCGCACCGAAAACGGCAATGATCCGGGCCGCCATGGCTTCGATGTCGGCCGGATAGAGGCTCATGGGACGTCTCCTGCAAAGACGACGGTTGCGGTGGCGATCGCGGGTGCCTCGCGGCGGCCGACGAAGCCGATGGTCTCGCGTCGTCGCCTTGACAGCGATCGAGGCAGGCAGCACCTCGGCCAGCTTCTCGCGCATGGCCTGGCGGTGCGGGCCGATCTTCGGCGCCTCGGCGATCAGCGAGATGTCGGCGTTCATAATGGTGCCGCCGGCCTTACGGACGATCGCAGCGGCATGTTCGAGGAAGATGCGCGACGGCGCTCCCTTCCACTGCGGATCGGAGGGTGGAAAATGGTCGCCGATGTCGCCGGCGCCGCAGGTGGCGAGCAGCGCATCGGTCAGCGCATGCAGGGCGACATCCGCATCGGAATGGCCCTTCAGCGCCTGATCGTGCGGGATGAAGATGCCGCACAGTGTCACCCCGTCGCCCGGCACGAGCTGGTGCACGTCATAGCCGTTTCCGGTGCGCACGTCCGGGAGGCTCTGGCGGGTGAGCTTGGCATCGGCCATGGCGATATCTCTCTGCAGCGTCAGTTTCACATTGTCGGGCGAGCCTTCGACCAGGCGGACCGGCAGGCCCGCCCATTCGGCGATCGAGGCATCGTCGGTAAAATCGTCCAACCCGGAGGTCGCGGCGGCCTCGTGGGCCGCAAGGATCTCGCGAAAGGAGAAGGTCTGCGGCGTCTGGGCGCCGAACAGACCCGCGCGCGGCACGGTCTCGACGACCAGCCCCGCCGCATCGCCGCGCTTCAGCGTATCGGTCACCGGCATGGCGGGCAGAAGGCAGGTCTCGCCGGCTTCGATGCCCGCGGCGATCCGTTCGAGCAGGTCCGCGTCGAAAAAGGGGCGCACGGCGTCGTGGATCATCACATGGGTGATGCCGGAGCCCGACAGCGCCCTCAGGCCCGCCAGCACCGACTGCTGGCGCGTCCTGCCGCCGAAAAATACATCGATCGCCGCGCCGCCGGACAAGCCGTTCCGCGCATCCTCGAAAAGTCCGGTATCGTCGGGATGAATGACCGCGACGATCCTTGCGGTCTTCGGCCAGGCAATAAATCGCTCCAGTGTATGGACGATCACCGGCTTTCCGCCGATTCGCCTGTATTGTTTGGGCCCCTCCACAGATGAGCCGGCACGCTCGCCGCGTCCCGCGGCGACGATGATGATGCCGATGGCTGTATTCGTGCATTGCTGCATTGCAGTGTCCGGCCTTGACATGGAAAACTCGTGGGTGTGGTCTACCGGCTGCCCGATCGATTTTCCAGCATCCGTTCGAATTTAGTTGCAGGCCCGAGGAAAGCCCTTGGCAAGGCGGTATTTAATGGCTAAAAATCGTGCATATACCTCGAATGCCTGAAAGATAATCAATTGAGTTCAAGCGCACTGCAGTCACCGTTCGAGATCGGTCCGATCGCGATCCGCAATCGCGTGATCCTGGCTCCGATGTCCGGTGTGAGCGATTTGCCGTTCCGGCAGCTCGCCTGGCGTTTTGGCGCCGGTCTGGTCGTGACCGAGATGGATGCCAGCAAGGAACTGGTGCACAACGCGGCCGAATCCTGGTCGCGTCTCAAAGGCGCGGGACTGACGCCGCACATGGTCCAGCTTGCCGGCCGGGAGGCCCACTGGATGGCGGAGGCCGCGCGGATCGCCGAGGCCAACGGCGCCGACATCATCGACATCAACATGGGGTGCCCGGCAAAGAAGGTGATCGGCGGTTATTCGGGTTCCGCGCTGATGCGTGATCCCGATCACGCCCTGTCGCTGGTCGAGGCGACGGTTCGGGCCGTCAAGGTTCCCGTGACGCTAAAGATGCGCCTCGGCTGGGACGAGAACTCGTTGAACGCGCCGGAGATCGCCGCCCGTGCCCAGGCGGCCGGCGTGCAGATGATCATCGTGCATGGCCGCACGCGCATGCAGTTCTACGAGGGGCGGGCCGACTGGGATGCGATCGCCGCCGTGCGCGACGTGATCTCCGTGCCGCTCGTCGCCAATGGCGATGTCGAGACCCGCGAGGATGCCGAGGAGATCCGCCGCCGTTCGGGCGCCGATGCGGTGATGGTCGGCCGCGCCTGCCAGGGACGGCCGTGGCATGCCGGCTGGGTCGCCGGCCATGCGGGACCGGATCGCTGCGAGATCCCCGAGTTGGCCGCCGGGCATTATGAAGCGATGCTCGAGCACTATGGCGCCGATGTCGGGGTCAGACACGCGCGAAAACATGTCGGCTGGTATCTGGAGCGCTTTGCGCCGGATGTTCCGGCCGCGCAAAAGGCGGAAATCATGACATCCCGGGATCCGGCCTTCGTTTCGAAGGCTCTGGCACGATGCCTGGCGGATTCCGCACTGGACACGGATCGCCGGCGGGAGGCTGCATGACCGAGGAAAACCTGAGCAACGGCTTGGCCATGGCGGTGCTGAACGCCATTCAGCATCCGGTCGTCATGGTCGATTCCGACGGACACATCGCCTTTGCCAACTGGGAGGCCGAGGCCTTCTTCGGCGCGAGTGCCAGCCATCTGCGGCGCTACCGCATCTCGACCTTCATTCCCTTCGGCAGTCCGCTTTTGGCGCTGATCGAGCAGGTGCGCGAGCGCCGCGCCCCGGTGAACGAATACCGCGTCGACCTCAGCTCGCCGCGGCTTGGCCAGGAGAAGCTGGTCGACCTCTATGTCGCCCCCGTGCTCAGCCAGCCCGGCAGCGTCGTCGTGGTGCTGCAGGAACGCTCGATGGCCGACAAGATCGACCGGCAGTTGACCCACCGCACCGCGGCCCGCTCTGTGACCGGCCTTGCCTCCATGCTGGCGCATGAGATCAAGAACCCGCTCTCGGGCATCCGGGGTGCTGCCCAGCTTCTCGAGACCTCGGTGCCGGACGAGGACCGACCGCTTACCCGGCTGATCTGCGACGAGACCGACCGCATCGTCTCGCTGGTCGACCGCATGGAAGTGTTTTCCGACGAGCGTCCGGTCGATCGGATCGCGCTCAACATCCATTCGGTGCTCGATCATGTGAAGGCGATCGCCAAGGCCGGCTTCGCCCGGCATATCAAGATCACCGAGAACTATGACCCCTCGCTGCCGGCGGTGTACGCCAACCGCGACCAGCTGGTGCAGGTGTTCCTCAACCTCATCAAGAATGCGGCCGAGGCGATCGGGGAGCGCCCGGACGGCGAAATCCAGCTGACCACCGCCTATCGGCCGGGCATCCGGCTATCGGTGGCGGGCACGCGCGAGAAGATCTCGCTGCCGCTCGAATTTTGCGTGCACGACAACGGTCCGGGCGTCCCGTCCGACCTGCTGCCGCACCTGTTCGATCCGTTCATCACCACCAAGACCAACGGCTCCGGCCTGGGGCTGGCGCTGGTGGCCAAGATCATCGACGGCCATGGCGGCATCGTCGAATGCGAAAGCCAGGCCAACCGAACCACGTTCCGCGTGCTGATGCCCGTCTCCAAGGACATCGCGCTCGACGACTCCTTTCCGGCGAACTCCACAGGAAGCACCCGATGACTGCCACGATTCTTGTCGCGGACGACGACGCCGCCATCCGCACGGTCCTCAACCAGGCACTCACGCGGGCCGGCTACGATGTCCGCATCACCTCCAACGCGGCGACGCTGTGGCGGTGGATTTCGGCCGGCGAGGGCGACCTTGTGGTGACCGACGTCGTCATGCCGGATGAGAACGCCTTCGATCTGCTGCCGCGCATCAAGAAGGCACGACCAGACCTGCCTGTCCTGGTGATGAGTGCGCAGAACACCTTCATGACGGCGATCAAGGCGTCGGAGAAGGGCGCCTACGACTACCTGCCGAAGCCGTTCGACCTGACCGAGCTGATCGCCATCATCGGGCGCGCGCTCGCCGAGCCGAAGAAGAAGCCGGCACGGCTCGACGACGATACGCAGGACGGCATGCCGCTGGTCGGCCGCTCCGCCGCCATGCAGGAAATCTACCGCGTGCTGGCGCGCCTGATGCAGACCGACCTGACGCTGATGATCACCGGTGAGTCGGGCACCGGCAAGGAACTGGTGGCCCGCGCGCTGCACGACTACGGCAAGCGTCGCAACGGCCCGTTCGTCGCCATCAACATGGCGGCGATCCCGCGCGACCTGATCGAATCCGAGCTGTTCGGCCACGAGAAGGGCGCCTTCACCGGCGCGCAGAACCGCTCCACCGGCCGCTTCGAACAGGCCGAGGGCGGCACCCTGTTCCTCGACGAGATCGGCGACATGCCGATGGATGCCCAGACGCGGCTGCTGCGCGTGCTGCAGCAGGGGGAATATACGACCGTCGGCGGCCGCACACCGATCCGCACCGACGTGCGCATCGTGGCGGCAACCAACAAGGATCTCAAGCAGTCGATCAACCAGGGCCTGTTCCGCGAGGACCTGTATTATCGCCTGAATGTCGTGCCGCTCCGGCTGCCGCCGCTGCGCGACCGGGCCGAGGACATTCCCGACCTGGTGCGCCATTTCATCCAGCAGGGCGAAAAGGAAGGCCTCGATCCGAAGCGTTTCGACCAGGAAGCGCTGGAAGTGCTGAAGTCCTATTCCTGGCCGGGCAATGTGCGCGAGCTGGAAAACGTCGTGCGTCGTCTGATGGCGCTCTATCCGCAGGACGTCATTTCGCGCGAGATCGTCGACCAGGAACTGCGCTCCGACATTTCCGACAGCCCGATCGCCAAGGCCGGCGTTCCGTCCGGTCCGATGACGATCGCCCAGTCGGTCGAGGAGAACATGCGGACCTATTTCGCCGGCTTCGGCGACGCGCTTCCGCCGTCCGGTCTCTATGAACGGGTGCTGACGGAAGTGGAGTATCCGCTGATTCTCGCAGCGCTGACGGCGACCCGCGGCAACCAGATCAAGGCCGCCGATCTGCTCGGGCTCAACCGCAATACGCTTCGCAAGAAAATCCGCGAGTTGGGCGTCTCGGTCTACCGCAGTTCCCGGTCGGCTTGACAAGCCGGCGAAGCCCGTTGCATTTTCGCCACAATGCGTTGCTCAAAGGACACGAGGTCGTGACTCCCACGACCGTCGTCGTCTGCGCTAAATCGGGGAAAAGCTGGTCATGCGCAGAGCGCGGGAGTTCTTGTTAATGATCAGGCGAATGACCGAATCCGTGGCGGAAAGCGATCCCGCCTTGGCGCAGGATCGCCGGGCATCGTTTGCTCTGCCGGGCCTGGCGCTTGCCGGTGGTGCGCTGGCCTGCGCGGTATTCACGCTTCCCGTGCTGCTTGGCCTGACGTCGATCGAACCGACCTCGAACGTGCTGATCGCCTCGGCCATCATCAATTCGCTGTTCATCGTCGGGCTGATGTTCCTGATCGGCCGCGAGGTCACGCGTCTGGTGCGCGCGCGGACCAAGGGCCGGGCGGCGGCCCGGCTACACGTGCGAATCGTCGTGCTGTTCTCGATCGTCGCGATCACGCCGGCGATCCTTGTGGCGATCTTCGCCAGTATCACGCTCAATGTCGGTCTCGACCGGTGGTTCTCGATCCGCACCCAGTCGATCGTCTCCTCGTCGATGAACATCGCCCAGGCCTACATGATGGAGAATGCCAGCTATCTCCAGGGCCAGACCGTGTCGATGGCGAACGACCTGGAGCGCAATCGGGCCCTCTATTATCTCGACCGGAACGGCTTCGTGCAATTGCTGACCCGCCAGGCCAAGGGGCGCGGCCTGCTCGGCGCCTTCCTCGTGCGCCAGGACGGCTCGGCCATCACCCAGGCGGAAATCTCGACCGACAAGCCCTTGCCGGCCATTCCGAAGGATGCGCTCGAAAGTGCGGCGGCCGGCCAGCCGACCCTCATCCCGCCGGGGGTCACCAATCTCGTCGGCGCCATCATCAAACTCGAGTCGATCTCCGGGACCTTCCTCTACACGATCCGCGCGGTCGATCCGAAGGTCATGTCCGCCATGCGGCTGATGGAGGAGAACACCGCCGAGTACAAGGCAATGGAAGCCGGCCGGACGACGCTGCAGATCGCCTTTGCGGTGCTCTATCTCGGTTTCGCGCTGATCGTCCTGCTCGCCGCCATCTGGACCGCGATCGCCGTCGCCGACCGGATCGTGCGGCCGATCCGCCTGCTGATCGGGGCGGCCGACAGCATCGCTTCGGGCAACTGGAACGTCATCGTGCCGGTGCGCGTCGCCGACGGCGACGTCGGCAGCCTGTCGCGGACCTTCAACAAGATGATCTCGCAGATCCGCACCCAGCGCGACGAAATCCTCGAGGCCAAGGACGAGGTCGACGATCGCCGCCGCTTCATCGAGGCCGTGCTGTCGGGCGTCACGGCAGCGGTGATCGGCGTCGAGGACGACGGCGTCATCACGATCGTCAACCCTTCGGCCGAGTACTTCCTGGCCCTGCCGACGGACGAGCTGATCGGCAAGAAGCTGAACCTGGTCGCGCCGGAAGTCGACCGGGTGCTCGCCGAGGCCGCCGTGCGTCACCGCGGCGAATATCGCGAGCAGATCAACCTGATCCGCGGCGGCAAGGAACGTACCCTCAACGTGCAGGTGACGCGCGAGGAAACGCGCGGCTCGGCCGATTCCTACGTCATCACGCTCGACGACATCACCGATCTGGTGATCGCCCAGCGGTCGACAGCCTGGGCCGACGTCGCGCGGCGCATCGCCCACGAGATCAAGAACCCGCTGACGCCGATCCAGCTTTCCGCCGAGCGGCTGAAGCGCCGCTACGGCAAGCAGATTGCCGAGGACGACCGGGCGGTCTTCGACCAGTGCACGGACACGATCGTGCGCCAGGTGGAGGACATCGGCCGCATGGTCGACGAATTCTCCGCCTTCGCCCGTATGCCCAAGCCCGCCAAGCAGCGTTCCGACCTGCGCCACATCCTGCGCGATGCGGTGTTCCTGCGCGAGATGGGCAACCACGAGATTACATTCACGCGCGAATTCGGCGATGAACCGCTCGAAGGCAGCTTCGACGCGCGCATGCTCGGCCAGGCGGTCGGCAATCTGATCAAGAATGCGGTCGAGTCGATCGAGGCGGTGCCGCGCGAGGAACTGGGCGAGGGCGGCAAGGTGCTGGTTCGCTCCGCATTCGATCACGAGCAGGATCGCTTCGTGGTCGATGTGATCGACAATGGCCGGGGCCTGCCGATGGAGAACCGGCACCGCATTCTCGAACCGTACATGACGATGCGCGACAAGGGCACCGGCCTCGGTCTCGCCATCGTAAAGAAGATCATCGAAGAACATGGCGGCCAGCTGGAGCTGCACGATGCACCCGCGGAATTCGACCGGGGAAGGGGAGCGATGATCCGCATCGTCCTGCCGCGGATCGAGACGCCGGCCGCCATGGACGCCGAAAGCAACAGGGAAATGGTCCATGGCCTCTGACATTCTGGTAGTCGACGACGAGGAGGATATCCGCGAGATCGTCTCGGGCATTCTGAGCGACGAGGGACACGAGACACGCACCGCCCATGACGCGGACAGTGCGCTCGCGGCGATTTCCGACCGCGCGCCGCGCCTTGTCTTCCTCGACATCTGGATGCAGGGCAGCCGGCTCGACGGCCTGTCGCTGCTCGACGAAATCAAGAGCCGGCATCCGGACCTGCCGGTGGTGATGATCTCCGGCCACGGCAATGTCGAGACGGCGGTGTCGGCCATCAAGCGCGGCGCCTTCGACTTCATCGAAAAGCCGTTCAAGGCCGATCGCCTGATCCTGATTGCCGAGCGGGCGCTGGAAAACTCGAAGCTCAAACGCGAAGTCACGGAACTGAAGAAGCGCACGGGCGATGCTTCGGAGCTGATCGGCACGTCGGTCGCGGTATCCCAGCTTCGCCAGACCATCGAGAAGATCGCGCCGACCAACAGCCGCATCATGATCTTCGGGCCGTCCGGTTCCGGCAAGGAACTGGTCGCCCGCATGATCCACAAGCGGTCGGCGCGGGCCGGCGGGCCGTTCGTCGCGCTCAATGCCGCGACGATCGCGCCGGGCGCCGGAGATCGCGCTGTTCGGCACCGAGGGCGCGCCCGGCCAGCCGCGCCGCATCGGCGCGCTGGAAGAGGCGCATCGCGGCATTCTCTATCTCGACGAGATCGGCGAAATGCCGCGCGAGACGCAGAACAAGATCCTGCGCGTGCTGGTCGAACAGCAGTTCGAGCGCGTCGGCGGCTCCAAGCGGGTCAAGGTCGACGTGCGCATCATCTCGTCCTCCGCCTACAATCTCGAAAGCCTGATCGCTGAAGGCCGGTTCCGCGAGGACCTGTTCCACCGTCTCGCCGTGGTGCCGGTCAAGGTTCCGGCGCTGGCCGAGCGACGCGAGGACATACCCTTCCTGGTCGACATGTTCATGCGCCAGATTTCCGAGCAGGCCGGCATTCGCGCCCGCAAGATCGGCGAGGACGCGATGGCGGTGCTGCAGGCCAATGACTGGCCGGGCAATATCCGGCAGCTGCGCAACAATATCGAGCGGCTGATGATCCTGGCGCAGAGCGACAATGCCGAGACGCACATCACCGCCGAAATGCTGCCGCAGGACCTGTCCGACATGCTGCCGAAGATTTCGGCGCGCAACGACACCCACATCATGACCCTGCCGCTGCGCGAGGCGCGCGAAATGTTCGAGCGCGACTATCTCATCGCGCAGATCAACCGCTTCGGCGGCAACATTTCCCGCACGGCGGAATTTGTCGGCATGGAACGCTCCGCGCTCCATCGCAAACTCAAATCGCTTGGCGTATAACGGCCCGCGGGGTGCTGGCCGAGCGGCCCCGCGTCCGGATCATTCTCTGAAAGAGCCATCATGAAAGTCATCATCTGCGGGGCGGGACAGGTCGGCTACGGTATCGCGGAGCGCCTGTCCCAGGAGGACAATGACGTGTCGGTCATCGACACCTCCGCCTCGCTCGTCACCCACATCACCGAGACCCTGGACGTGCGCGGCTATGTCGGCCATGGCGCCCATCCGGACATGCTCGCCAAGGCTGGCGCCGACCAGGCGGACATGATCATCGCCGTCACGCTCTACGACGAGGTCAATATCGTTGCCTGCGAAGTGGCGCATGCGCTCTTTTCCGTGCCCACCAAGATCGCCCGCATTCGCGCGCAGAATTACCTGATGCCGGAATATGCCGACCTGTTCAGCCGGCAGAACATGTCGATCGACGTGACGATCTCGCCGGAGATCGAGGTCGGCAAGATGGTGCTGCGGCGCATCTCCTTTCCCGGCGCAACCGATATCGTGCGGTTTGCCGACGACCACATCACCATGGTGGCGATCGAGTGCATGGAGGACTGCCCGGTCCTCAACACGCCGCTGCAGCAGTTGAGCCAGCTCTTTCCCGACCTGATGGCGACGGTGACGGCGATTTACCGCAACGGCCGCCTGCAGGTGGCCCGTTCGACCGACCAGTTGCTGGTCGGCGACCTCGCCTATGTCATCTGCCAGCGCGACCATACCCGCCGCACGCTCGGCCTGTTCGGGCACGAGGAACAGGAGGCGGGCCGGCTGGTGATCGCCGGCGGCGGCAATATCGGCTATTACGTGGCGCGCGCCATCGAGGACGTGCAGCCGAAGACCAAGGTCAAGATCATCGAGAGTGACGCGCAGCGGGCCGTCATGGTCTCCGACAAGCTGAGCAACTCGATCGTGCTGCACGGCTCGGCGCTGGACCAGAACATCCTGCAGCAGGCCGAGATACAGGATGCCGACCTGATGGTGACGCTGACCAACAGCGACCAGACCAATATTCTCAGCGCCGCCATGGCCAAGCGCATGGGCTGCAAGGCCGGTATGGTGCTGATCAACAATCCGAGCTTCCAGGATCTGACCCACGCGATCGGCATCGACCACCACATCAATCCGCGCGCAGTGACGATTTCGCGCGTCCTCCAGCACGTCCGCAAGGGCCGTATCCGCTCCGTCTATGCGGTGCAGAAGGGCATGGCCGAAGTGATCGAGGCCGAGGCGCTGGAGACCTCGCCGCTGGTCGGCGTCGCCTTCCGCGACCTGCACCTGCCGCCCGGCATCCGCATCGGTGCGATTTATCGCGACGGCACGGTGCTGAGGCCGAACGGCGACCTGAAGATCAAGGCCAAGGACCGGGTGGTGCTGTTTGCCGCGGCCGCGGCCGTCAGGGACGTCGAGCAGATGTTCCGCGTGTCGATCCAGTATTTCTAGAAACCGATCGGGCGGGTCCAAGATGCCGAGAATTGCCTATGTGAATGGCCGTTACCTGCCGCACCGCGATGCGGGCGTGCATATCGAAGATCGCGGCTACCAGTTCGCCGACGGCGTCTACGAGGTCTGCGAGATCCGCCACGGGATGATCGTCGATCTCTCGCGGCATCTCGACCGGCTCGACCGCTCGCTCAACGAAATCCGCATCCCGTCGCCGATGTCGCGCGCAGCGCTGGTCGGGGTCATCCGGGAAGTGGCGCGGCGCAACCGGGTGAAGAACGGCCTGTTCTACCTGCAGGTGACGCGCGGCGAAGCGCGGCGCGACCATGTGTTTCCCGCCGCCGATACGGCGCCGTCGCTCGTCGTCACCGCCAAGAGCACCGATCCGCAGATCATCGCGGCGAAGAACGCGAACGGCCTCAAGGCGATCACTGTCGCCGACAACCGCTGGGACCGGGTCGACATCAAAACGGTCGGCCTTCTGCCCAATGTTCTCGCCCGGCAGGCGGCGAAGGAGGCCGGCGCGCAGGAGGCGATCTATGTCGATCAGCGCGGCATGGTGACCGAAGGGGCGGCGACCAATGTGTGGATCGTCGATGGCGAGGGCAATCTCGTCACCCGCCCGGCCGAGCACGGCATCCTGCGCGGCATCACCCGCACGACGCTGAAGGATGTGGCGCAGAGCCTCGCCATTCCGGTGGTCGAGCGCGAATTCTCGCGCGACGAGATGCTCGCCGCCCGCGAAGTGTTCATCACGGCTGCGACCAGCATCTGTTTTCCGATCGTCGAGATCGACGGAAAGACGATCGGCAACGGTCATCCGGGCACATTTTCGGAGAAAATCCGGTCCGCCTTTTTCGACATTGCGGAAAAGACGGCGATTTGATACCAACTTCCAGATAAAGGGCTTGCAGGGACAAACCCTACCTTTCTGACAAGCTTGAACAATAATTACACCGGCGCAAAGGCCGGCAAAAAAGAAAGAAGCGGCGCCATGGCGGAACGTTCTCAGAACCTGCAAGATCTATTCCTCAACACCGTTCGCAAGCAGAAGATTTCGCTGACGATCTTCCTGATCAACGGCGTGAAGCTCACGGGCGTGGTCACGTCCTTCGACAACTTCTGCGTCCTGCTGCGCCGCGACGGCCATTCGCAGCTCGTCTACAAGCACGCCATCTCGACCATCATGCCGGGACAGCCGATGCAGATGTTCGAAAGCGAAGAGACCTCTTCGTCACAGGATTGAAGCCATAACCACCCGAGACACGAAAAACGAATCGATCATCCCGGAGGACGAAAAGCCCCGGGATGACATGTGTGCCGTCGTCATCGTTCCGGTCCTCAAGCAGGGCCGCAATGCGGCGCCAGCCGCCGGTTCGGACAATGGCGTGGTTGCGCCGACCCGGTCGAACGAAGCCCGGCTGGAAGAGGCCATGGGCCTTGCCCGCGCGATCGACCTTCGGATCGGCGAGGGCCTGATCGTGCCGGTCAACCAGCCGCGCCCGGCGACCCTGCTCGGCAGCGGCAAGATCGCCGAGATCGGCGAAAAGCTGGATGAGCACAATGCCGGCTCCGGTCATCGTCGATCATCCGCTGACGCCGGTGCAGCAGCGCAATCTCGAGAAGGAATGGAACGCCAAGGTTATCGACCGCACGGGCCTGATCCTCGAAATCTTCGGCCGCCGCGCCTCCACCAAGGAAGGCACGCTGCAGGTCGAACTCGCCCATCTCAACTACCAGAAGGGCCGCCTGGTGCGCTCCTGGACCCACCTTGAACGCCAGCGCGGTGGTGCGGGTTTCATGGGCGGTCCGGGCGAAACCCAGATCGAGGCCGACCGCCGCATGCTGCAGGACAAGATCATCAAGCTGGAGCGTGAGCTCGAGCAGGTGGTCCGTACCCGCCAGCTGCATCGCGCCAAGCGCCGCAAGGTGCCGCATCCGATCGTGGCGCTGGTCGGCTATACCAATGCCGGCAAGTCGACGCTGTTCAACCGGATCACCGGGGCAGGGGTGCTGGCCGAGGACATGCTGTTTGCCACGCTCGATCCGACGTTGCGTCGGATGAAGCTGCCGCATGGCCGAACCGTCATCCTCTCCGACACCGTCGGCTTCATCTCCGACCTGCCGACGCATCTGGTCGCCGCCTTCCGCGCCACGCTCGAAGAAGTGCTGGAAGCCGATCTCATCTTGCATGTGCGCGACATGTCCGATCCGGACAATGCCGCGCAGGCGGGCGATGTGCTGCGCATCCTCTCTGACCTTGGCATCGACGACAAGGAGAAGTCTGCGCGCATAATCGAGATCTGGAACAAGATCGACCGGCTGGAGCCGGAAATGCATGATGCGTTGTTGCAGAAGGCAGCGACCCGCGAAAACGTCATGACCGTCTCGGCAATCACCGGGGAAGGCGTCGACCACCTGCTCGACGTGATCTCCGAGAGATTGTCCGGGGTGCTGACCGAGGCGACGATCGTCATCCCGTCGAACAAGCAGGCGCTGATCTCCTGGGCCTAC
>JAHRYZ010000085.1 GCA_020621905.1 Rhizobium sp.
GCGGGAAAACAGCCGGGTCCGGTGCAGCGGTACGGAGACCACCGCATCACAGTTTGAGAGCGCCTCGCCGCCGGCCCGCGCCATCCAGCCGGCCATCATCGGCGCGAGATCGGTGCGGTCGCGATACTTCAGGTCGTGCACCAGGTCGCGGGCGATGCCCTCGTGGATAGCCACGCTGCGCAGCCGGTCGAACACCGGCGGATTGGCGATCGCCTCCGCCGACAGCATACCGGGACCGGGATCATGGCCGAACGGCGTGCCCAGTACCTCGCAGAACGGTCGTTCGATGAAGCGCATGGACGACCAGCAGCGCGGGCAGAGCCCGCCGTGCCGGCCGGTGCGGCAATGGCAGTGGGCGCAGCTCGGCGGAAAGACGATGTCACGCAGGAAAGCCGCGATGCCGAACGGCACGGCGACGCTGACGGACACGGCTTTTTGCACTATTTGACCCGGCATGCGGTTGACTTTAGGCGCTTGCCGGCGCCTTTGCCAGACCGAGTTTTTGACTGGAGCGGACAGGATGGAACGGATTTTCGATCAGGACCTGGTGACGGCGAACCGGCTGCGCGCCAGGCGCCGGCTGGAGACCGGCACCGACTTCCTCCTGGAGATCGCGGCGCGCGAATTGTCCGAGCGCCTCTCCCTGGTCGAGCGCCGGTTCGAGCAGGCGGTCGAGCTGCACGGTGGTACCGGTGCGACGGCCCGGCTGGCGCTTCAGACCGGCAAGATCGACAGGCTCGAGCGCATCGAGACCCATCAGGATTTCTCAGCCGAAGGCGACGCGCTGACCGTCGCTCCCTTCGAGGCCGTGCCGCTTGCGCCGCAATCGGTGAACCTCGTGCTCTCGCCGCTGGCGCTGCATCTGACCAACGACACGCCGGGCGTGCTGGTGCAGATCCGTCGTGCGCTGAAGCCCGACGGCCTGTTCCTCGCGGCGATCCCCGGTGCGGGCACGCTCGGCGAGCTGCGCGACGTGCTGCTGACCACCGAGATCGAGCTGCATGGGGGCGCGAGCCCGCGCGTCATCCCCTTCCCCGACATCCGCGACGTCGGTGCGCTTTTGCAGCGCGCCGGCTTCACCCTGCCTGTGGTCGACGAGGAAAGCTATACGGTCCGCTACGACAACCTGTTCGCCCTGATGCGCGACCTCAAGGCCATGGGCATGGCCAACCCGCTGATCGGCCGCAGCCGCAAGCCCGTCGGGCGTGCTTTCTTCCTGAAAGCCGCCGAGCGCTATGCAGAACGTTATGCCGATCCGGACGGACGCATCCGCGCCACCTTCTCGATCATTTACGTGTCCGGCTGGGCGCCGCACGAAAGCCAGCAGAAGCCGCTGAAGCCGGGTTCGGCGAAGATGCGCCTTGCCGATGCGCTCGACCCGACCAAGGGCCTGCCACCGACGAGCGGGAGAAAGGGCTGAATTGAGGAGGAGTGCGGCCCTTCGCTTGGACGCGCAAAAGGCCGTCCGGCTGAGGCCTCAAGCGAGGTGCAGCGGGCAGCTGGGCCGTCAGGCGTTGACGATGGCGTTGCGGATCGTCTCGAAGACGCCGGCAAGCGAATCGGAAAAGGCGCCGAGACCGAGGATCAGCGCCAGCCCGATGATCGCGGCGATGAGGCCGTATTCGATGGCTGTGGCCGCCTGACGATCGGCGATGAATTTCAAGACGAGATGCATGGCCTCTCCCGAGTTGGTCCGGCGCCGTCACCGGCGGAGTTGGCATTCCAGTATGGGGTCAGCAGCCGTCGCCGACGATGCAGACCGATCCGGGTGTTTCCTGCAGCACGCTGCGGCGGATCGTGTAGCGCTTGCCGCCTTCCGATTTGCCGATCGAGCCGGTGCTCATCATGTCGACCTGGTCCGATTCGAAGGCAAGGCTTCGCTTCTCGGTCCGGTCCGCCAGCATGGGTGTCAGCACGAGCGACAGCGCAATCGCCGCCATGCCGAACAGCAGGGCGATGTTGAGTACTCCGGTCTTTCCGGAGAGGTGCGAAGACCGTTCCCTCGACCTGACGGTCTTCCAGAAATCCTCGTTTGCCATGAAACGCTCCATACATGCGCTTCGAACGCATGAACAACAGCCATGAGGTTTGCCCCAGGGCCGTAAACTTTGCGTTAAGAACGTCTGCAAATTATAGAAAAGGCTAAAGAAGGTCCTGCAGGAAGGGGATCAGCGGCTCGTCCGCCGGCGGCATCGGATAGTCCCGCAGGGCATTGGCCCGGACCCATTTCACCGCCTGCCCCTCGCGTCCATGGGCGATGCCCTCGTAGCGCCGGCAGATGTAGAGCGGCATCAGCAGGTGGAAGGTCTCGTAGGTGTGGCTGGCAAAGGTGAGCGGCGCGAGGCACGGCACCTTGGTGACGATGCCGAGCTCTTCCTCGAGCTCGCGGATCAGCGTCTCCTCGGGCGTTTCGCCCTTCTCGACCTTGCCGCCGGGAAATTCCCAGAGGCCCGCAAGCGTCTTGCCCTCGGGGCGCTGCGCCAGCAGGATCCGGTTGTCGGTGTCGATCAGCGCGCAGGCCGCGACGAGCAGGATGGGCTTCTCGCCGGCGCTCATGTAGAAGGCCCCTTGCGCCAGTAGGCGTAACGATAGGCCTCTGTGAAGCCGAGCTTGGAATAGAGGGCAAGGGCCGGCGCATTGTCCGCCACCACCTGCAGCCAGGCGCTCTTCGCCCCGCGCATCCGCGCCCAGCGCAGCGCCGCCGTCAGGATTTCCAGCCCGAGCCCGCGCTTGCGGTGATCGGGCCTCACGGAAAGCGACATGATGCCGGCGAGGTCGTTGTCCTGCACGCAGAGCGCCACCGCCACCGGACCGGCCTCCGGATCCTCGATGACGAAGAGCCCGGTCGGCGGCTTGATGGCGCTGACGACCTCGGCCAGCGACGGCTTGAGCGCCGGATCGGTGCCGTTGACGCAGAGATCCGCATCGACGAAGCGGCCGACGTCGTGGCTCGGTAGGTGGTCGAGCGTGTTCTCCGGCAGTTCGATCGCGGTCAGGTCGCAGGTCATCGTCAGCACTTCCTCGAACCGCTCCCAGCCATCGGCCTTCATCAGCTCGATCAGCGGTTTCGGGGTCAAAGGCGTCTCGCGCACCAGGATCGGCCGGCCATGGGCCTCGAACTTGCGCGCCGCCTTCTCCAGACGGATGGCGATGTCGCGGCTGTCGGACGGGTCGAGCGCAACGACGCAGTTCAGCCGCTTGGAGGGATGGCCGCCAGTGAGGCGGATCTGCCAGCTGCCGTCATACTGCACGGATGTCGCCGGCCACGCCCTGAAGCCGACGGCTTCGAGGCGCCGGACGAGCGGCAGGTTCTGATCGGTGGCGGCTTGGGGCATCGCGGCAATCAACTCCGGTAGTCGCCGTTGATTGCCACATATTCCTTGGTGAGGTCGCAAGTCCAGACCGTCGCCTTGCCATCTCCGAGCCCGATGTCGACGCGGACCGGAATGTCCTGGCGCTGCATGACAGCGGTCGTCGCCGCCTCGGAATAGGCCGGGTCCCGCTCGCCGTCGACGGCCACGCGGATATCGCCGAACCAGATCGCCAGCCGGTCGCGGTCGGCCATTTCGCCGGCCTTGCCGACCGCCATGACGATGCGGCCCCAATTGGCGTCTTCGCCGGCAACCGCAGTCTTGACCAGCGGCGAATTGGCGATCGACAGCGCGATCTTCTTGGCGGCGAGATCGCTCTCGGCACCGGTCACGGTGATCTCGACCATCTTGCGGGCGCCCTCGCCGTCGCGGACCACCTGCAGTGCCAGGTCCTTGAGCAGGTCGTTGAGCGCCAGCCGGAAGCCCGAAAGCGCCGGATCGTCGGCCGTCTCGATCGTCGTCTGGCCGTCGGCGCCGGCGGCCCCTGTGGCAAACAGCAGGAGCGTATCGGAGGTCGAGGTGTCGCTGTCGACGGTGATGGAATTGAAGGTCGGATCGACGCCGGCCGAAAGCAGGCCCTGCAGCGCGGGAGCTGCAATGTCGGCGTCGGTGACGACGAAGGAGAGCATGGTCGCCATGTCAGGCGCGATCATGCCCGCACCCTTGGCGATGCCGTTGATCGTCACCTTGACGCCGCCGATCTCGGCGGTGCGCGTCGCCACCTTCGGATAGGTGTCGGTCGTCATGATCGCCCGCGCGGCTTCCAGCCAGAAGTCACCCGTGGCACCTTGCGCCATGTCACCCAGCACGCCGGAAAACTTGGTGGCGTCGAGCGGCTCGCCGATCACGCCGGTGGAAGCCAGGTAGATTTCGTTCTCGCCGCAGCCGAGCGCGGCAGCGGCCGACTTCGCCGTCAGCTCGGTCGCCGCCTTGCCCTTGAGGCCGGTAAAGGCATTGGCATTGCCGGAATTGACGACCACGCCGCGCGCCACGCCATGGGCGAGGTTGGTGCGGCAGAAATCGACCGGCGCCGAGGGGCACTTCGACTTGGTGAACACGCCGGCGACCGCGGCCGGACGGTCAAACGCCATCAGCAGCACGTCGGTGCGGTCCTTGTACTTGATGCCGGCGGCGGCGGTCGCCATGCGGACACCGCGAATGGCCGGCATGTCCGGGTAGGACGTGGGAGCAAGGGGAGAAACGGTTGCGGACATTCTTAGCGGCCTGGAATGAGAGGGCCCGCAAAAGCGCGGGCCCGCGTTTCAATCAGAGGTGCGGCGATTACTGCTGCGCCTTGTTTACGTCCTCGTAGCCCTTGCGCAGCGCCTCGTCGAGGATCTCGACCTTCTGCTCGGCCTTGGCCTTCTCGATGATGGCGAGATACTTGTCGCGCATCACCAGCTGGCGGACCTGCTGGGCGACCGTCTCATAGGCCGGCGGAGCGGCGTCGCGCTTGTCCTCGACCTTGATGACGTGGAAGCCGAACTGGGTCTTGACCGGGGTCTTGGAGTAGGTGCCCTTCTCCATGGCGAAGGCCACTTCCTCGAATTCCGGAACCATGCGGCCCTTGGTGAAGTAGCCGAGATCGCCGCCTTCCGACTTGTTCGGGTCGGTCGACTTGGCCTTGGCCAGTTCGATGAAATCCTTGCCGGCGTCGAGTTCGGCGATGATGGCCTTGGCCTCTTCCTCGGTCTTCACCAGGATGTGGCGGGCGCTGACCTCGACCTGCTTCGGCAGGGCGGCGATTTCCTTGTCGTAGCGTGCCTTGACCTCGTCCTCGGTGACGGCGTCGACGACGTGCTTCTTGAAGTAGATATTGTGCAGCTCGCGGTCGGCGATGAACTGCATGCGCTTCTTGAACTCGGCATCGTCCTTCAGGCCTTCGCCATCGGCATTGCCGGCGAGCAGCTTGACGTCGATGGCGCCGGACAGCGCGGCAATCTTCTTCTGCTCGTCCGGAAGCTGGGCGAGCTGCGGGTCGAGATTGGCGATGGCCAGGTCGAGTTCGGACTGGGTGATCTCCAGCTTGCCGACCTTGGCGACGACGGCGTCCTCGGCGGAAGCCTGGTTCTGGAGCCCGATGAACGCCACACAAGCGACGAGGGCGATTTTATGAAGACGAAGCATAAGAAACCTTTCGGAAGATGAACCGTTTCAAGACCGTTCGAATCGGGCGAAAAATTGTCAAACGCGCGCCAGGGCAGGCTTTTCCGGCCACCCTGTGGCGTTGACATCATTCGACCCCCCTCTTATCTGTCACGCAACCGCGCGTCCAGAGCCGTTTCCCGCTGCTCTGCGCCTAAACGCCGAATTTCGGCGGTCGGCAGGGATGCGCTACGAATATGACGAAGGTCAGAAAGGACCATCGAATGGTCAGTCTTGGTGGGCTCGCCCGCAAACTCTTCGGATCGGCCAACGAACGCCGCGTTCGCTCCTATCAGCCGAAGGTCGCCGCAATCAACGCGCTCGAAGAGAGCATGAAAGCGCTGTCCGACGAGGCTCTCGCCGCAAAGACGCAAGAGTTCCGCAAGATGCTGGCCGACGGCAAGTCGATCGACGACCTGCTCGTGCCGGCCTTTGCCGTGGCCCGCGAAGCCGCGCACCGTGCACTCGGCATGCGGCCCTTCGACGTGCAGCTGGTCGGCGCGATGATCCTCAACGACAACTCAATCGCCGAGATGAAGACCGGCGAAGGCAAGACGCTGGTGGCCACCCTCGCCGTCTACCTGAACGCGCTCGCCGGCAAGGGCGTGCATGTCGTCACCGTCAACGACTACCTCGCCAAGCGCGACTCCACGACGATGGGCAAGCTCTACAGCTTCCTCGGCCTCACCACCGGCGTCATCGTCCACGGCATCACCGACGAGGAACGCCGCGCGGCCTATGCCTGCGACATCACCTACGGCACCAACAACGAATACGGCTTCGACTATCTGCGCGACAACATAGTACGAGCGCGGCCAGATGGTGCAGCGCGGGCACAATTACGCGATCGTCGACGAAGTGGACTCGATCCTGGTCGACGAAGCCCGCACGCCGCTGATCATCTCCGGTCCGCTGGACGACCGCTCCGATCTCTACACCACGATCGACGCCTTCATCCCGCTTCTGTCGGAAGAGGATTACGAGATCGACGAGAAGCAGCGTTCGGCCAACTTCTCGGAAGTCGGCACCGAAAAGCTCGAGAACCTGCTGCGCGAGGCCAACCTCCTGAAGGGCGTCTCGCTCTACGACGTCGAGAACGTGGCGATCGTCCACCACATCAACAACGCGCTGAAGGCCCACAAGCTGTTCTCGCGCGACAAGGACTACATCGTCCGCAACAACGAAATCGTCATCATCGACGAATTCACCGGCCGCATGATGCCGGGCGGCGTTATTCCGAAGGCCAGCACCAGGCGCTCGAAGCCAAGGAAAAGGTGCAGATCCAGCCGGAAAACCAGACGCTCGCCTCGATCACCTTCCAGAACTATTTCCGCATGTACGGCAAGCTGGCCGGCATGACCGGCACGGCTTCGACCGAAGCGGAAGAATTCCAGAACATCTACGGGCTCGACGTCATCGAGGTTCCGACCAACCTGCCGATCCAGCGTATCGACGAGGACGACGAGGTCTACCGGACGGCCGAAGAGAAGTTCAAGGCGATCATCGAGGAGATCAAGGACGCCCACAGCCGCAACCAGCCGGTCCTGGTCGGCACCACCTCGATCGAAAAGTCCGAATTGCTCGCCGCCATGTTGAAGCAGTCCGGCTTCGACAATTTCGCCGTGCTCAACGCCCGCTATCACGAGCAGGAAGCCTATATCGTCTCCCAGGCCGGTGTTCCCGGTGCGGTGACGATCGCCACCAACATGGCCGGCCGAGGCACCGACATCCAGCTCGGCGGCAATCTCGACATGCGCCTCGAGCGTGAACTCGAAGGCATGGAGCCGGGTCCGGAGCGCGACGCCAAGATCGCCAACGCCCGGGCCGAAGTGGCCGAGCTCAAGGCCAAGGCGCTCGCCGCCGGCGGCCTCTACGTGATCGCCACCGAACGCCATGAAAGCCGGCGCATCGACAACCAGCTGCGCGGCCGTTCCGGCCGTCAGGGCGACCCGGGCCGCTCCAAGTTCTACCTGTCGCTGCAGGACGACCTGATGCGCATCTTCGGCTCCGACCGCATGGATTCGATGCTGCAGAAGCTTGGCCTGAAGGAAGGCGAGGCGATCGTCCATCCGTGGATCAACAAGGCGCTGGAACGCGCCCAGAAGAAGGTCGAAGCGCGCAACTTCGACATCCGCAAGAACCTTCTGAAATATGACGACGTGCTGAACGACCAGCGCAAGGTGATCTTCGAGCAGCGCATCGAGCTGATGGATGCGACCGATGTGTCGGGCACGATTGAGGACATGCGCCACGAGGTCATCGAGACCATGGTGCGCACCCATATCCCCGAGCGCGCCTATGTCGAGCAGTGGGACGTAGCCGGCCTCAAGCAGCAGGTCGCAGTCACCCTCAACCTCGACCTGCCGATCGACGTCTGGGCGGCGGAAGAAGGCATTGCCGAGGACGACATGGTCGCCCGCATCACGGAAGCCGCCGACAAGGCGATGGCCGACAAGGCCGAACGGTTCGGCGACGAGATCATGGCCTATGTCGAGCGCTCCGTCGTTCTGCAGACCATCGACAACCTGTGGCGCGAGCATATCGTCAACCTCGACCACCTGCGCTCGGTCGTCGGCTTCCGCGGCTATGCCCAGCGCGACCCGCTGCAGGAATACAAGGCCGAGGCCTTCGAACTGTTCCAGGCGCTGCTCGCCAACCTGCGCGACGCCGTGACCACCCAGATGATGCGCGTCGAACTGGTCCGCGAGGCGCCGCCGGCCCCGACCGTGCCGGAAATGGAAGGTCACCACGTCGACGCCACCACCGGCGAAGACGACTTCGGCGAAGGCTCGGCCTTTGCCGCGCTTCCCTTCGTCGCTCCGGAGAACCGCGACCCGAACGATCCCTCGACCTGGGGCCGGGTCGGCCGCAACGACGCCTGCCCCTGCGGCTCGGGCAAGAAGTACAAGCATTGCCACGGCGCCTACGAAACCGCCTGACGGTTTCTCCAGGCCTGATTTAGACCCAGAAAAGGCGGCCTTGCGGTCGCCTTTTTTCTTGAGCGGCAGCGCCGGCGGACCGGCAGGCGGAACCGTTTCTTAACCGTGATCTGACAAGGTCGCTGCTGTTGTAACTGCGTCACCAGCGGGCCCTTGTTGTCGATCATGGCGGTCATCCACACAGCGGAGAAGATTCTGCCGTCCGGCCTCCACCCGGCATTGCACAAGCTCGTCTCGGCCCTGACCAGCAGGGACGAGACGGCGCGCGCCCAGCGCATGGCGCTGATCGCCTTTGCCATCCGCATCGTCTCCGCCGCCATCGCCTTTGTCGCCCAGATCGTCCAGGCCCGGCTGATGGGCGAGTTCGAATACGGCATCTTCGTCTTCGTCTGGGTGCTGGTCGTGCTGTTCGGCAACCTGTCCTGCCTCGGATTCCATACCGCCGTCATCCGCTTCCTGCCGCAGTACGACGCCCGCGACGAACGCGACGAGATCCGCGGACTGACGATGACGGCGAGGGTCTTCGCCATCAGTTCGGCCAGCACACTCGCCGTGATCGGCTTCCTCGTCCTGCATTTCTTCGGGGAAGCGATCCAGGTCTATTACATGGTTCCCCTGTTCCTCGGCCTGCTGGCCCTGCCGATGATCGCGCTCGGCGACGTGCTGGACGGCACGGCGCGGGCCAACAGCTGGCCGGTGGCGGCGCTCAGCCCGACCTATATCGTGCGGCCGCTGCTGATCCTCGGCTTCATGGTGGCGGCCGTCGCCTTCGGCGCGCCGCAGACCGCGACGACAGCGATGCAGGCCGCCCTGGCCGCAACCTATGTGACGAGCCTGGGCCAGTTCCTGACGATCGACCGCAGGCTGCAGGAACGTTTCGTCGCCGGACCGCGCAAGATCGACTTTCTCGCCTGGTTCAAGGTCGCGATCCCGATCTTCCTGATCGAGGGCTTCGGCTTCCTTCTGACCAATTCCGACGTCGTCGTGGTCGGGCTCTATCTCGAGCCGGACCAGGTGGCGATCTATTTCGCCGCCGCCAAGACCATGGCGCTGGTGCAGTTCGTCTTCTTCGCCGTCAAGGCCGCTGCCGCCCCCCGTTTCTCGGCGATGATGGCCGACGACGACCTGCGTCCGCTCGCCGTCTTTGCCGGCACCACCGCCCGCTGGAGCTTCTGGCCGTCGCTCCTGGTCGGCCTGGCCGTGCTCCTGGCCGGCAATCTTCTGCTGTCGCTGTTCGGCAATGCGTTTACCGCCGGCTACTGGCTGATGGCGATCCTGTTTGCCGGCAGCCTGTCGAAGGCGCTGGTCGGCCCCGGCGAAGTGCTGCTCACCATGGCCGGCAAGCAGCAGCTGTGCGTGACGGTCTATGTCGTGGCACTCACCGCGAATATCGGCCTCAACATCACGCTGATCCCGCTCTGCGGCCTGACCGGGGCGGCAATCGCCACGGCGGCAGCGATGATGGTCGAGGCGATCCTGCTGCATGTCGCCGTGCGCTCGTCGCTCGGCATCGTGCTCTTTGCCTTCGCCGATCCGCTGGCGATCCTGAACAAGACGAGGATGTCCTGATCATGGGAGAACCGCCGATCTACAACGAGAGCATGAACAGCAGCGCCAACCGCCTGGTCGGCAGCCTGGCAAGCGAGACGGAAGACCGGCCCGCCGCCGACATGCGCCTCGACGTCGGCCGTCCCGGCCGGCAGCTCAGCCTCTATCCGGGCCGGGTCGGCTACGACCTGCAGGAGGAGCTCGACTTCCTCACCTACCGGGTGATGGAGGCGAACGTCTTCTTCGCGCCGCGTTTCCTCGCTCCCGCCATGCCGCGTCTCGACGACCGGCAGATCCGCTTCGCCGTCATCCGCGACGAGGATTCCCGGCGCAGCCGGGTGCGGCTGATGATGCCCTTTTCGGTCGAAAAGCCCGGCTTCTCCGTCGGACCGTCGATCCTGCGCGTCTGGTCCAATCCGTTCGGCCCGCTCGGCACGCCGCTAGTCGACGCCGAGGGCGCGGCCGAGACCATCGACAACATGCTGGAAGCGCTGGCCCGCCCGGACGCCAAGCTGCCCGGCATCCTCGTGCTGCCCGACCTCAGGCTCAACGGCCGCTTCACCCCGCTGATCAAGGCCGTGGCGATCGGCCGCGACCTGCCGCTGACGGTGACCAACACCTTCGAACGGCCGATGCTGGAAAGCCAGGAGGACGGCGACACCTATCTGAAGACGACGATCTCGAAGAACCACATGCGCGACATGCGCCGGCAGTTTCGCCTGCTCGGCGAAGAGGGACGCGTCAGCTACAATGTCGCCCGCCAGCCGGAGGAAATCCGCCGGCGCATGGAGGAGTTCCTGGCGCTGGAGGCGAGCGGCTGGAAGGGGCGCAAGCGCTCCGCCATGGTCATGGACCGTTTCCGCGCCGCCTTCGCCCGCGAGGCGATCACCAACCTCGCCGAGGTCGATGCCGTGCGCATCCACACGCTCGACCTCGACGGCCGGGCGATCGCCTCGATGGTCGTCTTCATCATGGCCGGCGAGGCCTATACGTGGAAGACCGCCTATGACGAGCGCTATGCTCGCTTCTCGCCCGGCAAGCTCTTGCTCGCCGACCTGACCGACTGGCATCTCGACGACCCGAACATCGAGCGCACCGACAGCTGCGCCGTGCCGGACCATCCGATCATGAGCCGCTTCTGGAAGGAGCGCGAGGAGATGGGAACGCTGCTGATCGGCCTGAGGCCCAATGCCGACCGCGACATGCGCCGGGCCGCCACCCAGCTGCACATGTACCGCAACACCCGTAACCTCGCCCGCATCCTGCGCGACAAGATCCTGTCGCGCCGCTTCAGCGACTGAGGCGACAGCCTTCGGGCGTCACTCGGCGGCGACCGCCAGTTCGCGGTCGCGCAGCAGCCGGCGGATGACCTTGCCGCTGGTGGTGAGCGGCATCTCGGTGATGAACTCCACCTCGCGCGGATATTCATGCATGGACAGCCGCTGCTTCACCCAGTTGCTGATCTCGCCGGCCAGCGCCGGGGTCGGCAGATAGCCGTCGGCGACGACGACGAAGGCCTTGACGATCTCGGTGCGCAGCGGATCCGGCTTGCCGATCGCGGCCGCGAGCTTGACCGCCGGATGGCCGACCAGACAGTCCTCGATTTCGGCGGGGCCGATGCGGTAGCCCGACGAGGTGATGACGTCGTCGTCGCGGCCGAAGAATTCGACATAGCCCTCGGCATCCTGACGGCCGAGATCGCCGGTCTTCATCCAGTCGCCGACGAACTTGCGCGCCGTCGCCGCCTCGTCGTTCCAGTAACCGAGGAACATCACCGGGTCGGGCCTGGCGATCGCCACCTGGCCGGTGACGCCGGCCGGCACCTCGCGGCCCTCGTCATCGATGATCGCCACGCGATGGCCGGGCACGGCGCGGCCGATCGCCCCGCCCCTGGTGACGCCCAGATGGGCGGCGGAGCCGAGGACGATATTGCATTCGGTCTGGCCGTAGAACTCGTTCGGCACGATACCGAGCGTCGCCTTCACCCATTCATAGGTCTCGCGGCCGAGCGATTCTCCGGCCGAACCGATGCTGCGGAGCACGAGATCGTATTTCTCCAGCGGCCGGTCGACCGATTTCAGCAGGCGCAGTGCGGTCGGCGGGATGAAGGCGTTCCTCACCTTCATCTCTGCCATGATGCGGAAGGCCATGTCGGGATCGAACTTCTGCGCCGGCGAGGAGACCACCGGAACGCCGAGCATCAGCGCCGGCAGCAGCGCGTTGAGCAGACCGCCGGCCCAGGCCCAGTCGGACGGGGTCCAGACCTTGTCGCCGGGCTTGGGCAGGAAATCATGCACCATCTGGAAGCCGGGGATGTGGCCCGGCAGAACCCGGTGGCCATGCAGCGCGCCCTTGGGCGGGCCGGTGGTGCCCGAGGTGAAGATCATCAGCGCCGGCGTGTCCGGGCCGGTTTCGGCGACGTCGAAGACGGAGGGATGGGCCTCGACGAGAGAAGTGAAAGAATGCACCGCGCCGGAGGCGGGCCCGGTCGAGATCACATGCTCGAGGGCCGGCAGGCGCGGACGGATCTCCTCCAGGCGCGAGAGGCCAAACTCGTTGGTGACGACGGCGCGGGCGCCGGCGGCGGAAAGCCGGTACTCCAGGGCCTCGACGCCGAACAGCAAGGCCAGCGGCAGGGCGATGGCCCCCATCTTGTAGATCGCCACATGGGCGATCACCGTCTCGAACGACTGCGGCAGCAGGAGTGCGACCCGGTCGCCGCGGCCGATGCCGAGCGCGGTCAGGGCATTGGCGAAGGCCGCCGATTTCGCCGAGAGTTCGCCATAGGTCATCGACAGATGCCGGCCGTCAGCAGAGAAATGCTCGAGGCAGACGCGGTCGGCATGTTGCACCGCCCAATCGTCGCTGACGGCACGGCCGATGTTGAAATTCGGCGGAATCTGCCACGAAAATTCGCGATAGAGGGCTTCGTAGGTACCGAATTCGGGGAGAAACATGCCGATTTCCCGCTAGATGACGAAAATTCTAGTTAGCATTCCTTTCGCACATGCACAATGGACGCGAACGTAACCTGCCGCGGCATCGGCTGGACAGTTTTTCCGGCCGCGTGCTAACGTCGCTTGGCGCGAGGCAAGGTCGTCGAAACAGCGATCGGCGTCACCTCCGCATTTTTCGACATCGCATCCGACGAGCATGGGACGGGCAGACATCAAGACCAAGACGCCGACCGGCAAGAGTGTTCGACTGGCCCAGCCCGTCAAGCAGGTGACCGTGGATGCCGGCCTCATGCCGAAGAAGCCCGGGCGCCAGCAGCGCCGGCCATCCGCCGAGGCGGAGCCGGCTACGGCCACGGTCAACATCTTCGCGCCGGTTCATCCGGCGGTGGCGGCGACGCGGCAGAAGATGAAGCAGCAGGCGGCCAAGACCGCAGCGGTCAGGCTCGGCGCGGCGATCGACGCCGGCGCGCTGCCCGCAGCGGAGGCCAAGCGCCTCGTGCTTTCCCGCATCGTCAAGAGTCTGGGCTCGGCCGAGGCGGCGGAGAAATGGTATCGCAGCCACCACTTAAGCGAACTCGGCGGCCGTACCCCGGCCCAGATGGTGCGCGCCGGCGAACTCCGGACGCTGCTCGAATATTTCGCCAGGGATACCTCGGCAAAGGCTTGAGGCGATCGATCCCGGCAGACCCGGGATCGCCTGTCACCGCACAGCCTGCGGCCATCATGCGGCGTCAAGCCGGCCCTTGATATAGCGATATTCCTGCGTGACGCCGCCGAAGCCATAGGCCGCGGCCGAAACCTCGTGGACATGCACATAACTCTCGGCATGCACGCCGCCGAGGGCTTCGCCCATGGCCGAAAACACGGCGGCCATGTAGTCGGCCAGTTCACCCTTGGTGTTGGTCCCGTCGACCACCTTGATGTCGAGCCAGAAGCTCTCGGTTCCCTGCGCGACGAGCGACTGTCCGCCGGCGAACCAGTGGCTAGGATCGATGTGGGAGATGGCGACGGCCGTCACCGTCGGATCCTTGCGCAGATGCTGGCGGGTCAGTTCGGTGATCTCTCCGGCGATCCGCGCCGAGCGCTCGGCATCGGGCGCGGTGGTGACGGCGATATTGATGATCGGCATGGTTCCTGTCCTCTCTTGTCGGTCATGGGCCGGCGGCCCGGCGAGCTCAGGAATGACAGAAGGATTCAATCATAAAAATCGAATTGTTCTTCACTTACATTTTGATAATATCGAAATATGGAAACCATCGACCCGGAATTGCTCCGTACATTTCTCGCCTTCGCCGACACCGGATCTCTGACCCGCGCCGCCGATATTGTCGGCCGTTCGCCATCAGCGATCACCGCCCAGATGCAGCGCCTGGAGGCGGTGGTGGGAGATGCGCTCCTCGAGCAGGCCGGGCGCGGCCGCACCCTGACGCCGACCGGCGAGGCGCTGGTCGGCCATGCGCGGCGGATCATCGCCGCCCATCGCGAAGCGCTGCTGAGCCTGAAAGGCGCGCGCGCCGATGGCCGGATCGCGCTGGGCTGCACCCAGGATTTTGCCGAAAGCGGCCTGCCCGACATCCTGCGGCTGTTTGCCGACACCATCCACGACTGCGCCTCGATCTGAGGATCGGCCGATCGGCGGAACTGGCCGGCGCCTTCGAGCGCGGCGAACTCGACCTGGCGCTGGCCATGCGCAGCAGCGCATCGCCGGATGAACGCCTGGTGCTGCGCGAACCCATGTTCTGGCTCGGTGCGGCCGAGTGCCTTAAACGCGCCGGCGGCGAAGTGCCGCTGGCCCTGCTCGACGCGCCATGCGGCTTTCGCAACGTCGCGATCGCCGCCCTCGATGGGGCTGGCCGCCGCTATCGGATCGCCGCCACGAGTGCCAGCCTGTCGGGACTGGCTGCGGCGGTGAAGGCCGGGATTGCGATCACGGCCCGGACCGCGCGCATGGCAGGCGACGGGATCGCCCGGCTCGACGGCGCGTTTGCCTTGCCGACGCTGCCCCAGGCGGAATTTGCGCTGCGGCTGCGCCCGGACGCAGCAACGCCGGGGCACGACCTGGCCGACCTGCTCGTGGACATGCTGCCAAGTTTCGATCTGGGATAGGCCGGAGCAGCGGACCAGCGTGGGCGGAGACCGTCACCGCTCCCTCGCTTGACGATCGCAATCATGAGCACCCGAAATAGATCGAACCTACTTCGGAGCACGCCCCAAATAGGTGCCTAAGCACGGTCCCCGCGAACGCCCCGTGTCAACCGCCCCCCGCGCGGCGCGAACTCGCTGGAATACCACTGCATTCAATCCGACTCTTTCTCCGCGTCAAACACCTTATACGTCACCGAAGGATCATCTTTCCGGCTACCACTCAGTTCTTCATAGAGATGGTGCGCAAACATCGCCCCCGCTCCGAACACCACCCAAAGCGGAACCCCTATTGCGCCGCCCAACGCTGCAATGCCGGCGTTGGCGCTTCCGAAGAGCGTAAAGGCCGCGCCCGCAGCGCCCAAACCGAGACGTTGCGGTGTGGATCGATTGTCCCATCCATATTTCTTGATTTGCGTATAGACGACCTTCAAGATCGGCCAAGTCACGCTCGCCCTATGGGTTATCAGAATGGCTTCCTTGG
>JAHRYZ010000086.1:0-6938 GCA_020621905.1 Rhizobium sp.
TTTTCGTCAGCGAGGCGGGGTGATTGAGGCTGTCGGGGTTTTCCGAGGCCAGGACTTCGCCGGTGCGGGCATCGAGGAGAAGCTGGGCGCTTCCGGCTGTCGCGGAGGTTGACGATGAAGCGATCGCAACAAGGAACGTCAACGCGATCAACAGCTTGTTCATGAATCCTCCAGGGGCAGGCTTATTTTGGCGGAACGTCGAAATTCGACGACGAGATTCGCCGCCCGGTAGACGACGGCCTCACTAAAGCAGAATTGGGGCGAGATTTTTGCAGTGCAGCGCCCACAGTCCGAAAGTTAACTAAAAGTTTCATGATGAGAGTAAACAAAAGGTAAATGACGCGAGGCTGGATCTGCCGACAAAAGCAGCCTCAAGCGGCAAGAAACCCACCATCCGCGGCCAGAACATGGCCGACAACATAGGAGGCTGCGTCCGAGGCAAGCCACAGGACGGTTTCCGCCACTTCCTCGGGTCGCCCCATACGCCGCAAGGGCAGGCCGGCGGCCACGGTCGCCACGTCGCCGACGCCGGCCGCCAGCATCATGTCCGTGACCACCCTCCCCGGCGCCACGGCATTGATGCGCAGGCCGCGGGCGGCATTCTCGATGGCGGCCGTGCGCATCATGGCGATGACGGCGGCCTTCGAAGCATTGTAGAGCGCGAAGCCGGGGTTCGGATTGCGGATGCCGCTGACCGAGGCATTGATGACGATCGCGCCGCCACCGGTCTTGCGCATGGCCGGGATCTGATACCTGAGGCAATGGAAAACGCCGCGCAGATTTGTGTCGAAAACGGCGGCATAGGTTGCGTCGTCCTGGTCTTCGATCGGTGCGCGGCGCTCCTGAAAGCCGGCATTGTCGAAGGCCACGTCCAGCCGGCCGAAACGGTCCAGCGTGCCCGACACCATCGCCTCGACATCCGCTTCACGCGTCACGTCGGTCTTCAGGAAGACGGCCTGCGCACCGAAGGCCCGACAGGCGGCAGCAACGGCCTCGCCCTCCGGCTCGCGCCTGCCGGCGATCACCACCGCCGCGGCGCCTTCGCGCGCCATCTGCAGCGCGGCCGCCATGCCAATACCCGTTCCACCGCCCGTGACCAGGCATATCTTTCCATCCATGCGGCGCGCAGACGTCATGCTTGTCGGACCTCCTATGGTGTGCCACTGCAGTCTAGATATTTACTTGACTGAGTCCAGTAATCTTCGGGCGGTGTGCCTCGGAAGGTGGTTGAGGACACATAGGATGGTGGCGGATGGTTGCCCATCCTGTGGCGGCCCAATCCTCATGCTATGGAAGCGGGTGCATTGAACGGGAGCGCTGCCCCTTGGTTCTCTTGTCTCGACAACCCCTGCCTTTTTCAATTTGCCTCTTTACCTCAGCAAGTTGAGGTGCTGATTCGGTCCGATAATTCAGGACAAGGAAAGGGCCCCAGCCAGAGATAAAATTGCTAACGTCAGGGGCACCATTGCCGTCGGTCGGTCTTGCGCCGGGAGCGGGCAGTGGCCGCTGGGCCAGCGACTCGCCCCGCTATCTGGCGCGACGGCGATGCTGTGCATGGGCGTGGCGCTCTATGCCTTCAACGGCTTCCTGGTCAGCACCGTACTGCCGACGGCGGTCGGCGAGATCGGCGGTGCGGAACTGCTGTCCTGGTCGATGACGCTCTATCTGGTGGCGTCGATCGTCGCAGGCGCCAGTGCCGCCCTGCTCAAACAGCGCTACGGCGCGAGAACCGTTCTCTTCGCCGCCGCCCTGATCTTCCTCGCCGGAACGCTGGCGGCCGCCCTCGCCTCGGACATGAACACCGTGCTCTTCGGACGGATCTGCCAGGGCATCGGCGAAGGCATCATCGCTGCCATCTGCTACGCGTTGATCCCGGAAATGTTCCCGCCCGCCCTGGTGCCGAAGGTGTTCGGCGCGGAGGCGAGCGTCTGGGCGATCGCCGCCTTCGGCGGGCCGGTGCTGGCCGGCTCGCTGACGGAGGCCTTTTCCTGGCGGGTGGCCTTTCTCGTCAACGCGCCGCTCATCGCCCTCTTTCTGCTGCTCGCGCTCATCCTCGTGCCGTCAGGTTCGGAAGCGGGTCGGCGGCTGCAATTTCCCACACTCAGGCTGAGCCTGCTTTCGGCCGGCCTCATTGCCATGCTGGTGGCGGGGCTTGCCGGCTCCGCACTCGCCACGGCAACCGTGATTGCCGGATCGATGCTGCTGGTGCTCGGCGCCGTCCGGCTCGACGGACGCGCGGAGGATTCGATCCTTCCGGATGGTGCGTTTTCCACCCGTTCCCCGCTCGGCCTCGGGCTCTGGGTCATCCTGCTCATGCCGCTGTCACAGGCGACGAGCAGCGTCTATCTCGTCTACTCCCTGCAATATCTGTTCGGCTACCGCCCGACGCTCGCCGGTGCGCTCGGGGCATTGATGGCGATCAGTTGGAGCCTCACGGCGATCGGCGTCGCCAATCTGCGGACCGAGCGGTCGCGGCAGACGGCGATCTGGCTTGGGCCCCTGCTGCTGGTCCTGGGCTTCGCCACCCTCGCCGGCGCGATCGGGACCGTGAACATCGCCATGCTTGCCGTCGCGCAGGTGGCCATCGGTGCAGCCTTCGGTTCGAGCTGGGGCTATCTCAGCCAGATGCTGATGGAGGCGACGCCGAGCCATGAACGCGACAAGACCTCGGCGCTGTTGCCGACACTGCAATCGGCGGGCTTCGCGCTCGGCGCAGCACTTGCGGGCATCAGCGCCAATGGAGCGGGGCTGGCCACCGCGCAATCCGCCGATGCCATACGCGGCGTGCTGACGCTCACCTTCGCCGTCGCGCTTGTCTGGGCGATCCCCGCCTCGCTGGCGGCGCGCCGCGCGGTGATGCTCATGCGGTGACTACCTTTGGTCGCGCCGGACGAACCAGCACCCCAAAAACAGGCAGAGACTATTCAGCAAGGCTTAACGCCGCCCGCATAGTCTGGAGTGCAAGATGTTGCGACGCAAAACCAGGCAAGGACAATGAAGGACAACCTGAAAGGCTTCGTGCGCAAGGCCGCGATCACCGGCGGACTGGAAGCGTCCCGGCTTCTGAGCCGGCTCGGCGCCATGCGCGCGGCGCGCGGCCGCGGCGCGATCTTCACGCTGCATCACGTGCGGCCCCACCGCCCCCCGCCGCTCGATGCGAACGGTCATCTGGAGATCACGCCGGACTTCCTGGACGCGGCGATCCGGCGACTGAAGGCCGAGGGCTACCGATTCGCAGCCCTCGACGACGTGCCGCACCTGCTCGCTGCCGCGCCGGACGGACCGCCCTTCGCCACCTTCACCCTGGACGACGGCTACCGTGACAATGCCGAGCATGCCCTACCCGTCTTCGAACGGCACGGCGTGCCCTTCACCGTCTTCGTCACCAAGGGTTTCAGCAACGCAGCCACACGCTCTGGTGGGAGACGCGAAGCCCTGCTCAACGCCACCGACCGCTTCACCATCGAAACCGACGGCGGCCCGAAGACCCACGTCGTCACCTCGATCGCGGCGAAGGGGCGGTATCCGATCTCATCTGCGATGCGATCTGCGGGCCGAAGGAGAGCCTGGCAATCGCCCGGCTCGATGCGGCGGCGCGCAGCGTCGGCATCGATCCTGCGGCGATCGTCGCGCAGCTCGTGATGACGGCGGAGGAACTGAAGACGCTGGCACGCCATCCGCTCGCCAGCCTCGGTGCCCACACGCTCAGTCACCGGGCGCTGGACTTTCTCACCGACGCGGAAGCGCTGGACGAACTTTCGGGCAGCGCCGACTATGTCGAGACGCTGACCGGGCGCCGGCCGACGAGCTTCGCCTATCCCTATGGCGACGCGCGCAGCGCCACCAGCCGCATCGCGACACTCGCCGCCAGGGCCGGCTTCACCCTTGCCGTGACGACCCGGGCGGGGACGATCGATGCGGCAGCGCTTGCCGCGCCGTTGCTCCTGCCGCGCATCTCGCTCAACGGATACTATCAGAAGCCGCGCTATGTCGCGGCGCTTGCCTCCGGCATCCCCTTCCGCCTGACGGGCTGATCCGCAAGGACGGTCAAGGCCGGCGAGAAACCCGCCGGCCGACCATGGCGATCAGGGATACATCCGGACCTTGTGCCAGGGCGCATCCGGCGTGTCGCGGCGAAACTCGATGCGGTCGTGCAGGCGGAACTTGCGGTCGTGCCAGAATTCGATCGAAATCGGCTTGATGCGGAAACCGGACCAGTGGGCCGGCCGCGGAACCTCACCGAAGGCGTAGCGGGCTGTATATTCGGCCACGGCCTTTTCCAGGGCGAACCGACCTTCCAGCGGGCGCGACTGCTTCGACGCCCAGGCACCGATGCGACTGCCGAGCGGCCGGGAGCGAAAATAGGCATCGGCTTCCTCGTCGGAAACCACTTCGACTTCGCCGCGCAGGCGCACCTGACGCCGCAGCGATTTCCAGTGGAAGCACATGGCCGCCTTTTTCTGGCCGAGAATTTCCTGTCCCTTCTGGCTCTCGAAATTCGTGTAGAACACAAAACCCCGGGAATCGAATTCCTTGAGCAGGACCATGCGCACATTCGGCAAGCCGTTCTCGTCCACGGTTGCAACGGCTACCGCGTTGGGATCGTTGACCTCAGAGGCCTCTGCGTCCTTGAGCCACGCACCGAACAATGCGAAAGGTTCGTTTTCCTCGGTGAAGTCACTGCTTGTTAACCCAGTCTCTGACATATTGCTTCAAATGCTCCCGAACTTCATCATCATTGCCCAGGGTCTTAACACTGGACAGGACGCCCATTGAGAGACATAGCAAAGTCGAACGAGCGCAAAAAGGGCGGGTCGCTGGGTAAAAGCAGATTACTCATCGTTCTCGCCGCGACGCTGCCGATCAGCGGTTGCTTCGGTGGCAGCATGGACCTCTTCGGCTCGGATGTGGATCGATCGATTTCCACCAACACCGTCGCGGCTAAGAACACGGCGGAAGGCCGTTCCGACGAGTTGACGGTGCAGAACGCCGTCTCCTCCGCAGATCTCTCGCGAACCGCCAGCCCTTTGCCCTGGGCCAATGCGACGACCGGCAGCGCCGGCGTGGTCACGGCGATCGAGGAGCAGAAGTCGAACGGCGTTGTATGCCGAAACTTCTCGACGACTCGTCATTCCTATGAAGGCATCGCCAACTTCTCCGGCAAGACCTGCACCGCGGGCTCCGGCCAGTGGCAGCTGATGAGCTTCAGCCGGCAGCCCTGAAGTCTCTCCAGGCCGGCGATGCGGCCCGGATGACCGGGTTTTCCGCGTAACCACTGATTAGCATCTTCTTGCCATACTCCCAGAATTGTAAAACCGGACTGCCGTGATGGCGGCGGATCGGGAGGTGTTTCTTGCCGGTTGCATCGGCCAAGAACGGCGATGCACGGTCTTTTGTCAATTGGTGGCCTAGATGCGCGATTTCTATTCAGTGCTCGGCGTAAAGCGCGATGCGGGGCCGATGAGATCAAGTCGGCCTGGCGGATGAAGGCGAAAAGCGTGCACCCCGACCAGAACCGCGACGACCCGGACGCCAATCGACGCTTTACCGAGGTCGGCCGCGCCTACGAGGTGCTGAAGGACCCGGCCAAGCGCAGCCGTTACGACCAGCAGCGCGACAAGGTTGAAGCTCTCGAGCGGGAGCAGACGATCATGCAGCAGCGCCAGGCGGCCCGCGAGGCGGCCGAAAAGGCCAAGATCGCCAAGGCGAATGCCGAGCGGATCCTCGCCGAACTGGCACGCGCCGAAGCCGAGAAGGCGAAAGCGGACAAGCAGGCTCAGCCTGCACAGGCGGCCCATGCCGCTCAGGCAAAGCAGGAAAAGGCCCAGACAGGCGGCGCCCAGGCACAGGCTCAGCCACAGGCACAAGCCCATACGCAGGGCCAGGCCAAGCCCGACGGTGCGGGCGAAAGCCCCGAAGCCGTCGTCTCGCGCATCTTCGGCGACACGCCCGAAGCGGCCGCCGCGGCCGAAACGCTGAAGCGCGAAACCGAGGCCGAAGCCGAACGCGTGGAAAACAGCGAGCCGTCCGGCGCGCCCAAGCCGGTGTCCATCCTTGCACCGATCGAATTGCTGAGCTCCTTCGTCCGTCGCATCCGCGGCATCCAGCCGCCGCCGGAAAAGGCCCCCGACCTGGTGGTCGAGGCAACCGTGACGATCGACGACCTGCTGGCGCAGAAGTCGGTGCCGATCACGCTGTCCGACGGCGCAGCTTCGCGTTCCGCTCGACAACGGGTCACGCAGGGGCCGTGTGGTGCGGCTCAGGGCCAGGGCCTGAAGCTCCAGGGCATGAGCCGCGGCGACGTGGCGGTCACCGTGCGCGTGGCCAGAATGATCACCGTCGACGGCTACGATCTCAAGACGGCTCTGCCGATCACGCTCGAAGATGCCGTGCTGGGTTGCGAGGCCTCTGTCGAGACGCCCAACGGGCCGCTCACCATCACCATTCCGGCTTGGTCGAGCTCCGACCAGGTGATCCGCCTCGACGACCTCGGCCTGCCGAACGACGAGGGCGGCCGCGGCGCACTGGCAGTTGAACTGCGCGTCATGCTGTGGGAAAAGCCGGACGACAAAGTCACGGACTTGATGCGCGTCATGCGCGAAGGCCTGTTTTTATGAAGTATTTGTAACGATCACACCCTTTGTTACGCTGCCTTACAGTTGATGATCCGGTGCAATCTTGAACCGTGATGCCGGCTATGCCATAGGCAGGGTCAATCGAAAGTCTTAGGGAGCAAAACATGGCTCAAGGTTCCGGCCTTATGGCAGGCAAGCGCGGCATCATCATGGGCGTCGCAAACAATCGCTCGATCGCGTGGGGCATCGCCAAGGCCTGTCATGAACAGGGAGCCGAAATCGCATTCACCTGGCAGGGCGAAGCGCTGAAGAAGCGCGTCGAGCCGCTGGCGCAGGAACTCGACGCCTTCATGGCCGGCGATT
>JAHRYZ010000086.1:6948-7532 GCA_020621905.1 Rhizobium sp.
GGGCACTGCGACGTCACCGAGCCCTCAACCATCGACGCGGTATTCGAGGTGCTCAGGGAAAAGTGGGGCAAGATCGACTTCGTCGTGCACGCCATCGCGTTTTCCGACAAGGACGAACTGACCGGCCGCTACATCGAGACGACGCGCGACAACTTCGCCCGCACGATGGACATTTCCGTCTACTCGTTCACCGCGGTTGCCGCTCGCGCCGAGAAGATCATGAACGACGGCGGCTCGATCCTGACGCTCACCTATTACGGCGCCGAGAAGGTCATGCCGCACTATAACGTCATGGGCGTCGCCAAGGCCGCCCTGGAGGCTTCGGTGCGGTATCTGGCGGGCGACTACGGTCCGCGGGGCATTCGCGTCAATGCCATCTCGGCCGGCCCGATCCGCACGCTCGCGGGCGCCGGAATCTCCGATGCGCGTGCCATGCTCTCTTGGCAGCAGAAGAACGCGCCCTTGCGCCGCACCGTGACGATCGAGGACGTCGGAAACTCGGCCCTCTACCTGCTCTCGGATCTTTCGCGCGGCGTCACGGGCGAAATCCACTACGTCGATTCCGGCTACAACATCACGTCCAT
>JAHRYZ010000086.1:7542-14762 GCA_020621905.1 Rhizobium sp.
CGACATGGGCGGCCGCGGCATCCGTGTCAACGCCATCTCGGCCGGTCCGATCAAGACGCTGGCCGCATCCGGCATCGGCGACTTCCGTTACATCCTGAAGTGGAACGAGTACAATTCGCCGCTGAAGCGCAACGTGACGACGGACGAAGTCGGCAAATCGGGCATGTATCTCCTGTCCGATCTGTCGACCGGCGTGACCGGCGAGGTCCACCATGTGGATTCCGGCTATCACACCGTCGGCATGAAGGCGGTGGATGCGCCGGACATCACCGTCGCCAAGGAATAGTCTCCAGTTCGAGGTCGCATGCCGTGCTCATCTATCTGATCCGTCACGGCCAGACCGACTGGAATGCCGAGGGCCGACTGCAAGGGCAGAAGGACATCGGCCTCAACGAGAACGGACGACGCCAGGCGAGCGAGAACGGCAGACGCCTGGCGGAGGAACTCGGCGAACGCGCCGCCGCCTTCGACTATGTCGCCTCCCCGCTTGGCCGCACCCGCGAAACCATGGAACGGGTGCGCGCCGCCATGGGGCTCGATCCGCACGGCTATCGCACAGATCCCCGGCTGATCGAACTGTCCTTCGGCGACTGGGAGGGATCGACCATTCCGGAACTGCAGCGCGTCATGCCCGACAGGGTCGAGGCGCGCGCGCAGCATAAATGGGATTTCATCCCGCCGGGCCAGGATGCCGAAAGCTACGAGATTCTGTCATGGAGGGTGGGAGCCTGGCTCACCGCGGTTGACCAGCCGACCGTCTGCGTCAGCCATGGCGGGATCGTGCGCAGCGTTTTCCGCATCGTCGGCGGCTGGAGCGGCGACAAGGCCTGCGACATGGACGTGCCGCAGGACCGCATTCTCAAGATCGACCGCGACGGCGGCCTGCTCGGCTGGCTCTGACGAGCCGACGAACCGTTCGCGGAACCTACTGCACGATTTCCAGGTCGTCGACGACGCGCTTGCCGTCGACCTCGGTGAAGAACACGATCACCTTCACGCCGCTTTCGAGGCCGTCGAAGTTGAATTCCTCGGGAAGGGAATAGGTCTTCCCGTCGTCCAGCACCAGGCTCAGGCCGTCGACGTTGACCGCCTGAATGGTCGCTTCTACATCGTCGCTTCCCGCCAGCACGCTGAGCGGCGAGAGGAAGCTCGCAGTCGCCAGAAGCACTGAAATCATCATACGCATGCGGGTTACCTTTGCCAGTCTCGACGGATTGAGGATGTGTCTCAAAATAGGCCTCCAGAATGTGGCAAAAATCGCCCGTAACAATGACATTTTCGGTGCGATTGATGAACGGAATTACGACGCGGTTCAAGCACCCGGGACGGGTATCGCAAGCTTTGCCGCATCTTTCCGGAGATTCGCGCCTGAGCGGGGCACTGCCGCACCCATCCATCTCCGGCGCGAACGTATTGGCGCGCCAATACTATCGCCGATTCAATTCTATATTAACCGGCGCCCTTTAGGATTACCTGACAGACTTGGGGAACATCCTGACTTGAAAATCTTCAATCGATATCGGCAACGCGACGGTGGCCATAGGGCCGGCGCGATCGTCTTTCTCGTGGGCGGCGCACTGGTCGGCCTGACGATCGTCATCGCCGGTCTCGTGTTCGATACGCGCGGCGGCATCGTCGCCGGTCTCGCCATGATCGTGCCGGTTCTCTTCAGCCTCCACCTGCTGCACGAACGCAACCGCAACATTGTTCAGTTGAAGGCACGCGAGGAGAAACTGCTCGACCTGTCGCGCCGCTTCAACCTTGCGATGGAAACCGCCAATATCGGCATCTGGGAGGTCGGCGAAGCCGACGATCTGCTGTCCTGGGACGCGCGTGCCGCCGCACTGCACGGCTTTGCCCCCACCGAGGGCTGTGATCGCATGACCCATTGGTACAAGATCATTCATCCAGACGATGTCCAGGACGTCGAGGCCGCCTTTTCCGCGAGGCTTCATGGCGATTCGACCGCAAGCTGGGACATCAGTTACCGCATCACGCTGCCCGACGGCATGACGCGCCACCTGCGTTCGGTGGGCGCCCACTCGAACGGCGGGAACGGCCCGAGGCGACTGACCGGCATCGTCTGGGACGTCACCAACGACACATTGTTCAACCAGGCCCTTCGCGAGGCGAAGGCGACCAGCGATATCAAAAATGCCGAACTGGAACTGGCGCTCGACGAGCTTTCGAGCCGCGAGCACGAGCTCTCGGAGCTCTCCCACAAGCTCGACGTTGCGCTCGCCTCCTATAATTGCGGCATCTGGGAAGGCGACCCGGTGACCACCACCGCCTACTGGGACGATCGGATGCACCAGCTCTACAACGTGCCGAACAGGAACCGGCCCGTGACCCGGCACGAATGGCTTTCCGCCCTCCATCAGGACGACCGCCAGTCCGTGCAGCTTGCCACCAACCGGGCCATCGCTTCGGGCACGACCGTCAACACCACCCAACGCATTCTCCTGCCCAACAACGAGCTGCGCTATGTCCGTTCCGTCGGCCAGGTGCATATGGGCAAGGACGGCAAGAAGAAGATCATCGGCATTGCCTTCGACGTCACCGCGGACGCCCTTCTGGCCGAGCAGCTCAGGGCCGCCAAGGCGGACGCCGACAGCCGCAACCTGGAACTGGAACTGGCCAAGAACCGATCGAGTTCAATACCCTCACGATCCGCTGACTTCGCCGCCATCGCCGCAAGCTCGACATCAAACTCGACGAGCTCGGCCCGAGGCGGGCGGGGCCATCGCGTCAAGTTCACCATCTCCACTCGTCGACCGCTTCAGGAGATCGCGACACGCTCAGCCATGCCGGCGATGCCATGCTGTCCATACCACCGGCGTGCTTTCCCGCAACGTGCCACGCGGCGATCTGGTGGCGCGCATCGGCGGCGACGAATTCGTCATCCTCGCCCGAAGGGCCGTGCCGACCGCCGAGATCTCGGAACTGTGCGAACGCATCATCGTCGAGATGAACAAGCCGATCGACTTCGAGGGTTTTTCCTGCCGCTGCGGCATCTCGATCGGGATCGCCCAGGCCTCCGGCATCGCCCCCGACGCGCGCCGTATCCTCGTCAATGCCGACATCGCGCTCTACCAGGCCAAGGAAAAGGGCCGGAATTGCTACGAGTTCTTCACCCCCGACCTGCAGGCCAACATAGTGTCCAAGAAGCGCATGGCCGACGAGATTCTGACGGGCCTTGAGCGCGACGAATTCACCGTCTGGTACCAGCCGCAGTTCGAAACCGCGACGATGCAGCTCTCCGGCGCGGAGGCGCTGGTTCGGTGGAACCACCCGGACAAGGGCGTGATCGCTTCCAACCATTTCATCAAGGTTGCCGAAGAGCTGAACGTCATGGCGCGGATGGACCAGATGGTGCTCGAAAAGGCCCTGCGCGACCAGATGCGCTGGACGGCACTCGGCGTGAAGGTGCCGCGCATTTCGGTCAACGTCTCGTCGAAGCGCCTGCACGACGCGACGCTCGTCGAACAGTTGCACGGTCTCGCCATCGACCCGGGCGCCATCTGCTTCGAACTGGTGGAATCAATCTTCCTCGACGAAAGCGACGACGTGGTCACCGAGAACATCGACAAGATCAAGGCACTCGGCATCGACATCGAGATCGACGACTTCGGCACCGGTCACACCTCGATCCTCAGCCTGCTGCGGCTGAAGCCGAAGCGGCTGAAGATCGACCGCCAGCTCCATGCCGATCGTCACGCATTCAGGAATCGCCCGGTGCGCTCGATCATCGAGATCGCCCGCTCGCTCGGCGTGGAGACGGTGGCCGAGGGCGTCGAAAGCCTCGACCATGCGGACCTCCTGCGCCATCTCGGTTGCGACTACCTCCAGGGCTATGCCTTCGCCAAGCCCCTGCCCTTCGACGAGTTCAGCCGTTTCACCAAGGGTTTTCCGCAGCGCAAGGCGTCGTGAACCGACGACAAATCCCGAACGCAGCGTGTCCAAGAAAGGCTTGTCGCGCTCGGGCCTTTTCCACTATGAGTGAGCCCCAACAAAAGCCGCGGCGGTATGCTGAGATCCCAGTGCCGCCCGAACGTTCCGGTGCTTAGCCATGTCGCACAATACCTTCGGTCACCTGTTCCGCGTCACCACCTGGGGCGAAAGCCACGGGCCGGCGCTCGGCGCGGTGGTCGACGGCTGCCCGCCCGGCATCCGTTTCACCCTCGACGACCTGCAGTCCTTCCTCGACAAGCGCAAGCCCGGCCAGTCGCGCTTCGTCACCCAGCGGCGCGAGGAAGACCTCGTCAAGGTGCTCTCCGGCGTGATGCCGCAGGACGACGGATCGATGATTTCGACCGGCACGCCGATCTCGCTGATGATCGAGAACACCGACCAGCGCTCCAAGGACTATGGCGACATCGCCAAGCGCTACCGGCCGGGCCATGCCGACTACACCTATGACGTCAAATACGGCATTCGCGACTATCGCGGCGGCGGCCGCTCGTCGGCGCGCGAAACGGCGGCGCGGGTCGCCGCCGGCGCCCTGGCCCGCCTCGTCGTTCCCGGCGTCACCATTCGCGGCGCGCTGGTGCAGATCGGCAAACACAAGATCGACCGCGCCAACTGGGACTGGGCGCAGGTGAGCGAGAACCCGTTCTTTGCACCCGACCCGCAAATCGTTCCGGTCTGGGAGGCCTATCTCGACGAGATCCGCAAGGCCGGCTCCTCGGTCGGCGCGGTGATCGAGGTGGTCGTCGAAGGCGTGCCCGCCGGCATCGGCGCGCCGGTCTACGGCAAGCTCGACCAGGACATTGCCAGCCTGCTGATGTCGATCAACGCGGTCAAGGGCGTCGAGATCGGCAACGGTTTTGGCGCCGCCGAGATCACCGGCGAGGAGAATGCCGACGAGATGCGCATCGGGCCGGACGGCAAGCCGGTGTTCCTCTCCAACCATGCCGGCGGCATTCTCGGCGGGATTTCGACCGGCGAACCAATCGTCGCGCGCTTTGCCATCAAGCCGACCTCGTCGATCCTCACCGAACGGCGCTCGATCGATGCCGACTTGAACGAGGTGGATGTGCGCACCAAGGGCCGGCACGACCCCTGCGTCGGAATCCGGGCGGTTCCTGTCGGCGAGGCGATGCTCGCCTGCGCCATTGCCGATCATTATTTGCGAGACCGCGGCCAGACCGGCCGGCTGAAGTGAGGGTTTTCCATGAGCTATGACCAGAGCCGCGTCGTCGACGCCATCCGCGCCTTCGAGGCGGGCGAAATCGTCGTGGTCGTCGACGACGACGACCGCGAGAACGAGGGCGACCTGATCGTCGCCGCCGTCCACTGCACGCCGGAGAAGATGGCCTTCATCGTGCGCCACACCTCCGGCATCGTCTGCGCGCCGATGCCGCGCGAGGAGGCCAAGCGCCTCAACCTCAGCGCCATGGTCGCCGAAAACGACAGCGCGCACACGACGGCCTTCACCGTCTCGGTCGACTTCAAGCACGGCACCACCACCGGCATTTCCGCCGATGACCGCACGCTGACGGTGCGCAACCTCGCCAATCCGAACGTCGGCGCCGCCGATTTCGTCCGCCCCGGCCACATCTTCCCGCTGGTCGCCCGCGAAGGCGGGGTGCTGATGCGCTCGGGCCATACGGAAGCCGCCGTCGACCTCTGCAAGTCGGCGTGATCTCCGAGCTCGTCAACGACGACGGCACGGTGAAGCGCGGCCCGCAGGTCGCAAGCTTCGCCGCCGAACACGGACTGAAGCTGCTCTCCGTCGCCGACCTCATCGCCTATCGCCAGCGCAAGGAAACGCTGATCCAGCTCGCCTCGAGCTTCGCCATCGAGACCCCTTACGGCCCGGCCAAGGCGCATGCCTATTCGCTGCCCTGGGACCCGATGCAGCATCTCGCCGTCGTCTTCGGCGACATCCGCGACGGCGTCGACATTCCGGTGCGCCTGCATCTCGAACATGTCGGCCAGGACGTGTTCGGCAAGGGCCGCCAGATCGACGACATCATGAAGAAGATCGCCGCCAAGGGCCGCGGCGACATCGTCTACCTGCGCGAAGGCTCCGTCGGCGTCGGCGTTTCGACCACCGCACGCGCCGGCCACCACGAGCGCGAGGCGCACGAACAGGCGCAGGCGCGCGAGAACGAATGGCTGGAAATCGGCCTCGGCGCGCAGATCCTGAAAGACCTCGGCGTCACCTCGATCCGGCTCTTTGCCTCGCGCGAACGCCACTATGTCGGGCTGGAAGGCTTTGGCATCCGCATCATCGCCACCGAGATCGTCTGACCCGGAGACCTTGAGCGACTGACGATGCCCCCGGTTCGCCGGGGGCAGTTCTGCACGTCCCCTGTCGCCGCGCCGCGGAAGCTTATCGAGCGAAGCGCTTTGCCCCTGCGACGCAGGCCACCACGGCGGCGGTGACCGCGACCATCGACCCGCTCACCGCCTCGCCGAGCAGACCGGCCGCCAGCACCAGGCCGAAGAAGGGCTGCAGCAGCTGCAGCTGGCCGACCGCGGCGATGCCGCCCTGGGCAAGGCCGCGATACCAGAAGACGAAGCCAATCAGCATGCTGAACACCGAGACATAGGCAAGGCCGAGCCAGGCCGGCTGGCCGGTTCCGGCAAAGGATGAAGGCATGGTGGCGAGCGCCAGCACCACCATGACCGGCAGGGAGAGCACGAGCGCCCAGGAAATGACCTGCCAGCCGCCGAGCGTGCGGGAAAGCTTGGCACCCTCGGCATAGCCCAGCCCGCAGACGATGATGGCGCCGAGCATCAGCAGGTCGCCGACCGGGGAAGCCGTCACGCCCTGCAGCAGGGCGAATCCGGCGACCAGCAGGCTGCCGAGGCCGGAAAACAGCCAGAAGGCCGGCCTTGGCCGCTCGCCGCCGCGCAAGACCGCGAAGCTGGCGGTGGCGAGCGGCAGGAGCCCGACGAAGACGATCGAATGCGCCGAGGTGACGTGCTTGAGCGCCAGCGCGGTCAAGAGCGGAAAGCCGACGACGACGCCCAGCGCGACGACGGCCAGTGACACCATCTCGCCCGGCTTCGGCCATTTCTGCCGGAACAGCAGCAGCAGGCCGAGCGCCAGCGCGCCGGCAATGGCGGCGCGCGCCACGGTCAGGAACACCGGATCGAAATCGGCCACCGCCACCCGCGTCGCGGGGAGCGAGCCGCTGAAGATCAGCACGCCGAGAAAACCGTTGATCCAGCCGCTTGTCGTCTTGTCCATCAAATCCATCCTCGTCGAT
>JAHRYZ010000086.1:14772-15569 GCA_020621905.1 Rhizobium sp.
GTAATGGTCACGAGAGCAGTACAGATGCTGGACAAGACTGCCATCGACGGCGAGGACGGCACGCGCGTCGGCCGCGTCATGGGCGCCATCCGCCAGAGGATCGGCGGGCGCACGCTGGCGCCGGGGGCAAGGCTGCCGTCGATCCGCGGCTTTGCCAAGGTCATGGCGGTCTCCACCTCGACCGTGGTCGAGGCCTATGACCGGCTGGCCGCCGAGGGGCTGATCCAGTCGCGGCCGGGCTCCGGCTTCTATGTCGCGGGCCACCTGCCGCCGCTGGTGCTGGCCGAGATCGGCCCCAGGCTCGATCGCGCCGTCGACCCCTTCTGGGTGTCGCGCCAGTCGCTCGAAGCCGGCGCGGACACGCTGACGCCCGGCTGCGGCTGGCTGCCGGCGGCCTGGATGCCGCAAGACGAGCTGCGCCGGTCGCTGCGCCAGCTGACCCGGGCCGACGACACGGTGCTGGCCGACTACGGCTCGCCGCTCGGCCTGCCGCCGCTCCGCCAGCTCCTGTCGCGGCGCATGGCCGAGCGCGGCATCCAGGCCGCGCCCGACCAGATCATGCTGACGGAATCGGGCACGCAGGCGATCGACCTGCTCTGCCGCTTCCTGATCGAGCCGGGCGACACCGTGCTGGTCGACGACCCGTGCTATTTCAACTTCCTGGCGCTGCTGCGTGCCCACCGCGTCAAGGTCGTCGGCGTGCCCTATACGGCGACCGGCCCGGACATCACGCTGTTTGCCGCAGCGCTTGCCGAACACCGGCCGCGCCTTTACATCACCAATTCGGCGCTGCACAA
>JAHRYZ010000087.1 GCA_020621905.1 Rhizobium sp.
CCGAGCTCGGCATCTTCTCGGCCATGTGGAACGAGCACTGCTCCTACCAGTCGTCGAAGAAATGGCTGAAGACGCTGCCGACCAAAGGTCCGCGCGTGATTCAGGGTCCCGGCGAGAATGCCGGCGTCGTCGACATCGACGACGGCGACTGCGTCGTCTTCAAGATGGAGAGCCACAACCACCCGTCCTATATCGAGCCCTACCAGGGCGCTGCGACCGGCGTCGGCGGCATCCTGCGCGACGTCTTCACCATGGGTGCCCGTCCGATCGCGGCGATGAACGCACTGCGCTTCGGCGCACCCGACCATCCGAAGACCCGCCATCTGGTATCCGGCGTCGTCGCCGGCGTCGGCGGTTACGGCAATTCCTTCGGCGTGCCGACCGTCGGCGGCGAGGTCGAATTCGACGCCCGCTACAGCGGCAATATCCTGGTCAACGCCTTTGCCGCGGGTCTCGCCAAGTCGAACGCCATCTTCCTCTCGGAAGCCAAGGGCGTCGGCCTGCCGGTCGTCTATCTCGGTGCCAAGACCGGTCGCGACGGCGTCGGCGGCGCGACCATGGCGTCTGCCGAATTCGACGAATCGATCGAGGAAAAGCGCCCGACCGTGCAGGTCGGCGACCCCTTCACCGAAAAGTGCCTGCTGGAAGCCTGCCTCGAACTGATGCAGACCGGCGCCGTCATCGCCATCCAGGACATGGGTGCCGCCGGCCTCACCTGCTCGGCGGTCGAAATGGGCGCCAAGGGCGACCTCGGCATCGAGCTCGACCTCGACAAGGTACCGGTCCGCGAAGAACGCATGTCGGCCTATGAGATGATGCTGTCGGAGAGCCAGGAGCGCATGCTCATGGTGCTCGAGCCCTCGAAGGAGGAGGTCGCCAAGGCGATCTTCGTCAAGTGGGGCCTCGACTTCGCCATCGTCGGCCACACCACCGACGACCTGCGCTTCCGCATCATCCATCAGGGCGAGGAAGTCGCCAACCTGCCGATCAAGGATCTCGGCGACCAGGCGCCCGAATACGACCGCCCCTGGGTCGAGCCCAAGACCCCGGCGCCGCTGGCCGAAAACGACGTACCGCAGGCCGACGTGGCCGATGCGCTCGTCAAGCTGGTCGGTTCGCCGAACAACTGCTCGCGCCGCTGGGTCTATGAGCAGTACGACACGCTGATCCAGGGCAATTCGCTGCAGCTTCCCGGCGGCGATGCCGGCGTGGTGCGCGTCGACACCCATCCGAAGAAGGCGCTGGCCTTCTCCTCCGACGTCACCCCGCGCTATGTCGAGGCCGATCCGTTCGAAGGCGGCAAGCAGGCGGTTGCCGAATGCTGGCGCAACATCACCGCGACCGGCGCCCTGCCGCTGGCCGCCACCGACAACCTCAATTTCGGCAACCCTGAAAAGCCGGAAATCATGGGCCAGATGGTCTTCGCCATCAAGGGCATCGGCGAGGCCTGCAAGGCGCTCGACTTCCCGATCGTCTCGGGCAACGTCTCGCTCTACAACGAGACCAACGGCCAGGCCATTCTGCCGACCCCGACGATTGCCGGCGTCGGCCTCCTGAAGGACTGGGCCAAGATGGCCCGCATCCGCTTTGCCGCCCAGGGCGAAGCCGTGCTTCTCGCCGGCGCACCGTGCGGATGGGGCAGCCATCTCGGCCAGTCGGTCTACCTGCGCGACATCCACGGCCGCACCGACGGCCCGGCGCCGCATGTCGACCTGGCGCATGAGAAGAAGGTAGGCGACTTCGTCCGCGGCCTCATCGAGGACGGTCTTGCAACCGCCGTCCACGACTGCTCGTCGGGCGGCCTGGCGCTGGCTGTCGCCGAAATGGCCATGGCCTCGGGCATCGGCGCGACCATCAACGCGCTCAACGACGCCGATCCGATCGCGGTCTTCTACGGCGAGGACCAGGGCCGTTACGTCGTGACCGTCAGCCAGGACAATGTCGATGCGGTGCAGATGCGCGCCGACGCGGCAGGCGTCTTCTGCCCGTGGATCGGCCGTACCGGCGGTAACAATGTCGTGCTGGGCGACGCCCGTCCCGTCGCAATTGAGGAATTGCGTTCGGCGCATGAATCGTGGTTCCCTCGCTACATGGACGGCAGCATTGCCTGAGGCGATGCTTCGCATACGCAGGAGAAGCAGACATGGCTATGAAACCCGGTGACATCGAAGACCTCATCAAGGCGGGCATTCCCGGCGCGAAGGTGGTCATCCGCGACCTCGCCGGCGACGGCGATCACTATGCGGCCGAAGTCGTAGCGGAGGCGTTTCGCGGCAAGTCGCGCGTGCAGCAGCACCAGATGGTCTATGACGCGCTGAAGGGCAATATGGGCGGCGTGCTGCATGCACTCGCCCTGCAGACCTCCATTCCGGACTGAAGCGCCAGGGAAGCGTCAGATGGCTGATCTCGTCAGGGAAGTGATCGACAACGTCGTTCAGGGCGTCCTCAAGGAAATCCTGAAGAAGACCACGGGCCGCGGCACGACGCGCCGCCGCAAGCGGCAGGCCCGCTCGGCCACGACCGGACGTTTCGTCAGGAAGACCAGCCGCCCGCGCAAGCCGGCCAAGAAGCAGGTCAGCCGCCGCCGCACCGCCGCCAATCGCAGCCGCCAGCGCACCCGCTGACGGCTGCAGGCCAGTCATGCGTATTTGCGCTCTGGCAAAGACGGCGACTGCTTGCTATTTAGAATGCACAATCGAGACAGCGGCCCTTGAAACCGCATGTGAAAGGATATCCCATGAGCGTCCAAGATTTCATCGCCAATGAAGTGAAGAGCAACGACGTGGTGCTGTTCATGAAGGGAACGCCGCAGTTCCCGCAGTGTGGCTTCTCCGGCGGTCGTCCAGATCCTCGATTACGTGGGCGTCGACTACAAGGGCATCAACGTGCTGCCGACAACGAGATCCGCCAGGGCATCAGGACTATTCCAACGGCCGACCATCCCGCAGCTCTACGTCAAGGGCGAGTTCGTCGGCGGCTGCGACATCATCCGCGAGATGTTCCAGGCGGGCGAGTTGCAGAAGCATTTCGAGGACCAGGGCGTCGCCGTTCGCGGCGCTGCCTGACCCGATCCGTCATCCGCGTTTAGCGGATTTCGTCATTCACTCAACTTTTTCAAGGCGTTGCCCCAAGCAACGCCTTATCTCTGTTTTGGATATTGAGCCATGACTACAACGTTACAGCCGGCGCCCGCCAATTTGCGGGGTATGAGCCGAGTCGAATTCATCGCCATGATGGCCTTCCTGATGTCGCTCAATGCACTGGCCATCGACATCATGCTGCCAGGCCTGCAGGAGATCGGCATCGCGCTGAACGTGGTCAATGAGAACCACCGCCAGTATGTCGTCTCCGCCTACCTGATCGGCTTCGGCGTCGCCCAGCTGTTCTACGGCCCGATCGCCGACCGGTTCGGCCGGCGCCGTCCGATGCTGTTCGGCCTCGGCATCTATATCATCTCGTCGCTGGCCGTCGTCCTGGTCCCCTCCTTTGCCAGCCTGCTCGTGCTGCGCTTCATCCAGGGCATCGGATCGGCCGCGACCCGCGTCATCACCGTCTCGATCGTCCGCGACGTCTACGGCGGCCGGCAGATGGCGGAAGTCATGTCGCTGATCATGATGGTCTTCATGGTGATCCCGGTGATCGCACCGGGAACCGGCCAGGTCATCATGTTCATGGGCCACTGGCACTGGATCTTCGTCTTCATGGCGGTGTCGGCCATGGTGGTCGGCCTGTGGATGTTCGTCCGCCTGCCGGAAACGCTGACGGCCAAGGACGTCCGGCCGTTCACCGTCTCGTCGATCTACCAGGGTTTTCGCATCGTGCTGACCAACCGCATCGCGCTCTGCTACACGATCGCCAGCACCTTCATCTTCGGCGCGCTGTTCGGCTTCATCAATTCGGCGCAGCAGGTCTATGTCGGGATCTACGATCTCGGCGCGTGGTTTGCCGCCGCCTTCGCCGGCGTGGCGCTGTTCATGGCTCTGTCGTCCTTCGTCAATGCCAGGCTGGTCGGCCGGATCGGCATGCGGCGCCTGTCGCATGCCTCGCTTCTCGGCTTCATCGCCATCAACTTCGTCTGGTTGGTGGCGCAGGTGCTCGGACCGCAGCCCATGCCCTTCCCCCTGTTCATGGTGTTCTTCTCGCTCGCCATGTTCCAGTTCGGCTGGATCGGCTCGAACTTCAACTCGCTCGCCATGGAGCCGCTCGGCCATGTCGCCGGCACGGCCTCGTCCGTGCTGGGCTTCATGGGCACCGTCGGCGGATCACTGATCGGCGCGGCGATCGGCCAGGCCTATGACGGCACGGCCCTGCCGATGGTCGCCGGCTATTTCACCGTCTCGGTAATCGGCCTCGTCTTCGTCCTGATCGGCGAACGCGGCGTGCTGTTCCGCCAGCAGAACCCGCGCGTCTGACGACGGCGACCAACACATGAAAAAGGCGCGTGGACCGCAAGTCCCCGCGCCTTTTCTTTTCAACCAAAACTCACGCTCTCAGAGCGTGAAGACCTTTTCGCGCAGTTCCTGCCAGCTGTCGCGGTCGGGTGCAAGCAGCAGCCCGCCTTCGAAATTGTGCGGCAGGTAGCGCGAACCGTCGAGGCGGGCGACATGGGCGCCTGCTTCCTGCGAAATCAGCGTGCCGGCCAGATGGTCCCAGGGCATCAGCTTCTTGTACATCAGGAAGTGCAGGTGACCGGCGGCGAACGTGCGGTATTCATGCGCCGAGCAACGATAGCTGGTGAACAGCCTGACCTCGGCGAGATTGGCAAGGATCTGCCGCTTGGCTGCGGTCTCCATGTAGGTCAGCGCCGCAATGCCGACCATCTGGTCGAGCGGCACGGCGGGCGCCACTGCCACCTGGGCCTGCGATCCGTCCGGGCCGCACATCCAGGCGCCCGATCCCTTTTCGGCGATCAGCCAGTCATTGCCCATCGGATCATAGATGATGCCGGCGACCGTCTCGCCCTTCGATACCACGCTCAGCATCACGCCGAACAGCGGCAGCCCCGCCGCATAGTTGAACGTGCCGTCGATCGGATCGACGATGACGGCAAGATCGGCGTCGGCGATCCTGTCGAGCAGTGCCGGGTCGGCTGCGACCGCCTCTTCGCCGATGAACACGGCGTCGGGCATGACTTCGGCCACGCGCTGGCGGATCAGTTCCTCCGCCGCCTCGTCGGCCTCGGTGACGAGGTCGATGGCCTCGGTCTTCATCCGCACGTCGCCGTCGCCCAGCTTGCGGAAGCGCGGCAGGATCTCCGTCGCCGCCGCCTCCTGAAGTGCGTTGGCGAGCGCCGCAATGTCGAGTTCGGCCATGGTCAGACGTCCTTTGTCAGAAGGGAGGAAAAGTCGAAGAGCTTCGGGTCGAGCAGATGCGAGGCATCGACATGGCCGAGCGCCCGCAGCATGGCATCCTTACGGCCCGGCATCTTCGCCTCGATCCCCGCCAGCATCTCCTTCATCGCATTGCGCTGCAGGCCGTCCTGCGAGCCGCAGAGATCGCAGGGGATGATGGGGAATTCCATGGCGGCGGCAAAGCGCGCCAGATCGTCCTCGGCCGCATAGGCGAGCGGACGCAGCAGCATCAGGTCGCCGTCGTCGTTCAAAAGCTTGGCCGGCATGGCCGAGAGCCGGCCGCCGTGGAAGAAGTTCATGAAGAAGGTCTCGAGAATGTCCTCGCGGTGGTGGCCGAGCACCAGGGCATCGCAGCCCTCCTCGCGCGCCACCCGGTAGAGATTGCCGCGGCGCAGGCGCGAACAGAGCGAGCAATAGGTCGCACCGCTCGGCATTTTTTCCTTCACCACCGAATAGGTGTCGCGATATTCGATGCGGTGTTTCACGCCGATCGAGGCCAGATAGTCCGGCAGCACGTGCTTCGGGAAATTCGGCTGGCCCTGGTCGAGATTGCAGGCCACGAGTTCCACCGGCAGAAGGCCGCGCCATTGCAGGTCGAGCAGGATGGCCAGCAGCCCATAGGAGTCCTTGCCGCCCGACAGGCCGACCAGCCAGCGCTTCTGGCCCTTCAGCATGTCGAAGTCGGTGATCGCCTGGCGCACCTGGCGGATCAGCCGCTTGCGCAGCTTGTTGAAGCCGACCGAGCGCGGCGCGCGGGCGAAGACCGGATGCACGCCGGCTGCGTCCGCGGCGAATTCCTCGTCCTCGGCAGACAGGTCGACGGTCAGTTCGGCTGGGACGGTCATGGCTTCAGACTCCGCGGGCGCTTCGGGCGCGCGCCCTGCCAATGCCCGGTTGCCGCGGCAAGATCAAGCCCCGAATACCGACCAGCCGGTGCGCGCCGCCAGCATTTCGAGCGCGACCGAGCCGAGCGCGGAGTTGCCGACCTTGTTGAGGCCCGGCGACCAGACGGCGATCGAGGCCTTGCCCGGCGCGATGGCGAGAATGCCGCCGCCGACGCCGCTCTTGCCCGGCAGGCCGACATGGAAGGCGAAGTCGCCCGATCCGTCGTAATGGCCGCAGGTCAGCATTAGCGCATTGATGCGTCGCGCCCGCTTGGCCGAGACGACCGAATAGCCGCTGATCGGATCGGCGCCCTGGGCGGCGAGGAACAGTCCGGCGCGCGACAGCTGCCGACAGGTCATCGACAGCGCGCACTGGTGGAAATAGACGCCGAGCACATGATCGACCTCGTGATGCAGGTTGCCGAAGGAGCGCATGAAATTGGCCAGCGCATAGTTGCGGAAACCCGTCTCCGTCTCGGACCGCGCGACCGCGCGGTCGATGCTGATCGTTTCGTCGTCGGCCAGATAGCGCACGAAGCGCAGCACCTCGCCGATCGCCTCCTTCGGCTTGTGGCCGGCCAGCACCATGTCGCAGACCACGATCGCGCCGGCATTGATGAAGGGATTGCGAGGGATTCCGTGCTCCTGCTCGAGCTGCACAATGGAATTGAAGGCGGAACCGGAGGGCTCACGTCCGACGCGCTTCCAGATCGATTCGCCGGCCTTGCCGAGCGCCAGCGTCAGCATGAAGACCTTGGAGACGCTCTGGATGGAAAACGGCGTCGCCGCATCGCCCGCGGTGAAGACCTGGCCGTCCACCGTGGTCACGGCGATGCCGAACTGATTGGGATCCACCTTGGCAAGCTCGGGAATGTAATCGGCGACCTTGCCCTCGCCGCGCCGCTCGGCAAGCGACAATGCGATGTCGTCGATGATCGCCTGAAGGTCCATCTGCTTCCTTTCACAGCCAAGCGCCGCACGCCCATATTCGCCGCAAAATATTGCCGTTCAAATAGAAAAAGCCGCCCCGAAAGGCGGCTTTCAACAATCCGGTCGCGCAGCGATCAGCGCGAGTAGAATTCGACGACCAGCTGCGGTTCCATGACGACAGCGTAGGGAACGTCGGACAGGCCCGGGACGCGAACGAAGGTGGCAACCATCTTGTTGTGGTCGACTTCGATGTAGTCCGGAACGTCACGCTCGGCGAGCTGGACCGATTCGAGAACGGTGACCAGCTGCTTCGACTTCTGGCGAACTTCGATCACGTCGCCAGCCTTGCAGCGGTACGAGCCGATGTTGACCTTGACGCCGTTGACGGTGACGTGGCCGTGGTTAACGAACTGACGGGCAGCAAAGACCGTCGGGACGAACTTGGCGCGGTAGACGACCGCATCGAGACGCGATTCGAGCAGACCGATCAGGTTCTCCGAGGTGTCACCCTTGCGACGGTTGGTTTCGCGTAGGTGCGGAACTGCTTCTCGCGCAGGTCGCCGTAGTAGCCTGAGTTCTGCTTACGCGCAGCTGCACGCCGAAGTCCGAAGCTTGCCCTGCGGCGCTGGCCGGCGGCTGGGGCCGTATTCGCGACGGTTGACCGGGACTTCGACGATTCAGATATTCTCGCCATGCGGGATCGATTTTATTTGGATGCAGCGCGCTTGCTCATCGCATTTCTTTACAACAGGTTACACATCCGTTACCAGACGATCAAGGAAACACGCCCTCCTCTGAACTCCGTTTTGGAAGCTCTGACAGGCCTCTCACATAAAGCGTATGGAAAGTGCCACGGGACATGTCAAAGAAAACACCGGGCGACAGGCCCGGCGTTGATGGGGTCATTAGCGGTGGATCACGCGAAAGTCAACGGCCAGCGCTTGAACTAATTGCGCGAGTGACCATTTCGGGGAAACGCAGCACCGGGCCCCTCTGACGCGAGTGCCGGATTCCCGTGATGTCGGAGCTGCGATCATCAACCGTTCCGGCAAAGGAAACCCGCAATGGATTTTCTTTGGACAGACTTCCTGGGGACCGCCGTCTGGATGTGGCTCTCCTTCCTGGCCCTTGTGATCTTTCTACTCGCCCTCGACCTTGGCGTCCTGCATAAAAAGAGTGCCGAGATCGGCATTCGCGAAAGCTTCCTTCTCTCCGCCTTCTACATGTCGCTCGGTCTCGCCTTCGGCGGCTGGGTCTGGTGGCAGTCCGGCCAGCAGGCCGGCATCGAATACCTGACGGGTTTCGTCGTCGAGAAGAGCCTGGCGATGGACAATATCTTCGTCATCGCCATGATCTTCGGCTACTTCGCCATCCCCCGCGCCTACCAGCACCGGGTCCTGCTCTGGGGCATTCTCGGCGTCATCGTCCTGCGCGGCATCATGATCGCCGCCGGCGCCTCGATCGTCGAGAACTACCACTGGGTGCTGTACCTCTTCGCCGCCTTCCTGATCGTCACCGGCATCAAGATGCTGCTGACGGCCGACAAGGAATACGACGTCTCGGGCAATCCCGTGCTGCGCTTCCTGCGCAAGCACCTGCCCGTCACGGAGAAGCTGGAGGGGCATCACTTCTTCGTCCGCCGCGAGGACCTCATGTCCGGACGGATGAAGACCTATGTCACGCCGCTCTTCCTGGCGCTGGTCATGGTCGAACTGGCCGACCTGGTCTTTGCGGTCGACTCCATCCCGGCGGTGTTCGCCATCACCACCGATCCCTTCATCGTCTATACCTCCAACATCTTCGCCATCCTCGGCCTGCGTGCGCTCTATTTCGCGCTGTCGGCGCTCATCCACCGCTTCACCTATCTGAAGTATGCGCTGTCGGTGGTGCTAATCTTCATCGGCGCGAAGATCTTCATCGCCGACATGCTGGGGCTCGCCAAGATCCCGCCGGTGGTCTCGCTCGGCGTGACGGTCGGCATCCTCGCCGCCGGCATCCTCGGATCGCTCTGGGCGACCCGCAACGAGGAAAAGACTGCCGCCACGGCGCTGGAGCAGAAGTAAGGAAGACCGCGCAGGGCGGCCAGCCGGCCGCCCTGCCGCGCTCCGCCAGCGCTGCGACTGTTGCTTCACGAGGACGCGGCAAAGCATTCACCTCGCTCGCCGGGGCGGCTATAGCTAGGCGACCCCGCAACCGCAGATCGGATTCGCCCATGCCCGACACCGTCCTCGACCGCCTTCTTCGCTACGTCGTGATCGACACCCAGTCCGACCCGACCTCGTCGGCACAGCCTTCGACCGAGAAGCAGAAGAATCTCGGCCGGCTGCTGGTGAAGGAACTCCTGGCGATCGGCCTTGGCGACGCCCATCTCGACGAGCACGGCAATGTCTATGCGACCCTGCCCGCCAATGTGGAAAAGCAGGTCCCCGTCATCTGCTTCTGCTCGCACATGGACACGGCACCCGATTTCACCGGCACCAGTGTCAAGCCGCAGCTCGTGCGCCACTATGCCGGCGGCGACATCCGCCTGACCGGCGACCCCAACCAGGTCATCCGCCTGGCCAACAATCCGGAACTCAACGACCAGATCGGCCACGACATCGTCACCACCGACGGCACGACGCTGCTCGGCGCTGACGACAAGGCCGGCATCGCCGAGATCATGACCGCGATCCAGTTCCTCGTCGCAAATCCCACAATCCCGCACGGCATGGTGAAGGTGCTGTTCACCACCGACGAGGAGGTCGGCCGCGGCGCCGACAGGTGGACCTGAAGAAACTGGGTGCCGACTTCGGCTACACGCTGGACGGCAGCACGGTCGGCGAGATCGAGGACGAGACCTTTTCGGCCGACGGCGTCGACATCGCCATATCCGGCGTCGCCATCCATCCCGGCACCGCCAAGGGCAAGATGGAGAACGCCATTAAGATCGCCGCCGAGATCGTCGCCCGCCTGCCGAAGGACCAGGCGCCGGAGACGACCGAAGGCCGCCAGGGCTTCATTCATCCGACCGACATCGCCGGCTCGATGGAAGGCGCCAAGCTGAGCTTCATCATCCGCGATTTCGACGACAGGGGCCTTGCCGAGAAGGAGGCACTGCTCGAGCAGATCACCCGCGAGGTCATGACGTCCTTTCCAGGCTCCACCTACACGTTCACGGTCAAGGAGCAGTATCGCAACATGAAGGTCGTGCTCGACCAGCACCCCCAGGTGGTCGACAATCTGATCGAGGCGGTGAAGCGCGTCGGCCTGACCCCGGTCCGCCACAGTATCCGCGGCGGCACGGACGGCTCGCGCCTGTCCTTCATGGGCCTGCCCTGCCCCAACATCTATACCGGCGGCCATGCCTATCACTCGCCGCTTGAATGGGTGAGCCGGCAGGACATGGAAAAATCGGTCGAGACCATCGTCGAACTGGTGAAGGTCTGGGAGGAAAGGACGCCCGCGTGAACGATCTCTTCGACCTCGAACGCTTCGTCGAAGCCCAGCAGCCGGTCTATGCGAGGGTCGTGAGCGAACTTCGCAACGGACAGAAGACCAGCCACTGGATGTGGTTCGTCTTTCCGCAGATCGCGGGCCTGGGCGGAAGCCCGATGGCGATCCGCTACGCCATCGGGTCGCTTGCCGAAGCCCGCGCCTATCTCGACCATCCGGTGCTTGGGCCTCGGCTGAGCGAATGCTGCGAGATCCTTGAGGGGCTGGAGGGCAGAACCGCCGAGGCGATCTTCGGCTATCCGGACGTGCTGAAGCTGAGATCGTCGCTCACGCTCTTTGCCCGCGCGGCCGGCCAGGGCGACAGCGTGTTCGATGCGTTGCTCGAAAAGTACTACGCGGGAACGCCCGACCCGCAGACGCTGGCGTTGATCGCCTAGCCTTCTGCCGGTTACTCCGCCGCCGAGGGAACCTCGCAATCGTCCGTCGCATTCGGATCGCCGGGCGCCGTCTCCACCTGCAGGTCCGGGAAGGCGACGATGCGCTTGCCGGCGAAGTCGGTATGGACGACGATCAGATTGTGTTCCTCGAAATAGCCGAGCAGACGGCGGGCGCGGCGGGCCGAATGGGTGCCGTAGGCCTTGGCGATGCACTGGTCCGAGGGGCAGGCCTCGCCGCGGATGGCGGCACGCGCCATCAGCAGGAAGACGCCCTGCAGGTCGTCGGAGACACGCTGCGACAGGTCGAGCGCCATGGCCCAGCTTTCGCTGCCGGCGGTCTCTTCGTCGACGCCGGAGCGGGTGATCGCCACGCGGCGGCGAAATTCGCCCATGGCCATGGGCGGGCCGGCCACGCGCCGCATGCGGGCGCGCACCAGAAACTCCTGATAGAGAACCGAATCGGTGCGATAGGCGGCCTGCGGGTCGGCGAGAATTTCGGCCAGCACATGGGCAAGCTTTTCCTCACGTTCCTCCGACGACATTTCCGGCGCCGACGGCCGGCCCTCGACCGGGCCGGCAGAACCACTCGCCGCGGGGGCTGCCTTCGACAGTTCGGCGAGGATGTCGGTCGTCGGCCGCGGCGCCGGCGGCGCGCGCCTGACCATCGGCCGGGTGAATTCTTCCGGATCGGGCGTGAAGATCAGGTCCTCGACGTCCTGCGGGGCGTCCGGCAGCGGCATCAGCTTCGGGCTCGACGAACGCGCCGAGGTCTCGACCGTGCCGATGACGATCGGCAGCGGCCGGCGCGACAGGGCCGGCCCGAGCGCGACGAAATTGCCGCGCTTCAAGTCGCGGAACATCTCCGCCTGGCGCCGGTCCATGCCGAGCAGGTCGGCCGCACGCGCCATGTCGATGTCGAGGAAGGTGCGACCCATCAGGAAGTTCGAGGCTTCGGCCGCGACGTTCTTGGCGAGCTTCGCCAGGCGCTGCGTGGCGATCACGCCGGCAAGCCCGCGCTTTCGGCCGCGGCACATCAGGTTGGTCATCGCGCCGAGCGACATCTTGCGCGCGTCTTCCGAGACGTCGCCGCCGACCGAAGGCGCGAACATCTGCGCTTCGTCGACCACCACCAGCACCGGGTACCAGTATTCGCGCTCGGCATCGAACATGCCGTTGAGAAAGGCGGCGGCGGCGCGCATCTGCTGTTCGATGTCGAGGCCTTCGAGGGTCAGGACGCAGGACACGCGGTGCTGGCGGATGCGGTTGGCGATGCCCGCAAGCTCGGCCTCGGTGCGCTCGCCGTCGACCACCAGATGGCCGAACCGGTCGGACAGAGTGACGAAGTCACCTTCCGGGTCGATGATGACCTGTTGCACCCACGGCGCCGACTGCTCGAGCAGGCGCCTGAGCAGATGCGATTTTCCCGACCCGGAATTGCCCTGCACGAGAAGACGCGTGGCCAGAAGCTCCTCGATATCGAGCTTGGCCGGCTCCCCGCCCGACAGAGTACCCATATCGATTCCGACCTGCACCAATACCACCTCGTCTGATCACGCGCTCGCCGGGCGAACACCTCGCCCTGCGAGCCACAGATGCTTTAGCAAATAAACTGCGAATCGGCGTCGAGAAAGACCCGGCATCAACAGGCAATTATGCCTCAGGGACCGACAAACTTCGAGCGCCGGGCGCATCTTTCCGCTCTTTGTCGGACGGAATGCCCGTGACGACCCCCCGGACCCGGCAGCCGCTGCACAGCCTGCCCCGGAGGGCTTCGGCGAAGCGTGCCGCCGAAGCCCTGCCATGCTTTGTCATAGCCGGATGTCCCAGGCATCGAAGCGCGGCGAACGCCGCCAGGTCTCCTGTGGTGGCAGGCCGATGTCCTGCAGCATGTAGTCGGAAAGATCGCTGACCGAATTTGACCTCCGGCGCCGCTTCCAGGCAACGTAGACCAGGGCGCGAGCCGATGCCCATACACCGAATTTCCGGCACAGGTCGTCGACCGCGGCCAGAGGGTCGTCTGCAATTATAGATTGTTCCTTATGCATAGCTTTTCCGTCCCGGCGCAGCGACGCGGCCAGGTCCTCTCGATGGAAAACAAGGGTGTGAGACGACCGGGAGAACGCAGCCATGCGTCTCGGCGACCGATCACGTCAATTTTGTTGAAAATGGCGCCAGACGCCGGGAATCCTGGACGGAAGACCGTTCAGGCGGTGGTTCGCGACCCCGGAGTGCAAAGCACCGAGAGAAGGAACATTGATCCGCCAGCAAGGCGCATGAATGCAAAATGATGTGACATCGACGCCTCCTGTGTTTGAGCTGCGGACGGCCTCAAGTTCTCACAAGACAAAGCAACCGACAAGTGCGCAATTGCGGATTGCAAACATCGGCGGATCACAGTTGCAGATCGGCAACAGGTGGCGAGCAGGCCGCCACGACGAACGCGGCGGCCGAAACGTCGGCCTTCAAGAAGGCAGTCAGGAGCAGGAAGCCGTCAGATCGAGGGTTCGCCCACCGGAGAGACCAGCAGCTTGTCGCGGATTTCCGCGACCGTGTCGTCGAGGTCGATCACCTCGAAGCGCCAGCCATTGGCCTCGAAGCTTTCGCCCAGTTCGGGAATGCGCTTCAACTCGGCGATGACATAGCCGGCGACCGTCGTGTAGTCGGGATCCGATTCGACCGGAATGCGGATGCGGTCGACGAACTCGTCGATCGGCGTCCAGCCGGCCACGAGATAGGAACCGTCGTCGCGGCGCACCACGTAGGGCTCTTCGTCCTCGTATTCCTGGAAGACGCCGGTGATCGCTTCCAGAATGTCGCCGGAGGTGATGATCCCTTCGAAATGCCCGTATTCGTCATAGACGAGCACCATGTGCAGCGGCGTCTTGCGGATCGCCTGGATGATGTCGACAGCGCTGGCAAGGTCCGAGACGATCGGCACCTCGCTCAGATGCTGGCGAATGTCGAAATCGGAGCCGAGCGCGATGGCATCGTAGATGCGCTTGGAAAACAGCACGCCGATGATCTCGTCGGAATCGCCGGAGCGGACCGGCAGGCGCGAATGGGCCGCACTGCGCAGCTTGTCGCGGATTTCCTCGAGTGTATCGTCGACGTCGAGCACCTCGACGTCGCGGCGCGGCGTCATCAGACCACGCGCGGTGCGGTCGGCAAGGCGCATGACGCCGGAGATCATTGCCGATTCTTCGTTCTCGATCACGCCGGCGCTCTGCGCCTCGGCCAATACGGACTTGATTTCCTCGTCGGTGACCGTGCCGGCCGAAACGCCCTGCTGACCAAGCAGCCGCAGCAGCAGGCGTCCGGAATTGTCGAGCAGCCACACCAGGGGCGCTGCGACCTTCGACAGGATCAGCATGGGCGCGCCGACCTTGGCGGCGACCGCTTCGGGATTGCGCAGGGCGATCTGCTTCGGCACGAGTTCGCCGACGATCAGTGACAGATAGGTGATCATCACCACCACCGAACCGACGCCGAGAGCGCTCGCCACGTTCTCCGAAAGCCCCTGCTCGGCCAGCCATCCGGCCAGCCGGGCGCCGAGCGTGGCGCCGGAGAAGGCACCGGACAGGACGCCGACCAGCGTGATGCCGATCTGCACCGTGGACAGGAAGCGGCCGGGCTCCTCGGCGAGCCTGAGCGCGATGGTCGCGCCGCGATTGCCCTGTTCGGAAAGCACCTTGAGGCGCGTCGTGCGCGAGGAGACGACCGCCATCTCGGACATGGCCAAAACGCCATTCAGAATAGTGAGCAAGGCAACGATCAGAATTTCCGTAAACAAAATAAGCTCGAGGCTCCTGTGAACATGCGGCCTGTCCGGCGGCGGCCAAGACCTCTACCATGACTGGCCACCGCTTTCCAAATATCGGCGAGTAGATTTAGCGGTCCGCCGCCACCTTTAGCAAGGGCGTTACGATGTCGAGGCCGAGGCCCTGCATCAGGCGGCGGGTGGAAAAATCGGGATTGCCCGAGGTGAAGACGGCAAAATCGAAGCCTTCCGGGTGTTCCGCCCCCTCGACCAGCGGTACCAGCCGGCGGGCCTGGCGCGCGATCGCCTCCGCCGGATCAAGCCAGTCGACCGGCCAGGGCGCGAGCCGGCGAAACACGTTGGCGAGGAACGGATAGTGGGTGCAGGCGAGCACGACGATGTCGGTGCGCGCGCCGTCCTTCTCGACGAAACACGGCGCGATCTCCGCCAGCACCGCCTCGTCGGACACCGGCTCGCCGCGGATATAGGCTTCCGCCATCCGCGCAAGGTTTTCGGACCCGACCAGCCGCACATGACACCGGGCGGCGAAGGACTGGATGAGGTCGCGGGTATAGGCGCGCTTGACCGTGCCGGGCGTGGCGAGCACCGAAACGAGCCCGGACCGGGTGCGCTCGGCCGCCGGCTTGATCGCCGGCACCGTGCCGATAAAACGCATGGCGGGAAAGGCATGGCGCAGATCGGTGCCGGCCAGGGTGAAGGCCGTGTTGCAGGCGACGATCACCGCTTCCGGGTCATAGGTTTGCAGCAGCCCGG
>JAHRYZ010000088.1 GCA_020621905.1 Rhizobium sp.
GAGCCAGTTCGAAACCACCCTGTCGGTCACCACCTGGAAGCGGGCTGCCGACGGCTGGCGCTGCGGCGAAGGGCCGATGTCGCGAATTCCGGAAAAGGAAGAGGCCGACTACCGCGCCTGCGTGCTGGGCTTTCGCGACTATGTCAACAAGAACGGTTTCAAGAGCGTCGTGCTCGGCCTCTCGGGCGGCATCGATTCCGCCATTTGCGCGGCGATCGCCGTCGACGCCTTGGGCGAGGAGCGGGTGCGCGCCATCATGCTGCCCTATCGCTATACCTCGAAGGAATCGCTCACTGACGCTGCCGCCTGTGCCAAGGCTCTCGGTTGCCACTACGACACGGTACCGATAGGCGAGCCGGTCGACGGCTTCCTCTCCGCGCTTTCCGACATGTTCGAGGGCACCGAGAGCGGCATTACGGAAGAGAACCTGCAGAGCCGTGCCCGCGGCACCATCCTGATGGCGATCTCCAACAAGTTCGGTTCGATGGTGGTGACGACCGGCAACAAGTCGGAAATGTCGGTCGGTTATGCGACGCTCTACGGCGACATGAACGGTGGCTTCAATCCGATCAAGGACCTCTACAAGATGCAGGTCTATGCGCTCGCCGCGTGGCGCAACAAGCATGTGCCACCGGGCGCACTCGGCCCGTCGGGCGAGGTCATCCCGGCCAACATCCTCTCCAAGGCGCCGTCGGCCGAGCTTCGGCCCAACCAGACGGACCAGGATTCGCTGCCGCCCTATCCGGTGCTGGACGACATCCTCGAATGCCTGGTCGAGAAGGAAATGTCCGTCGACGAGATCGTCGCGCGCGGCCATGAGATCGCGACCGTGCACCGCGTCGAGCACCTGCTCTATCTCGCCGAGTACAAGCGCCGCCAGTCGGCGCCGGGGGTGAAGATCACCCGCAAGAATTTCGGCCGCGACCGGCGCTATCCGATCACCAATCGTTTCCGCGACCGCTGACAGAGGCGGTTGCCGGAACTTCCAGGGAGCGAGCGATGCGGAGTTCCGTGGAGATCTTCAATATTCGCAGTGGCGCCCGGCGCGTCGTATGGCAGACGGAGCGACTGGTCGAGGCGCCCAACTGGAGCCCCGACGGCGCATCCCTCATCATCAATGGCGAGGGATTGCTCTATCGCCTGCCGGCAGACGGCAGTGCCGCGCCGGTGCAGATCGATACCGGTTTTGCCACCGCCTGCAACAACGACCATGGGATCTCGCCCGACGGCCGATGGCTCGTCGTGTCGGACAAGGTGGAGCACGGCAAGTCGTGCATCTACATCCTGCCGGCCGGGGGCGGCACGCCGCGCCAGGTGACGCGTAACCTGCCGTCCTACTGGCACGGCTGGTCGCCGGACGGCCGCACGCTCTCCTACTGCGGCATTCGCAACGATGTCTTCGACATCTACACGATCTCCGTCGATGGCGGAGAGGAGACCCGGCTGACCTTCGGCGAAGGGCGCAATGACGGACCGGATTATTCGGCGGACGGCCGATGGATCTATTTCAATTCCAGCCGCTCGGGGCGGATGCAGATCTGGCGCGTGCCGGCCGAGGGTGGCGCCGCGGAGCGGGTCACCGATAGCGCATTCGGCGACTGGTTCCCGCATCCGTCGCCGAAGGGCGACAAGGTCCTGCTCTTGTCCTACGACCCGGACGTCTTCGACCATCCGCGCGATCTCGACGTGCGGCTGCGGCTGATCGATCCGGACGGGAGCAATCCGGAGACATTGTTCGAACTGTTCGGCGGGCAGGGCACGATCAACGTCCCGTGCTGGTCGCCCGATGGCAACGAATTCGCTTATGTCCGGTATTTCCCGGCGGTCGTTTAGGCAGAGACGAGCAAGCCGTCTTGCCTTCGGGCGGCGATGCTGTAGACATTCTCCGGTCAGGTGCCTGCCCTCGTCGGGGCGGGAGAATCGGGAAGCCGGTGGAATTCCGGCACGTGCCCAACGCTGTGAGGTGGATGCCTCGCGCCAACGAACCGGAGGCGGTTCGAGCCACTGGCCCTTCGGGCCGGGAAGGTCGGCGCGATGCAGACGAAGCCCAGTCAGAAGACCGGCCTGGCAAGATAGGCTTAGCCTGCGAGGACAGCAGGCGGTCGGACGCATTGTTGGGGATATGACGATGCACGACGAACCGAACGACCATCTCGTCCGGGCCGGCGCCTTTTCCGTGGAAGAGCGCGAGGCCGTCTACCGGGCGATCCGGACCCGCCGCGACGTGCGGGACCAGTTCCTGCCCGATCCTCTGCCCGAAGACCTGATCGCGCGCCTGCTGGACGCCGCCCACAGCGCGCCCTCGGTCGGCTTCATGCAGCCGTGGAATTTTCTCCTGGTACGGGACGCCGCGCGCCGCGAGGCGGTGTGGCGGGCCTTCGCCAGGGCCAATGAGGAAGCCGCGGCCCTGTTCGACGGCGAGCAGCGCGAGACCTATATGCGGCTGAAACTCGAAGGCATCCGCAAGGCGCCGCTCGGCATCTGCGTCACCTGCGATCCGACCCGCGGCGGACCCGTGGTGCTGGGGCGCACCCACAATCCCCGCATGGACAGCTATTCGACCGTGTGCGCCGTGCAGAACCTGTGGCTTGCCGCGCGGGCCGAGGGGGTAGGCGTAGGTTGGAGCATCTTCATCAGGACGATGTGCTGTGCCGCATTCCGGCCCATGTGGAAGTGATCGGCTGGTTCTGTGTCGGCTATGTCGACCGGCTCTACGACCAGCCGGAACTGGCGCTGAAGGGCTGGCGGCAGAGGCTGCCGATCGATGAACTCGTCTTCGACGAGGTCTGGGGAAATCTCCGGCCGCCCGAAGCGACCTAGGCTTTTGGTCGTATCTTGTGGCAGTCAACGGGAACCGCAGCGCATCCGCCCGGCGCGGCCGCACGCCGCGTGATCGAACCGATTTTCCAGGGAAACGTCAGAGGGCCGGGCTCTCGCCCGGCCGTTTGCGTTCGGCTGGCGGGGAGGCGGCGGCCGGTCCTTGCGGCCGGCGGCGCTGCTATTGCTGAAGCGGCTGGGGACCCGGCAGCGCCGGATTGCGCAGATCGATGTCGCTGGTTGCGGACGGCAGGAAGGTGGGGCCGACCTGGCGCACGGCGGCAGATTGCGGGTCATAGGCCCGATCCTGCGGCATTGCGGGAGTGGACCGCGCGGGCAGGCCATCGGCTTTCGCGGTCGCCTCGGCCGAGCGGCCGATTTCGATGACTGCCTTGTTGTTGCCGCCGGCATTGCCCTGCGCCGACTGGCCCTGCATCCGGCGATAGTAGCCGGCGAGGTCGCAGCCGCAGGACGGATTGTCGCCGCGCGATCGGTTCAGGTAGGCGAAGGCGGTCGGCAGCATCCGGTAGGGCTGGCCGGTCTCGGCCGACACCATGTCGGCGCTCTCCTCGGTGCGCATCGAATGGTAGAAGAGCTCCGTCTCGGTCTCCGGACACATCTGTTCGCAGATCTGCGCGTCACGCCGGAAATTGAGCGGCGAGGTGTTCGACGAGATCGGGAAAAAGGCGCCGTCGCAGGTTCGCACACACAGCGTTCTGAGGCTGCCGTGCCCGGTGAACGTCTGGAATCGGCCCGCGCGGCTCGCCTCGCTCATCGGCTCCGTGGTTTCGAGCGGCCGGCCGAGCGTTCGGGGCGGCGCCATCGGCATGTCCGTCGGACCCGGCTGGTCCGTGTTGCAGCCATTGGCCTCGAGTGCCTCCAGAAGACGTTGGCGCGTCTGATTGGCGCCGGTGCCTTCCTGGCGCAGCGCGTCGCGCTTGCCGGCGAGCATCTGCTTGTTGCTTTCCATGCGGGTCAAGGCGGTGGAGAGCTCGCCGCACTGGCTGGTGCCGTCAGCCCGGTATTCGACGACCGCTCCGTCGCAGCGCAGACGCCGCATGTCGTAGCGGACCTTGCGGATTTCCAGGTTCTGCCGGGCGATGGCGCTCGCATAGCGGCGCATCTCGCTCGTGTCGGCAATCACTTCCGGCTGGGATGCGAGCCGCAGCCGCAGGCTTTCGCACACGACCGACGCCTGCGCAGCAAGCGGCTGGCAGGCAAACACGACGGCAAGCGTCAGGAGCAATCGATGTCTGCGATGGTGCAAGTCGCGTCCCCGGTCGGCGTCGGTCCTTGTACGGATTACTGGTGAGCCTATAGGCATTTTCACCTTAGTTTGCGAGGGACAAAGCGCCAAACAGGAACACAAATCTGTGTTAACGCAAAGCGCCGCGGGATCGCGGCGCTTTGCCTTTTCGGAAGAAGTGTCAGGCGGCGCGGGGCTGTTCGATCGACAGAGGTTCGACCAGCAAGGGTCCGTCGATTTCGGCGACCGCCTTCATCCGTGCCAGCAGGTCGGGCGTCACCTCCCATGCGACGGCGACGGCGTGGACCGAGCCGATCTTGTGCGGTTCGGCGATGCGTTCGCCCGGGCAACCCATGCGCCGGAACATCCGCTCGAGGAAGACGTCCGTCACGGTGACGATGTGGTTGAGCCCGGAGGCAAGACCGATCTCGCCGACGCCGCACATCAGTTCGGCGGCTGCAATCGTCACCTGGTTCGAGGCGCGGTCCTGCGAGATTTCCGGCTCGATGCAGAAGCGGCTCGATTCCCAGATCTCGGCGCTGCGGATCTCCGGCCGCCCTCCGAGCAGGATCGGGAAGGTGTCGTCGAGCATGTTGGGGCCGAGTGTCGGCAGCAGCCGCAGGGAGCCGCGCAGCAGGCCCTCCGGCGAATAGGACATGACGTAGATGGGGTTGGCATCGTCATAGTGGTCCACTTCCCAGTCGTCCCTGACGGTTACGTCCCATTTCAGAAGATCGTGGAAAACCCGCTTGCGCAGCCGGTGCATGGCGGCGATTTCCTCGGGATATTCGTTGCGATTGGCGCCATTGATGATCCTGATCATTCCAGTCTCCCTTGTTTGTCCAGGCGACTGAAAGATGGCAAATTACATATGAAATGAAACTGTCGGTAGCGACAGGTCGCGAAATTGCAATTGCGGATTATGCTTGTGCGCCCCAAATGGCGGAGGTGGTCAGTGCAGGTCCGGCCCCGGCAGCAGGCCGCGCCAGGCGGCTTCGGCGACCGCCTGGGTGTTGGACACGACATTGAGCTTGCGGCGCGCATTGGACATGAAATAGCGGACCGTGCGCTCTGTGATTCCCAGGATCACCGCGGTCTCCCAGTAGCTTTTTCCTGCCGCGGCCCAGTAGAGGGCCTGGCGCTCGCGTCGCGTCAGCCGGGGTTTGGTCTCGCCGCCGCCGCCCACGCCGGGCTCGCTGCCCTGGAGGAGCGTGGCATGAAACTCGATGGCGAGCGCCTGCAGGTCGCGGTCATGCAACCGGCGGAACCTGTGCCAGTCGCAGGCTTCGGCATCGATATGGACGGCGAGCATGGCCTGGCGGCCCTCGCGCGAGAGGAGCGGATAGGCTACGCCGCAGGGCGTGATGCCGAGGCGCTCGGCCACCCGGTCGAGGCCGTCGCGGGCCGGCGTGCCTGGTGTCAGCACGTTCCAGTCGAGCGGCCGGATCGCCGCCAAAGCCAGGCGGAGCGGCGGCTCGAAGACGCTGGGGCCGAGCGCCCTGACGGCATGGACCCCCGCAGCACCGAAGGTGTGGCACAGGCGATGCGCCTTGACGCCTGCCGGCGTGCACATGGCGTCGATATAGAAGATGTGGGTGATGCCGAAGGTGGTCTGCATCTGCCTCGAGAACGGGAGCGGACGCACGACCTTCTGATCGTGCAGCCAGTCCAGCAGGTCGAAGTAGCCGCCCTGGTTCGTCATTCCTGAAACACTGCAATAACTATGGGTCAAGAGTGTTCGCCGGAGGCCATGATGTCCAGCGGGTAATTTGGATGACGAGCTTACCCAGCCGAAGGCCCCGTCACCGGCGATGGCGGGGTATACCGGATGTTCCGGGATTGGCGCAGGCCCGCGTCAGTCGGGCTGCGCGGCTTCCACGACGGCAAGGGCGGCCATGTTGACGACGCCGCGTGAGGTGACCGAAGTCGACAGGACGTGGGCGGGCAGGGCTGCGCCGAGCAGGATCGGCCCGACATGCAGCGCGTCCATCATGGTGCGAACGATGCCGAGGGAGATATTGGCGGCATCGAGGTTGGGGAAAACCAGGAGATTGGCTTCGCCGGTCAGCGTGCCGTCGGGCATGGCCCGCTTGCGCAGGGCTTCCGACAGGGCCGAACCACCCTGCATCTCGCCGTCGACCTCGAGCTCCGGCGCCTGGGCGCGGATGAGTTGCAGCGCCTCGCGCATCTTGCGGGCACTTTCGGAATCGCGCGAGCCGAAGTTCGAATGCGACACGAGGGCGGCCCTGGGCGTGATGCCGAAACGGCGGATCTCCTGGGCGGCGAGGATCGTCATTTCGGCGATCTCGGCGGCGGAGGGATTATAGGTGACGAAGGTGTCGGTGAAGAAGATGGCGCCGCGCTGGGAGATCAGCAGGCTGAGGCCCGAAAAGGCCCGCACACCCGGCTTCTTGCCGATGATCTGGCCGACATCGCGCAGGTGGCGGTCGAATCGGCCTTCGACGCCGCAGATCAGGGCGTCCGCATCGCCACGGCGCACGGCCAGCGCGCCGATCACCGTATTGTTGGTGCGCACGATCGTGCGGGCGGCCTCCGGATTGATGCCGGCCCGGCCGACCAGGGCGAAATAGTCCTCGACATATTCACGGTAGCGCGGATCGTCCTCGGGGTTCACCAGATCGAAATCGACGCCCGGACGGATGCGAAGACCGAAGCGCTGCAGGCGGCTCTCGATGATCTGCGGACGGCCGATCAGGATCGGCTTGCCGCTGCTTTCCTCGAGCAGGACCTGGGCGGCGCGCAGCACGCGCTCGTCCTCACCCTCGGCGAAGATGACGCGCTTGCTCGATGCCTTCTTCGCTGCCGCGAAGATCGGCTTCATGACGAAGCCGGAGCGGAAGACGAAGCGGTTCAGCTGGTCGAAATAGACATCGTAGTCGGTGATCGGACGGCGTGCCACGCCGCTCTCCTCGGCGGCCTTGGCGACGGCCGGCGCGATGCGCAGGATCAGACGCGGGTCGAACGGCGAGGGAATGAGATAGTTCGGACCGAAGGTCGGGGATTCGCCGGAATAGGCGCGGGCGGCGACCTCGGAGACTTCCTCGCGGGCAAGGGCTGCGATGGCGCGCACCGCGGCCATCTTCATTTCCTCGTTGATCGTCGTCGCGCCGCAGTCGAGCGCGCCGCGGAAGATGTAGGGAAAGCACAGGACGTTGTTGACCTGGTTGGGGAAGTCGGAGCGCCCGGTGCAGATCATCGCGTCGGGGCGCGCCGCGCGGGCAAGATCCGGCATGATTTCCGGCGTCGGGTTGGCGAGCGCCATGATCAGCGGCTTTTCCGCCATCTTCACCAGCAGTTCCGGCTTCAGCACGCCTGCGGCCGACAGGCCGAGGAAGACGTCGGCGCCGTCGATCGATTCGGCGAGCGTGCGATTGGCGCTGTCCTGGGCATAGACGGATTTCCACTGGTCCATCAGCACTTCGCGGCCGAGATAGACCAGGCCCTCGATGTCGTGCACCCAGATGTTTTCGCGCTTTGCGCCGAGGATGACGAGAAGGTTGAGGCAGGCGAGCGCCGCGGCGCCGGCGCCGGAGGCGACGATCTTGACGTCCCCGATCTTCTTGCCGGCCAGTTCCAGGCCGTTGAGGATGGCGGCCGCGACGATGATCGCCGTGCCGTGCTGGTCGTCGTGGAAGACCGGAATGTTCATCCGGTCGCGCAGCTGCTGCTCGACCTCGAAGCATTCCGGTGCCTTGATGTCCTCGAGATTGATGCCGCCGAAGGTCGGCTCGAGCGCCGAGATGGTCGAGACCATGGAGTCGACGGTCATGGCGTCGATCTCGATGTCGAAGACGTCGATGCCGGCGAACTTCTTGAACAGGACGGCCTTGCCTTCCATCACCGGCTTGGAGGCGAGCGGACCGATATTGCCGAGCCCGAGCACGGCCGTGCCGTTGGAGATGACGGCGACCAGGTTGGCGCGGGCGGTATATTCCGCGGCCAGTTCCGGTTCGTCGCGAATGGCAAGACAGGGGGCCGCCACACCGGGCGAATAGGCGAGCGCGAGGTCGCGCTGGTTGCCGAGCGGCTTGGTGGCCTGGATTTCCAGTTTTCCCGGTCGCGGATAGCGATGGTAGAAAAGTGCCTGCTCATCGAGGTCGGCCGTGGCGGTTGTCGGCTGCGACTTGTTCTTGTCCTTGGTATCCATGCTTTCCCGTGTCCGCTTTTCTTTGGATTGCGTTCCTGCATACACCAAATGAACGGGACTGGGAGTACCCCGCCGCCCTCCTCACCGATTTTGTCGGCGAAGGCTTTTCCCGCGCGCACGAAAAAGCCCGGCGGGGGAGCGCCGGGCTTGCCTTCGATCCAGCAAAGACGGGGGCTGGTCTCAGGTGGAAGGCGATACGAGCGAAGGCTGAGTCGTGGGACGGTAGCCGTACTTGGACTTGGCACAATCATTGCCGGACAGGCCGGCATAGGCGCAGGCGGTCTGCTTTTCGTCCGTCGGGCGGGTGGTCTGCGAGCAGCCGGCAAGCGCTGCGGTGATAAGCAGGGCGACGAGTAACTTTTCCACGATCCGTTCTCCTGGTGGATGTCCCGCGCGGCGGCTCTCGTTGGCCTGTCGTTTGGGTAGTTGAACTTGCGTGCCTCATATTGAACACATGTGTTCAGTTGTCAACATCATTGTTTGAGAAATTGCGCAGGGGTCTTGGCTTGTGGCCGTCCGATGCGGTACGACTAGGGCGTTCTGAAGGGAGTCGGCCGTGAAGTCTGGTGTTCAGTGTCGCATCCATGAGGCGGCGATGCGTCTCTTCGCGCGATTGGGCGCGAGCCGGGTCAATGTAAGCGATCTTGCCGAGGAGGCGGGCGTCGCGCGCGGCACGATCTACAATGCCGTCCCCAATCCCGACCGCCTGTTCGAGGAGGTTGCGGGCGATCTCGCCTGCGAGATGCAGGAACGCGTCCGGGTGAGTATCGTCGAGATTGCCGATCCTGCGCGCCGCCTGTCCTGCGGGATCCGGCTGTTCCTGCGCCGGGCGCACGAGGAGCCGCAATGGGGCCGTTTCATCGTGCATTTTGGCTTCAGCAACAAATCGTTGCGGGGATTGCTGACCGCATCCTCGACCGAGGAGATCGTCACGGCGATCGGCACCGGCCGCTATGCCATCCGCCAGGAGCAGGTGACATCGATGGTCGCGATCATCGGCGGTGCGACCCTGTCGGGCATGATGCTGGTGCTGGAAGGCTACAAGAGCTGGCGCGAGGCCGGCAGCGAAGTGGCCGAACTCATCCTCGTCTCGCTGGGCGTCGACCGCGTGGAGGCCGGCGAGATCTCCCGTTGCGAACTGCCTGAACTCGTCCAGCAATAGGGGCCTTGCCGATTGCGGCACCCCGTCAAGCGGGCCTGTCATCATCCTGAAACACGAGTCTGGTTTTGGAGGGGGCGAAGGCTCGTCAAGCGAGAGGCCCATGACCGTGAATACAGATTCGGAAATCCGTCACTTCAGAACCCTGTTCATTTCCGACGTGCATCTCGGCTCGAAGGCGGCCAAGGCGGACTTCCTGCTCGACTTCCTGCGCACCCACGAGGCCGAGACGATCTTTCTCGTCGGCGACATCGTCGACGGCTGGCGGCTGAAGCGCAGCTGGTACTGGCCGCAGGACTGCAACGACGTCGTGCAGAAGCTGCTGCGCAAGGCACGCAAAGGCACCCGCATCGTCTACATTCCCGGCAATCACGACGAATTCCTGCGCGGCTTTCCCGGCACCCATTTCGGCGGCATCGAAGTGGCCGAACGGATGATCCACGAGACTGCCGACGGCAAGCGCTACCTCGTACTGCACGGTGACGAATTCGACGTCGTGGTGCGCAATGCCCGTCTCGTCGCCTATCTCGGCGACTGGGCCTACGACATGGCGATCAACATCAACATCCTGCTGGCTGCGGTGCGTCGCCGCCTCGGCATGCCCTACTGGTCCTTCTCCGCCTGGGCCAAGTTGCAGGTGAAGCAGGCCGTCAACTTCATCGGCGAGTTCCAGCGCGTCGTTGCCGAGGAAGCCAGACGCAACGACGTGGATGGCGTGATCTGTGGCCATATCCACCATGCTGTGATGGAAGACATCGACGGCATCCACTACATCAACACCGGCGACTGGGTGGAGAGCTGCACGGCCATCGTCGAGCATCACGACGGACGCTTCGAGCTGATTTCCTGGGGCCATCTGATCGGCGCCGCCGCCAAGAAGGTCGCCGCCCTAGCGCCGCCCCGGGCTGTGGCGGTTGCGATCGCCGCCGAAGTGGCGAATGCGAAAGACGTCCAGGCGGCCTGAACCGGAGCGTCGGTTCACACGTTGGCCGGAACTGACCGTGGGCGTGTGTCTTCATGGTGACGCGCCGCGATAAACGCTTCCTTAAGGATTTCATTGCCGGTGCGTGTCGTTATACTGCGCGCTTGAGTGATTTGCGCCGGCAAGATGATTTGGCCGAGCCCGCGTGGCGCAATGCGTGGAAGTTGTCAGAACCTTGAAGTCCGTACACCCAGAGAGCGCCGCGATTGATATCGACGAATTGCCGGGCGAAGGGCATCGCATCCGGCTGTCCGGCGCCTGGCGCAACAACAGCCTCGGCACATTGCTGCAGAACAATGGCCGGCTGGTTCCCGTGGACGGCAGCCGGCCCATCGAGGTCGATCTGAACGCGGTCTCGGAGATGGACATGGCGGGCGCCTGGCTGGTACGCCGCTTCGTCGCCGCTCGCGAGAAGGCGGGCGGCGATATCAAGCTGACCGGCGGCAGTCCGGCGATGCGCGAACTGCTGCGGGTCCTGCCGGAAGACGTCAAGCATCCCACCCCGCCTGCGGCCAAGGGGCCGCTGTTCCAGCGGCTGTTCGCGCCGGTCGGCAAGGTGATCGTTGATCTGTGGTTCGATGTGGTGGCGATGATGTTCGTGCTCCTCGGCCGTGCACTGCGCGCAGACCAAGCTCGGGCGCGGCAGCGGCGTCTCACCTGCCTCCGTGGTCACCCAGAGGGACCATATGTGCGTCCGAGCCGTGCCGATCATCATGCTGATGTCCTTCCTGATCGGGGCGATCATCGCCCAGCAGGGCGCGTTTCAGCTACGGTATTTCGGCGCCGAGATCTTCGTCGTCGACCTCGTCGGCATCCTGCAATTGCGCGAGATCGGCGTTCTGCTGACGGCGATCATGATCGCCGGCCGTTCCGGCAGCGCGATCACCGCCGAAATAGGCTCGATGAAGATGCGCGAGGAGATCGACGCGCTGAAGGTGATCGGCCTCAACCCGATCGGCGTCCTGGTTTTTCCCCGACTGGTCGCCCTGACCGTCGTGCTGCCGCTCCTGACGATCGTCGCCAACTTCTCCGCGCTTTACGGAGCCTCCGTGGTCGCCTGGACCTATTCCGGCATCACCTTCGACGTGTTCACCACGCGCCTGCATGATGCGATCGACTATTCGACCGTGGCGTCCGGGATGATCAAGGCACCCTTCATGGCGCTGATCATCGGTATCGTGTCCGCGGTCGAGGGCATGAAGGTCGGCGGCAGCGCCGAGTCTCTCGGGCGACACGTCACGGCGGCGGTGGTGAAGGCCATCTTCGTCGTCATCCTGGTGGATGCGCTGTTTGCAATTTTCTACTCGGCAATCGATTTCTGAGGTGGCGGGCGTGAACACGGAAACCGGGGCGGTAGAGAAGGGCGAGCGCGAGAAGGTGCTGTCGGTCAGGGATCTGACGGTCGCCTTCGGCAGCAAGGTCGTTCTCGACAATCTCGACCTCAACATCTATCGCGGCGAAATTCTCGGCTTCGTCGGCGCATCGGGTGCGGGCAAGTCGGTGCTGATGCGCACGGTCCTGCGGCTGTTGCCGCGTCGGTCCGGCACGATCGAAATCCTGGGTTCCGACTATAATACGGTGGACGAGCGCACGCGGATGGAACTCGACACGCGGCTGGGCGTCTTGTTCCAGCACGGTGCGCTGTTCTCGGCGCTGACCGTCAAGGAGAACATCCAGCTGCCGATGCGTGAATATCTCGACCTGCCGATGTGGCTGATGGATGAGCTGGCCTACCTCAAGCTGGATCTCGTCGGTCTCGACCCGGATGCTGCGGACAAGTATCCGTCGGAACTGTCCGGGGGCATGATCAAGCGTGCGGCGCTGGCGCGCGCGCTGGCGCTCGACCCGGATCTCGTTTTCCTCGACGAGCCGACCTCCGGCCTCGACCCGATCGGCGCCGCGGAATTCGACGAACTGATCGCGAGGCTGCGCGACACGCTCGGCTTGACCGTCTATATGGTCACCCACGACCTCGACAGTCTGTTTTCCGTCTGCGACCGCATCGCCGTTCTGGGGCAAAAGCGAGTCTTGGTCGAAGGCACCTTGGACGATATGCTCGCCAGCGAAGATCCTTGGGTCAAATCCTATTTCAGGGGCAAGCGGGCCCGTTCCATTCCTCGCCGGGGCAACCCGGTGGCATCCGGTAGAGTGACTGACTGATGGAAACCAAAGCCAATTATGCGATCGTCGGTTTTTTCACGATGCTGGTCATCGCGGCCGCCTTCGGCTTCGTCTACTGGATGGCGGAATACGGCCGCGGCGGGACGCTCGCCCCGCTGGCGATCCGCATTCCGGGTTCGGCCAACGGCTTGAGCATCGGCTCTCCGGTGCGCTTCAACGGCATCGCCGTCGGCTCCGTGCGCAGTCTCTACATCGACAAGGAGGATCCGCAATTCTCGGTGGCCTTCACCGAGGTCAGGGCCGACGCGCCCGTCACCGCCTCGACCAAGGCGGTGCTCGAGATCCAGGGCCTGACCGGGGCGGCCTATATCGAACTCTCCGGCGGCAATGCGGGGGACGCCAATATTCTCGAGAAGGCGATCGCCACCGGTGAGCCGGCGGTATTGCTCGCCGATCAGTCGAGCGTCACCAACCTCCTGGCGACGGCCGACAAGATCCTGAAGCGCGCCGATGATGCGATCGGCCAGCTGCAGGGCTTCATCACCGATGCCCGAGATCCGCTGACCAATACCGTCAAGAACGCCGAGACCTTCTCCAAGTCGCTGGCCGACAATGCCGACGGCATCGACAAGTTCCTGGCAAGCGTCAGCGCGCTGTCGGAATCGGTCTCCGGCCTGTCGGGCCGACTCGACTCGACGCTCGGCGCGGCCGAGAGCCTGTTCAAGGCGCTCAATTCGGACAAGATTGACCAGATCCTCACCAATACAGAGGCGTTCACCGGCAATTTCGCCGATGCCTCGGACAGCATCGGTCCGGCCATCGAGACCTTCCGCGACACGGCAGCGACCTTCCAGAAGTTTGGCGAGAATGCCGACAAGACGCTGGGCAGGGTCGACGCGGTGATCGCCGCGGTCGATTCACAGAAGATCACCCAGGTGATGGACGACGTCTCGGTCGCATCCGCCGATGCGCGCGAAGCGATCAGCGGCTTCAAGGATCTCAGCCAGAGCATCACCGATCGCACCCAGGACATCGATCAGGCGATCACCGACTTCACCCAGCTTTCCAACAAGCTGAACAATGCCTCGGACCAGATCGACGGCATCCTGAAGAAGGTCGATGCCTTCCTGGGCTCGGGCGAGGCGGATTCGCTGAGCGCCGAGGCGCGCAAGACGCTGGTGTCGATCCGCGGTGCCGCCGACAACCTGAACGCCAGGATCGGCCCGATCGCCGACAATCTGACGCGCTTCTCCAATACCGGGCTCAGGGACATTCAGTCGCTGGTCACCGATACGCGCCAGACCGTGCGCGGTCTGAACGACGCGATCACCAATTTCGACAATAATCCGCAGCGGCTGCTGTTCGGCGGCGACAACGTCAAGCAGTTTGACGGGCGAACGAGACGATGACGAACGGGACGGGAAGGGACAGGGGTCACATGGGCGGAACCGCTATCATGGCGCGTTGCACGACGGCAATGAGGGCTGCGATCCTCGTGCCGCTGCTGGTCGCAGGGCTGTCGTCCTGCGGGTCGAAGGCATCGAACGATACCTTCGACATCACGGCGGCCCCCGACGTCAAGAGCAGCGGACCGGCGCGCAGCCGCCAGCTGCTGGTCGCCGATCCTTCGGCCTTGAAGGCGCTGGACAGCGAGCAGGTGCTGGTGCGCGTCTCGCCGTCCGAGATCCGCTATCTGTCGAACTCCCAGTGGAGCGACAAGCTGACCCGGATGGTCCAAGCCAAGCTGGTCGAGACCTTCGAGAACACCGGCAAGCTGGACGGCGTCGGCAAGCCCGGCCAGGGCCTTGCCATCGACTACCAGCTGATCACCGACGTCCGTGCCTTCGAGATCGATACGGTCGGCGGCGACAGGGGGGTGGTCGAGATCTCCGTCAAGCTGCTCAACGACCGCAACGGCGCGGTCAAGGCGCAGAAAGTGTTCAGCGCCAGCGAGCCGGCGTCGGGCACGTCCAACGAGGCTTATATCCGCGCCATGGACCAGGCCTTCGGCCGCGTGAGCGCGGAAATCGTCGCCTGGACGCTGACCCAGATCTGAGGCCGGCCAACGGCCCGGCAGGAGCCGCGGACCGGTCGTCCTTTGCCTCACATACGATAAACAAGAAAGAGCCCCGGGCCATTCAGGCGCCGGGGCTCTTTCTTTCGTGCTGTTTGTCAGCTGCGGCCGGCGTTGCCCGCCGGCGTTTCGCTCTTAGCTGAACCGGCCGGCGGCGTGGGCCAGCATGGTGTAGACTTTGCCGGTGTCCGAGGTCAGGTAGGACTGGGTCACGGTCTTGTCGCGGTCGGTACGGGCGACGTCGCCGAGCAGCTTTTCGAAATCGGCGATGTAGCGGTCGACGGCGACGCGGAATTCCGGTTCGCGCTCATACTTGCGCTTGATCTCGTCGAAGGTCTGCTGGCCCTTCAGCGTGTAGAGGCGGCGCGTGAACACGTCGCGCTCGCCGCGCTGGTAGCGGCGCCACAGGTCGACCGATGCGTCGTGGTCGATGGCGCGGGCGATGTCGACCACAGCGAGTTCAGCGAGTCCACCATGTGGCGCGGATTGCGGGTGTCGGCCTGGCGCGGTGCGGCCGGGGCCTCGGCGGCCGGACGGGGTGCCGGTGCGCGCGGAGCGGGCGCCGCGACCGCTTCCTCATGCTCGTCGCGCGAGGCGCCGCGCAGCAGGTCGCTGATCCATCCGCCGGATACGCCACCTGCAGCGGGAGCAGGGGCGGTCGACGGGTTGATGCTGCCGCGCAGGCCGTGCGGTTCCTTCGTGCGGGCCGGAACCGGTGCCGGCGCAGGGGCCGGAGCGGGGGCCACGACGGGTGCAGGTGCAGGCTGCTGGGCGACGACGGGAGCCGGGGCCGGAGCGGGTGCAGGGGGCGTTTTCGGTGCCTCGACGGGCTTTGCCTCGGCCAGCTTGCGGGCGACAGGCTCGGAGATTTCCAGGACCTGGGTCGAGCGGCCGACGAGCTGCGAAATGTCCTGCAGCGCCTTGATCTGCTC
>JAHRYZ010000089.1 GCA_020621905.1 Rhizobium sp.
TGGAGGCCGTGATGAGCGCGCCGTCGAGCGGCAAGGCACATGTCCACGAGCACGGCCCGAACTGCGGCTGCGGCCATCACCACGGGCACGAGCATGGCCACGACGGCCACCATCACGATCATGGCCATGAACATGACGATCACGCCCATGCTCACGGCCATAGCCACGGTGACGAGCACGGACACGATCACAGTCACGGCCATGACCACGACCATGCCGGCGGCCATTCCCACGATCACGGTCACCACGACCACCATCACGCCCCGTACCCGCATGCCGACCATCCGCTCGGCCCGAAGTCGATGCAGAAGAAGAAGTGATGGGGCAGGTGGCACGATCGCTGGCGGGCATCGGCCCCTCATCCCCCTGCCGGGACCTTCTCCCCGTCCTGACGGGGAGAAGGAGGACGAGGCCCGGGCGTTGCCACACGTCCCTTCTCCCCGCGAGCGGGGAGAAGGTGGCGGCAGCCGGATGAGGGGCGGTTCATGACGATCCTCGACTACATCCGCGATCCCGCCGAGATCTATCGCCAGTCCTTCGAGACGATCCGCGCGGAAGCGGATCTGACGCGGTTTTCCGGCGGCATGGAAAAGCTGGCGATCAGGCTGATCCATGCCTGCGGCATGACCGATCTCGCCGATGACATCGCCTTTTCCGCCGGCGCCTTCGAGGCCGGAGCGGCGGCGCTGGCCAAAGGCGCGCCCGTGCTCTGCGATGTCGAAATGGTTCGCCACGGCATCATCCGCCGCCTGCTGCCGGCGGAGAACGAGGTGATCTGCCTGCTGAACGACGCACGCGTGCGCCCGAAGGCCGAGGCGATCTGCAATACCCGCTCCGCCGCCCAGGTCGACCTGTGGGACGAACATCTGGCGGGCGCCGTTGTTGCCATCGGCAATGCGCCGACCGCGCTGTTCCGCCTGCTGGAGCGGCTCGATGCCGGTGCGCCGAAGCCGGCCCTCATCCTCGGCTTGCCGGTCGGTTTCGTCGGTGCCGCCGAAAGCAAGGAGGCACTGATCGCCGACAGTCGCGGCATTCCCTTCATCGCCGTTCGCGGCCGGCGAGGGGGCTCGGCCATGGCGTCCGCCGCCGTCAACGCACTGGCCGGGGGGCTCGGCGCCAATGACTGACAGAACGGCCGAAACGACACCCTGGCTCACCATCATCGGCATTGGCGACAACGGGCTTGCCAGCCTGACGCCGCAGGCCCAGGCGCTGCTCTGGCAGACCGAGACGATTGTGCTGGGCGAGCGGCTGGACAGCGTGCTGGAAGGCGCGCATCTGCCGGGCCTGAAGCGCATTCTCAGCTGGAGCGCCGGTTTCCGCGAGACGCTCAGCGAGGTGATGCGGCTACGCGGCACGCCGGTCACCATTCTCGCCACCGGCGATCCCATGCATTTCGGCATCGGCGCGACGCTTAGGCGTTATGTCCCGGTCGAAGAAATGATCATCCTGCCGTCGCCCTCGGCCTTCTCGCTGGCGGCCGCGCGGCTGGGCTGGCCGCTGCAGTCGGTCGCGCAGATTTCCCTGCATGGCCGCCCGCTCACGCACTTGAACCGCCATCTCCTGCCGCGCGCCCGTATCCTGGCGCTGACCTCCGATGCTTCGACCGTCATCGCCGCCGCCGCCCTTCTGGTAAAGCGCGGCTTCGGCGCCTCGATGCTGTCCGTACTCGAGCACATGGGCGGCGATGCCGAGCGGATCACCGTGATGACGGCGCAGCAGATGCTGGAGAACACGCCGCCGCTGTCCGACTTCAACACGCTGGCGATCGACTGCGCCTCCGAATCGCCGCTGCTCTCGCCGGTGCCGGGCCTGCCCGACGAAGCCTTCCGTCATGACGGACAGTTGACCAAGCGCGAGATCCGCGCCGTCACCCTGTCGCAGCTCCAGCCCTTTCCCAATGCGCTGCTCTGGGACGTCGGAGCCGGCTGCGGCTCGATCGGCATCGAATGGATGCGCACCGGCATGGGCACGCGCGCCATCGCCATCGAAGGCAAGGCCGAGCGCATTGCCATGATCCGCGCCAATGCGGATGCGCTGGGCGTCCCGGATCTGGAGATCGTCGAGGGTACAGCGCCGGGGGCGCTCGAAGGACTGGACGAGCCGGACGTGATCTTCATCGGCGGCGGCATCAATCACGAGGGTCTGTTCGAGGCGTGCTGGGACGCCCTGGCGCCCGGCGGCCAGTTGGTCGCCAACGCCGTGACGATCGAGGGCGAGGCGCGCCTCGCCGACCTGCGCGGCGCCTTCGGCGGCGAATTGATCCGCCTCTCCGTCGCCCGCGCCGCCCCGGTCGGCCGCTATTGCGGCTGGAAGTCGCTGATGCCGGTGACGATGTGGTCGGTGACGAAGGGGGAGCAATAGCATGGTCATCCTCTCGGGCGTCCGACACCCCTCCGACCTGCCGGTCCGCTACCGCTCACTCGGGAATCTCCAGCCAGGCGCCGTCCGTAGAGTGCCTCGCGCCTTGAGATCGACCGCCGCTCATCCCCCTGCCGGGATCTTCTCCCCGCAGGCGGGGAGAAGGGACGCCTGGCCGCCGTCGGCGAATGCTCTTCTGCGAAGCAAGACCGGTGATCGCTGCGCCGGCCCCATCGTCCTTCTCCCCGTGCAACGGGGGGAAGGTGGCGGCAGCCGGATGAGGGGCAGACCCCGCGGAGGTGAGCAATGACCGGCAAACTCTACGGCCTCGGCCTTGGCCCCGGCGATCCGGAACTGATCACGCTGAAGGCGCATCGCATCCTGAGCGCAGCCCCGGTCGTCGCCTATCCGGCGCCCGATACCGGCCCGAGCTTCGCCCGCCAGATCGCCGCCGCTTACCTGAGATTCCACCAGGTGGAGGTGCCGATCGTCGTGCCCATGCGGGTCGAGCGGTTTCCGGCACAGGAGATCTACGACGAAGCCGCCGAGACGCTGTCGCGCCATCTCGATGCGGGCGTCGACGTCGCCGTGCTCTGCGAGGGCGATCCCTTCTTCTACGGCTCCTTCATGTATCTGTTCGAGCGCCTGTCCGGCCGCTACGAAACCGAGATCGTGCCCGGCGTATCATCGATGATGGCGGCAGCCGCCGCCCTCGGGCGGCCGCTTGCCGCGCGCAACGACGTGCTGTCCATCGTGCCGGGACCGCTCGACGACGAGACGCTGAGGAGCCGGATCAACGCGGCCGGTGCCGTCGCCGTCATCAAGGTCGGCCGGCATTTTCACCGCATCCGCGCGCTGATCGAGGCCATGGGGCTGACCGCCTGCGCCGGCTATGTCGAGCGCGTCAGCCTGCCCGAACAGCGCGTGTTGCCGCTCTCTGCCGTCGCGGAAGACGTCGCGCCCTATTTCTCGATGATCCTGATCTACAAGGGCGGGGAGGGCTGGAATGCATCGCTTGCCGCCGCAACGGCCCGCCATAACGGAATGAACCCATGACTCTCGCATCAGAACCCGCCGTCGTCATCCTGTCCGATGCGAGCCATGCGCTCGGCCGCAGGATTGCCGATGCGATCGGCGCAAAACTCCACGGCGCCCGCGCCCGAACCGCGCATGTCGACGTCGCTTTCGACGAGACAAAGGCGCATCTGGCGGCGCTCTTCTCCGCCGGCCGGCCGATCGTCGCGGTGATGGCTTCCGGCGCGCTGATCCGCATTCTGGCGCCGCTGCTCGCCGACAAGCATACCGAGCCCGCCGTCGTCGCCGTCTCGGAGGATGGCGCCTCGGTCGTTCCGCTGCTCGGCGGTCACCATGGCGCCAACGATCTTGCCCGCACCATCGCCGCAGCCCTCGATGCCCATGCCGCGGTGACCACCGCCGGCGACCTGAAATTCGGCATTGCCCTCGACCAGCCGCCGCAGGGCTACGTGCTCGCCAATCCGGCGGATGCCAAGGCGGTGATGGCGGAGCTGGTGGCCGGGGCGAAGGCGCAGCTCGTTATTTCCTCTCCCCAGCGGGGAGAGGGTGGCGCGATAGCGCCGGGTGAGGGGGCGGCACCCGAGAAGGTCGGCCCTTCGGCCCCCACAACCGGTCCTTCGGACCACCATCACCCCCCGGGGGAGAAGGCGCGCGCTCGCTCACCGGCTCATCGCCTCCCGCATCCCGTTCGCCGCGGACGGCACGGTGACGCTGACGGTTACCGACCGCCCCAAACACGCCGGTCCGCTCGAACTCGTCTATCATCCGAAGACGCTGGTGCTCGGCATGGGCTGCGAACGCCATGCGTCGAGCGAGGAAGCGATCGCGCTGGCCGAGCAGGCTCTGGCGGACGGCGATCTCGCCTGGCAGAGCCTCGCCGCCGTCGTCTCGATCGACGTGAAGGCCGATGAAACCGCGATCCACGACGTCGCCGCCCATTTCGGCGTGCCGGCCCGCTTCTTCCCCGCCGCGCGGTTGGAAGAGGAAGCGCCCAGGCTGCAGAACCCGTCCGATGTCGTTTTTGCCGAGGTCGGCTGCCATGGCGTCGCCGAAGGTGCGGCGCTTGCCGGCGTCGGCCCGTCCGGTGATCTCGTCTTCCCCAAGATCAAGTCGAAGGGCGTGACCGCCGCGATCGCCCATAGCGCCGCGACCGTCGATCCGGCCACGATCGGCCGGGCGCGCGGCACCCTCTACGTCGTCGGCATCGGTCCCGGCGCCGACCAGTGGCGCTCGCCGGAGGTCTCGGCCATGGTGTTGGCCTCTACCGATCTGGTCGGCTATTCGCTCTATCTCGACCTGCTCGGCCCGCTCGCCAGCGGCAAGACGCGCCACGACTTCGACCTCGGCAAGGAGGAGGCGCGCGTCGTGCATGCCATGGAACTGGCGGGCGAAGGAAAGACCGTAGCGCTCGTCTGCTCCGGCGATGCCGGCATCTATGCCATGGCGACGCTGGTGTTCGAACTGTTCGACAAGGGCGGCATTTCGGATGCGGCGTCGCGCATCGAGGTGCAGGTCTCGCCGGGCATCTCGGCGCTCCAGGCCGCCGCCGCCCGCATCGGCGCACCGCTCGGCCACGACTTCTGCACCATTTCGCTCTCCGACCTCCTGACGCCCTGGGAGCATATCCAGCGCCGGGTGAAGGCGGCGGGCGAGGGCGATTTCGTCATCGCCTTCTACAACCCCGTGTCGATGAAGCGCCGCACCCAGCTCGCCTGGGCCCGCGACAAGCTGCTCGAATACCGCCCGGCCTCGACGCCGGTCATCCTCGCCACCAATCTCGGCCGCCCGGGCGAGCATGTGCGCACTGTTCCGCTCGGCGCGCTCAACGTCGACGACGTCGATATGCTGACGGTGGTGGTCGTCGGTTCGTCGGAAAGCCGCACGGTCACGACCGGCGACGGCAAGACCTGGGTCTATACGCCGCGCGGCTACTCGGGCAAAGCGGAAACGGGGATGAAGGGGACTTAGTATGTCACCAGAATTGGGATGGCTTGACTACGTAGATCATCACAAGGATGCGTTGCTTGTACTCATTGCATTCTTCGGTGCCCTAAGCGGGGTGATTACCCTGTGGTGGAATACGCAACACGCTTACCAGCTACGCGTTCTTGAGTTTCGCGAGCGATGGATAGACGGAGTTCGCGACGAGTTGTCGAAGGTCTTTTCCAAAAGTCTTGTAGTAGCTCGCGCAAGCGCAGATCGAGACTTCAATTCAGTTGAGTACCTTGTACAGCTTCAAATCACGGCTAATCGCCTACGATTAACTTTGAACCCAAGCGATCCGAACCATAGGCGGTTTGATGAGGCCTTGATGAACTACCTGTCGGCAAACACTCAAAAGGAGATGGATGAGTGCCAAACTGCACTGTTCTCCATCGCCCAGACTGTCCTCTCAGACATGCGTAACAAAGCCATAGGAAGAAGATTTTGACCGTCTATTTCATCGGCGCCGGCCCAGGCGCCCCGGACCTCATCACCGTGCGGGGCCTGAGGCTCATCGAGCGTTGCCCGGTCTGCCTCTATGCCGGCTCGCTGGTGCCGGAAGAGATCGTGCAGGCGGCGCCGGAAGGCGCGATCGTCAAGGACACCGCCCCGATGCATCTGGACGCGATCGTCGCCGAGATGGAAGCCGCCCATACCCGCGGTGAGGATGTCGCCCGTGTGCATTCCGGCGACCCGTCGATCTATGGCGCGATCGCCGAGCAGATGCGAAGACTCGATGCGCTGAACATCCCCTACGACGTCGTGCCGGGCGTGCCGGCTTTCGCCGCCACCGCCGCGCGGCTGAAGACGGAGCTGACGCTTCCCGAGATCGCCCAGACGGTGATCGTCACGCGCACCGAGATGAAGGCGTCGTCGATGCCGGAATTCGAGACGCTGGAAATCCTCGGAAAGTCGAGGGCGACGCTCGCCATCCACCTGTCGATCCGCAACCTCACCCATATCCGCGATACGCTGACGCCCTATTACGGCGAGGACTGCCCGGTGATCATCGCCTATCGCTCGACCTGGCCGGACGAACTTCTGATCCGCACCACGCTGAAGGACATGGCCGAGGAGGTGCGCAAGGCGAAGATCACCCGCACGGCCCTCATCATGGTCGGCAAGGTCTTCGGCCATGTCGAATTCCGCGACAGCGACCTCTACAATTCCGAATTCTCCCACGTGCTGCGCAATGTGGGAAAGAAGAAAAAGAAAACAGACGTGTGATCCGGGGGGTAGGCGATGGAGGCTTGGGAATTCGAGGCCGATCTCTTCGAGTACGGCGGCAAGGGTTCCTGGCATTTCGTCACCCTGCCGGCGGATGTCGGCTTTGCCATCCGCTGCGCCACCGAGAGCAGCCGGTCGGGATGGGGCATGGTGGCGGTGACGGCGGAAATCGCCGACGTCGGGTTCCGGACCTCGCTCTTTCCCGAAAAGGCATCGTCTAGCTATGTTCTCCCGGTCAAGGCAGCGGTCCGCAAGGCGGCACGACTGAAGGCCGGTGACCGGATCAAAGTCAGGATCGCCCTCCTGCCATGAATTGCGTCCCGATCTGGTCGCGGTGTGCCAATATTCTTTCGCGTCCGGGCGCTATCGTGCCGGCATGAGACCAAGGAGAGTCCAATGGCGTTCGACGGTGATGTGACGGGCGGCGGCTGCCGTTGCGGAAAGGTGCAGCTGAAGGTGAGGGGGCGGCCGGTGATGACCATGGCCTGTCATTGCACCGGCTGCCAGAAGATGACTGCCAGCGCCTTTTCGCTGAGTTCGCTTTATCCGGAAGGCAAGGTCGAGGTGAGCGGCCTCGAGCCCGTGATCGGCGGCCTGCACGGCGATCTGCGCCATTTCTTCTGCCCGCATTGCCTGAGCTGGATGTTCACCCGCTTCGACGCCATGGGACCTTTCGTCAATGTCCGCTCGACCCTGCTGGACGATGCGGCGGCCTTCACCCCCTTCATGGAAACCTGCGTCAGCGAAAAATTGTCCTGGGTGCAGACGCCGGCGCGCCACAGTTATCCGCAGTTTCCGCCGATGGAGGACTTCCCGCGCCTGATGGCCGAATTCGCCGAAGCCGGCGGCTGACAGCTTGGCCATCCGGCGACACATGCGCTAAGACAGGCGCTTCGTTTCTTCATTCCATCAGCATCCCGGCGGTCACATGCACAAGGTCATTTTCGATACGGATCCGGGCGTCGACGACGCCATGGCGCTGCTCTTCCTCCACCATCATCACGAGATCGATCTTGTCGGGATCACCACCGTCTTCGGCAATGCGTCGATCGAGACGACGACGCGCAACGCGCTGTTCCTCAAGCGCGAGTGGAAGATCGCCGCGCCGGTGGCCCGGGGTGCCGGCGAGACCTTCATTCCGCATCGCGTGAGCCACGAGCCGCCGAAATTCATCCACGGCGACGACGGGCTGGGCAATATCGGCGTGCCGGATGTCATCGACCTGCCGCTTGACCCGCGCCCGGCCCACCGCTTCATCGTCGAGACGATTCGCGCCAATCCGGGCGAGGTGACGCTGGTCGCCGTCGGCCGCATGACCAACCTTGCCAATGCGCTGAAGGAAGATCCGGGCATCGTCGAGCTGGTCAAGGAAGTCGTCATCATGGGCGGCGCCTTCGACGTCAACGGCAATGTCACGCCGGCGGCCGAGGCCAATATCCACGGCGATCCGGAAGCCGCCGACATGGTCTTCACCGCCGACTGGCCGGTGGTGATCGTCGGCCTCGACGTGACGACGCAGACGGTGATGACCCGCCGGCAGCTCGCCGACATCCGCGATGCGGCCGGCACCAGCCGCGCCCGCCTGCTGTTCGACCTGTCGCAGTTCTACATCAAGTTCTACGAGAGCCGTGTGCCCGACGGCATGGTCGTGCATGACAGCTGCGCCTGCGCCTATGTCGTGGCACCGCACCTGTTCAAGACGCGTTCGGGTTCGGTCCGCGTGGTCTGCGGCGGCATCGCCGACGGCATGACGATCCAGAAGCCGGACTACATGGGCTTTGGTCCGAGCGTCTGGGATCACCTGCCGAGCCAGAAGATCTGCACGGGTATCGATCCCGACGGCGTGCTGCAACTCATCCACGACACGATCGTGGGGGTGAAGGAGGCGTAGGAAGGCAGCCTGCGGCCGGTCACGTCGTCGGTGAGTGCAGCCGAGGCTCACCGAGCCTGAACCACGCCTTGGCGATCTTTCCGCCTTCTATCTCGTAGATGCAGATGACGTCGACTTCTCCGGGCCCCTCCGGGAAGGTACGGGTCACTGTTTCATGATCCACGACCGTGTTTCCCACAACCGATCTCGTCAGCAGTTTTCCGCAGAGGTTCGGCTCCTTGAAACGTTCTATGTGGCGCGCGCGAATCTGCGCCTTGCCGTCCGCGAGAAGAGTGGAAGGGAAGGCGTAGTATTTGCAGTCGTCCGCCCACCATTGAATGAAGGCGTCGATATCGCGGGCGTTGTAGGCGTCCAATTGCATCCGAACGGGGTGAGCAATGTCGCTCGAGGCGCTGTTGTCCAAAAAGAATTCCTTTCATGAACCGACTATCACCGGCACGCCAATCTTGGCACAGGGGGGCGCCTCCGATGCGCGTTCGGCGTCCTGGTCCTTTCGCCGACCTTGCCACGGATGCACTTGCCGCCGGAACAGCAAAACGGTTCCCGAGAGGTATCGGTATGCTTGCTTGAAAATAATCACCCATATGGTTGACTATTGGGTGAGTCTCATATATTCACCCAATAGGGTGAACAAATGGACGAAGACGCTCTGTCGCGCATTCTCAAAGCCGCTGGAGACACCACGCGGCGACAAATCTTGACGCTGCTTGTTCAGGAGGGCGCGTTGAGAGTGACCGCGCTCGCCGCCCATTTCGACATGTCGCTGAACTCAGTCTCCAAGCACATCAAGGTACTGGAGGAGGCGGGGTTGGTCACCCGCCGGACGATGGGTCGCGAACATTTCATCACGGCCGAGCTCGAACCGCTGCAGCTGACTGAGAGCTGGTTCGCGCAACTGAAGTCCATCTGGGAGCTGCGCCTTTCGGCGCTGGAAAATGCACTCGCTTCAGAGGAAAACGACCATGAGCGAACTTGAACTGACAGTAAGCCGCACGATTGCCGCCTCGCGGGAAAAGGTCTTCAACGCCTGGCTCTCGCCCGAGACCCTGGCAAAATTCATGCGCCCGCCGGGCACCACCGGCGACGATGCCCGGGTGACGACCGATCCGGTCAAGGGTGGCCGCTTCTCGATCGTGATGAAGACGCCCGAGAAGGAAATCCCCCATGCCGGAACCTATCTCGAGATCGATCCCCATTCCCGTCTGGCATTCACCTGGGAATCGCCGCACTCGCTGGATGACAGCGTGGTCACCATCGATTTCGCCGAGCCGCAGCCCGGCATGACCGAGATCACGCTGAAGCAGGTGAAGTTCCGCAGCGAGCAGGCACGCAACGGCCATGTCGAAGGCTGGAACGCGATCCTCGGCAATTTCGCCAGGGGCCTTGCCTGACGCGCCCGAAGACGGGGTCGGGGCCGCAGGCCCGCTCGTGCCGGCCGTTCTATTCGGCCCGTTCCACCATCACCACCGGCAATCCCATTTCCCGCGCCGCGACGATCTTGCCGTAGCCCGATGCGCCGCCGGAATTGCGGCACACGAGATGGGTGATGCCGTGGGCGGCGAAGAGTTCGGCCTCGCGCCCCGGGTCGGCCGACGGCTTGCCGAGGATCAGCACGGGGTCGGCGAACGGCAGCGGTTTCTCCGGTGCGTCGACCATGCGGATGACGAAGCGGCAGTCGCTCCGTGCGGCAAAGGCGTCGAGATATTGCCGGCCGAGCGCCAGGAACACGGTCGCACCAGCCGGCAGGACCTGCGCCGCCTCTTCGAGCGAAGAAACCTCCTGCCACCGGTCGCCGCGCTGGCGCTCCCATCCGGGGCGAACCAGATGCTCGAGCGCGATGCCCGTCTCGGCCGCCGCCTGGATGGCGTTTTCCGAGATCCGCCGGGCGAAGGGGTGTGTGGCATCGATGATCCGCGTCACGCCGTTGTCGCGGATATAGGCGGCCAGGCCCGCCGCGCCGCCGAACCCGCCGATGCGCACCTCGCCGGGTGGAAGCACCGGATGGGCGGTGCGCCCGGCAAGCGAGGTGACGACCGCGACGTCGACGCGGGCGACGAGTTGTTCCGCAAGGGCCGTCGCTTCGGCGGTTCCGCCCAGGATCAGTACCCTCGGCTTTGCGTCAGGCGGCACGGGCAATGATCTTCCCCTGGCGGTCAGTGACGATCACGTCGACCTCGACCGGCGCGCCGCGCAGGGTCGCGATCGCTGTCATGCGGGCGGCGCGGGCAACCGCGGAGGCCACGTCAATTTCATTTTCAGTTGCTAGTTCAAGTATTTCCAAGGCTGTGTTCGCGTGCAGCATTCGCTCTCGTACGGGCTCGGCGAGCACCGCCCCGTCGATCAGTGACAGGAGCGCTTCATTGTCCACCTGGCTGCGGGAGGAGTGCAGGTCGAGCGCGCCCTGGGCGAGCTTGGCCATTTTGGCGAACCCGCCGGCAATGGTGAGCCGCGGCACCGGATGCACCCGCAGATATTTGAGCAGGCCGCCGGCAAAGTCGCCCATGTCGAGCAGCGCGCCGTCCGGAAGATTGTGAAACGCTTGCGCCGCCTTCTCCGAAGTGGAGCCGGTGGCGCCGAGCACGTGTCGCATGCGCTCGGCGCGGGCGACGTCGATGCCGCGATGGATCGAATGGATCCAGGCCGCGCAGGAGAAGGGGTGGACGACGCCCGTCGTGCCGAGCACGGAGAGCCCGCCGACGATGCCGAGGCGCAGGTTCCAGGTCTTTTCCGCGATCTTGTCCCCGCCCGGGATCGACACGGTGATCTCGACATCGGCGGGCAGGTCGTGCTGCGCACAGAGCGCCTCGACCTCGGCCGTCATCATCGCGCGCGGAACCGGATTGATCGCCGGCTCGCCGACGCCGATCGGCAGGCCCGGTCGCGTTACGGTGCCGACGCCGTCGCCGGCGGCAAAGCGGATACCGCTTCCGGGCGGAAGCGGACGCACCGAGGCGACTACGGTTGCCCCATGCGTCACATCCGGATCATCGCCGGCATCCTTGACGATGCCGGCCATCGCATAGCCATCGCCAAGGGCCTCGAGCGCCAGCGCGAAGGCCGGCTCCTCGCCGCGCGGCAGGCGGATCGTGACGGGATCCGGGAACTCGCCGGTGATCAGCGCCGTCAGCGCCGCCTTGGTGGCCGCCGTGGCACAGGCGCCCGTCGTCCAGCCGGTCCTAAGCGGGCCTTCGGGCTTGGCGATGCGGCCTTCGTCGGCCGCGAGCGCGGCGGTTTTGTCGGGTTGGCTCATGGTCCCGTTATAGGCGAGCGCGGGGCCATCCGGAAGCGCCGTCAGCGGCCTTCGCGATTGCAATTTCGCCATGCGGAGCCTAGAGCATGTCCATGAGTTTCGATCCCTTTTCCAAGCTTGCGACGATCATGCCCGGCCACGTCTGGCTGGCGGGCGCCGGCCCGGGCGATCCCGGCCTGCTGACCCTGCTCGCCGCCAAGGCGCTGGGTGAGGCCGACGTGATCGTGCACGATGCGCTGGTCAACGACGAATGCCTGAAACTTGCCCGGCCGGGCGCGCTCCTCGAATATGCGGGCAAGCGCGGCGGCAAGCCGTCGGCCAAGCAGCGCGATATTTCGCTGCGCCTCGTCGAGCTTGCCAAGGCCGGCCACAGGGTCTTGCGTCTCAAGGGCGGCGACCCCTTCGTCTTCGGACGTGGCGGCGAGGAAGCCCTGACCCTGATCGACCACGGCGTGCCCTTCCGCATCGTGCCCGGCATCACCGCCGGGATCGGCGGCCTGGCCTATGCCGGCATCCCGGTCACCCACCGCGAGATCAACCACGCCGTCACCTTCCTGACCGGCCATGACAGCTCCGGCGTCGTGCCCGACCGGATCGACTGGGACGCCATCGGCCGCGGTTCGCCGGTCATCGTCATGTATATGGCGATGAAACACATCGCCACGATCAGCGCCCATCTGATCGGCGCCGGGCGCTCGCCCGACGAACCCGTCGCCTTCGTCTGCGATGCCGCGACCGCCTCGCAGCAGGTGCTGGAAACCACGCTTGGCCGGGCGGAAGCCGACGTGCTCGCCTCCGGGCTGGAGCCGCCGGCCATCGTTGTCGTCGGCGAGGTGGTGCGGCTTCGTCCCTCGCTCGATTGGCTGGGTGCACTCTCCGGCCGCAAGCTGCTGCCCGATCCCTTCGCCTCCGGCACCAAGAAGGACAGCGCATGAACGGCCTGCTGATCGCAGCGCCGTCCTCCGGCTCCGGCAAGACGACGGTGACGCTCGGGCTCTTGCGGGCGCTGAAGAAGCGCGGCGTGGCGATCGCGCCGGGCAAGGCTGGTCCGGACTATATCGATCCCGCCTTCCATGCGGCGGCAAGCGGCGAAACCTGCCTCAACTTCGATCCCTGGGCCATGCGCGACGACCTGCTGCGGACCGATGCCGCCGGCCATGCGGCGCAGGGCAGGCTGCTGGTGGTCGAGGCCATGATGGGCCTGTTCGACGGCGCGGCGGACGGTGAAGGCTCGGCCGCCGATCTTGCAGCTCTCCTCGGCTTGCCCGTCGTGCTGGTGGTCGATTGTGCCAAGGCGTCCCATTCGGTCGCGGCCCTCGTCAGCGGCTTTGCCAAGTTCCGCACCGACACCCGCGTGGTCGGCGTCATCCTCAACCGTGTCGGCAGCGACCGCCACGAAACCATGCTGCGCCAGGCGCTGACAGACATCGCCATGCCGGTGCTCGGCGTGGTGCGATCCGATCCCAGTCTGCATCTGCCCGAGCGCCATCTCGGTCTCGTGCAGGCCGGCGAGCATGGCGAACTCGAAGCCTTCATCGAGCGCGCGGCCGCCGTTATCCAGCATGGCTGCGACCTCGACGCCCTGCTGGATGCGGCCAAAGCCTCGCCCCGCGCGTCCATCCCGCCCGCCGTGGCACCCCTGCCGCCGCTCGGCCAGAAGATCGCCGTCGCCCGCGACATCGCCTTTGCCTTCTCCTATGCCCATATCCTGCGCGGCTGGCAGGAGGCAGGGGCGGAAATCGCATTCTTCTCGCCGCTCGCCGACGAGGTGCCGGCGCCGGACGCCGACGCGGTCTACCTGCCGGGCGGATATCCCGAACTGCATGCCGGGACGCTGGCCGCAGCCTCGACCTTCCGCACCGGCATGCTGGAAGCCCACATGCGCGGCGCGAGGGTTTTTGGCGAGTGCGGCGGCTATATGGTTCTGGGCGATGCGCTCATCGATGCCGAGGGCGCCGTGCACCCGATGCTGGGCCTGCTGCCACTGGTCACCAGCTACGCCACCCGCAAGCGCCATCTCGGCTATCGCCGCATCACGCCTCTCGATGAAACCTTCTTTGCCTCGCCGATGACGGCGCACGAGTTCCACTATGCCTCGATCGTGTCGGAAGGCGCCGCCGACCGGCTGTTCGCCGCCCAAGACGCGCTCGGCGCATCGCTCGGAGACGTGGGCCTCCGGCGCGACAATGTCGCGGGCTCCTTCATGCACCTGATCGACATTCGGCAAGGTGCTGCATGAGCGGCCGGATCGCCCACGGCGGCGGCATCGGTGCGGCCGCAGCGCTTTATGGCGGACAGCCGGGGGACTGGCTCGATCTGTCAACGGGCCTCAATCCCTGTCCGCCGGCCTTGCCCGCCATTCCCGACCGCATCTGGCACCGCCTGCCGGACCATGACCTGCTGAACGAAACGCGTCACGCCGCCCGGGCCTTCTATGGCTCGGGCCACATCCTGCCGCTTCCCGCTCCCGGTACGCAGTCGGTGATCCAGCTTCTGCCCAGGCTCGCCGACACTGAAAGGCGCGCCGCGATTCTGTCGCCGACCTATGGCGAATACGGCCGCGTGCTCTCGGCCAACGGCTTTACGGTCGATGCGGTGGCGACGCTGGATGATGTCGAACTGCGTTCTGGGCTGGTCGTTGTCGTCAACCCCAACAATCCGACCGGCAGGCTGCATGCGCCGGGAGATCTTCTGTCTCTGGCCGACCGGCTGACCGGGCAGGGCGGTTTCCTCGTGGTCGATGAAGCCTTCGGCGACTGCACGCCGGAGACGAGCCTCGCCGGCGCGGTTTCGACGCGACCGAACCTCATCGTCTTCCGTTCCTTCGGCAAGTTCTTCGGCCTCGCCGGCCTGCGGCTCGGCTTCGTCATTGCAGCCGACGACATTCTCGAGCGCTTCGCCGATTGGCTGGGACCCTGGGCGGTCTCCGGGCCGGCGCTTTCGGTGGCGACCGATCTTTTGTCCGCCGATCCGCAGCCGCTCCGCCGCAACATCGCCGAGCGCCGGGCAGCACTCGGGCAAGTGCTCGCAGATGCCGGATTGAAAGTCGAAGGCGGAACCTCGCTCTTCGCCCTCGTCAACGATCCCCGGGCAGCCGAACTGCATACGCATTTGTGCCATGCGCAGATTCTTACCCGCAAGTTCGACTACGCGCTGACCTGGTTGCGCTTCGGACTGACGCCCGACACGGCGTCGGACGAACGCCTTGCGGCAGCACTTGCCATGTGGAGCGGACGATGACGATCTGGATCCTCGCCGCTCTTTTCGGCGCGCTCGTTCTCGACCGTATCGTCGGCGATCCGCCGGCGCTCTGGGCCCGTCTGCCGCATCCCGTCGTGCTGTTCGGCCACGGCATTGCCTTCTTCGACCGCCGTCTCAACCTCGACACGCTGGCATCCGCGACGCGGAGGCGCAATGGTGTGGTGTCGATCGTCCTGCTACTTGCCCTGTCCATCGTCGTCGGTCTCGTCCTGTCGGACCTGTTTCGGGCCCTCGGCGTCGTCGGCTTTGTTCTCGAACTT
>JAHRYZ010000090.1 GCA_020621905.1 Rhizobium sp.
CCGGCGCTCGCCGCCGGCAATTGCGTGGTGCTGAAGCCCGCCGAGCAGACGCCGGCCTCGATGCTGGTGCTGATGGAACTGATCGGCGACCTGCTGCCGCCGGGTGTCTTGAACATCGTCAACGGCTTCGGTCTTGAAGCCGGCAAGCCGCTGGCCACCAGCCCGCGCATCGCCAAGATCGCCTTTACCGGCGAGACCTCGACCGGCCGGCTGATCATGCAGTATGCCAGCCAGAACCTGATCCCGGTCACGCTCGAACTCGGCGGCAAGTCGCCCAACATCTTCTTCGAAGACGTCATGCGCGAGGACGACGACTATCTCGACAAGGCGCTCGAAGGCTTCGCCATGTTTGCGCTCAACCAGGGCGAGGTCTGCACCTCCCCGAGCCGCGCGCTGATCCATGAGAAGATCTACGACCGCTTCATGGAGAAAGCGCTGAAGCGCGTTGCCGCCATCAAGCAGGGCGACCCGCTCGACATGTCGACGATGATCGGCGCCCAGGCGTCCAGCGAACAGCTGGAAAAGATCCTGTCCTACATGGATATCGGCCGCCAGGAAGGCGCCGAAGTGCTGATCGGCGGCGAGCGCAACAACCTGGCGGGCGATCTCGCCGGCGGTTACTACGTCAAGCCGACGGTGTTCAAGGGCCACAACAAGATGCGGGTCTTCCAGGAGGAAATCTTCGGACCCGTGGTGTCGGTCACGACCTTCAAGGACGATGCCGAAGCGCTCGAAATCGCCAATGACACGCTCTACGGCCTCGGCTCGGGCGTGTGGAGCCGCGACGCCAATCGCTGCTACAATTTCGGCCGCGACATCCAGGCTGGCCGTGTGTGGACCAATTGCTACCATGCCTATCCGGCCCATGCGGCCTTCGGTGGCTACAAGCAGTCCGGCATCGGTCGCGAGACCCACAAGATGATGCTCGATCACTACCAGCAGACCAAGAACATGCTGGTGAGCTACAGCCCGAAGGCGCTTGGCTTCTTCTGATCCACCATCTCCACAGGGAAGAGGTCTGTTGCCCCCGCTTCAGCCTCTTGCCGTCCCTCTCCCTGCCCCTGGCAGGGGGAGGGATTGCCGTTTCGGGAAGGAGGAATACGCCATGATCGACGAGACCAATCCGGCGGAGCCGCGCGTGATAGCCACGCAGGCGGCGCTCGACTTCATCCGAGAGATCCAGGCGGATCATCCAGACATTCTGTTTCATCAGTCCGGCGGGTGTTGCGACGGCTCGTCGCCGATGTGCTATCCGACCGCCGAGTACCGGGTCGGCGAGACCGACGTGAAGCTCGGAGAGATCGGCGGCGTGCCGGTCTATATCAGCGGGTCGCAGTACGAGGTCTGGAAACACACGCAGCTGATTATCGACGTGGTGCCGGGGCAGGGGGTATGTTCTCGCTCGACAACGGACGCGAGCGACGCTTCCTCACGCGCTCGCGGCTGTTTTCCGGCGGCGAGGCCTGCGCCGTTCCGGCAGTCGCGGCGAAGACCTCCGCATAGGCTCGAAACAGGAAGTCCCGCGGAGCCTGCGCTTCGCGGGACTTTTCAGTCCTGGCAGTCTTGTCTCAGGCGGCGCGGCGGGCCGGTCCGCGCGGGGCGTGGTCGATGGCAAAACTGTTGACCTGCTGGGTCAGTCCGTCGGCTTCGCTGGCCAGCGCGAAGGCGGCGGCGGTGGTTTCCTCGACCATGGCCGCATTCTGCTGAGTCACCTGGTCGAGATCGTTGACCGAGGCATTGATCTCGCCGAGTCGCTGCGACTGTTCGCGCGACGCGTCGGCGATCGAGCCGATATGGTTGTTGATCGTCTCGATATTGCCCTCGATCTTGTGCAGGCTCTCGCCCGTCTTCAGCACCAGAGCCACGCCGTCGGCGACGTCGTTGGTCGAGGTGTTGATCAGCTGGCTGATGTCGCGGGCGGCGCCCGAGGACTTCTGTGCGAGCTCCCGCACCTCCTGGGCGACGACGGCAAAGCCCTTGCCGGCCTCGCCGGCACGAGCTGCCTCGACGCCGGCATTGAGCGCCAGCAGATTGGTCTGGAAGGCGATCTGGTCGATCACGTCGATGATCTGGCGGATCTTGGCCGAGGAGCTTTCGATCCGCTCCATGGCAACGATCGCGTCATTGACCACACTGGAGGAGGTCTTGGCGTCCGAGAGCGTGTCGGCGGTCACCTTGACGGCGGTCTCGCAGCGCTTGAGGGCGTCGTTGACCGATCCGGTCATTTCGCCAAGGGCCGCGGCTGCCTCTTCCAGCGAGGCGGCCTGGCGCTCCGTGCGATGGGAGAGATTCTCCGAGGCGCTCTTCAGATCCGCAGATCCCGCGCGGATCGTGTCGGCGCTTTCGCTGATGGTGCGGATGGTGTCTTCCAGGCGTTCCACCGAGTTGTTGAAGTCGACGCGCAGGTGATCGAGAGACGCCACGAAGGGCCGCTCGATGCGCAGGTCGAGGCGGCCACCCGACAGGTTCTGCAGACCGCCGGCGAGGGCGGAGACGGCATCCTCGAGTTCCTTGGCACTGCGGGTCTTCTCCGCCTCGCGCTGGCGCCGCTCGTCGTCGATCTGGGCGCCGCGTTGCACGGCATCCGCTTCCATGCGCTCCTTTTCGACCGCGTTCTGGCGGAAGGATTCCAATGCCCGCGCCATGACGCCGATCTCGTCGGCCCGACCCGTCGCGGTGATGTCGATATTCTTGTCGCCCTCGTTCAGCCGGTTCATCAGGCGAGCCAGATCGGTGAGCGGCCGGGTGAGGCCGGAGGAGACCATCATGCCCACCCCGCCCATGGCGACGAGAACGGCCACGGTCGTCAACACCGCCCACCAGGCGAGTTCGTTGGCGGAGGCAAGCACCTTGGCTTCGTCCTGTCCGACGACGAGCAGGTGTTTCTGGCCGAACAGGGTGACGGGCAGGTAGGAGTAGAAGGACGAATGGTCGCCCGAAACGGCGAAGGTCGACCCGGTTTCGCCAGTCGATGCTGCGGTTTTCAGCGCTGGGGCGATCACGGCGTCCTTGCCGCCGCTGACCGTGCCGCCGCGCACCGTGCCGTCGCCGCTGAGCAGGAAGGCATCGTCGATGCTGGTGCCGAGCCCGTCGGGCGCCAGCATGGCGGAAAGCCTGCTCGCGGAAATGCGCATGATCACCACGCCCTTCTTCACCGTCTCTCCCCAAACGGAGATGGCGAGCGGCTTTGCGATCAGCGCCGAGGCGCCGTCTTCGCCCTGCGGGTAGTCGGCGAAGCCGGAGACATGCGTCTCGTCGAGCTTGCCGGCGTTGGCGCGGTCGTAGATCTCCTTGATCGCCGCATTTTCGGGGCGGCCACGGTGGAGGAATTCCTTGCCCTTGGTGACCGTGTAGACCAGCGTGCCGGCGTTATCGATGATGATCACGTCGCTGGCATTGGTGTTTTTCCAGGCGCTTGCGGCCGTGCCGTGGAAGCTCGCATGGCGCACGCCGTAGAGCAGCTTGAGCTTTGAGCCGTCGATGGCGGCGCGCTCGTCGATGCTCATGCCGGCGGGCTGGAAGACCTGTTTGATGTCCTTGGCTTCGAGGGGAATGATGTTGACCATCATGTCCGTCGCTTCGCCGATCGCCGTGTTCTGCGCGAGGTCAGAGAGGGACTGGTCGATCCGCCTGATATAGGCGTTGAGGTCCTTCGACTGGGTATTGGTGACGGATTCGAGCCGAAGCTTGCCGGCCTCGATCAGGCCGCTCTTGCCGACCTGGTAGCTCAGGATGCCGACGGACAGGCAAGAGACGAGCGTTGCGCCGACGACGAGCGCGGCAAATTTGGCTTTGACGGATGACAAGGCGCGCGGTTTGGCGCCGCCCAAATGGCTTCGTAACATAAATTTCCCTCCCACGGGCATACAACCTATGGGAAGTTTCGAGCGAATTGCTTACGGAGCGGTTAAGCGAGGGGTGGTTGATCTGGGAGTGGCGGCGCGCTTGCGTGCGCCGCCAGGGATCAGTCGAACAGGCTCGATACCGATTCTTCGGCGCTGGTGCGGTTGATCGCCTCGCCCAGCAGGTTGGCCGTCGTCAGCACGCGGATGTTGTGGGCGGACTGGACCGCCGTGGTCGGCTGGATCGAGTCGGTGATGACCAGCTCGCGCAGCTTGGAGGAGGTCACGCGGGCGACCGCGCCGCCGGACAGCACGCCATGAGTGATATAGGCGGTGACACTGGTGGCCCCGTTCTTGAACAGCGCTTCGGCCGCATTGCAGAGCGTTCCGCCGCTGTCGACGATATCGTCGATCAGGATGCAGTCCTTGCCGGCCACCTCGCCGATGACGTTCATGACTTCCGATTCACCCGGCCGGTCGCGACGTTTGTCGACGATGGCCAGCAGACAGTCGAGCCGCTTGGCGAGCGAACGGGCACGCACCACACCGCCGACGTCGGGCGAGACGACCGTCACGTTCTTCGTGTCGTAGCGATCCTTAACGTCTCGGGCGAGCAGCGGCACGGCATAGAGATTGTCGGTCGGGATGTCGAAGAAGCCCTGGATCTGGCCCGCATGCAGGTCGAGGGTCAGCACGCGATCGGCGCCGGCCTCGGTGATCAGATTGGCGACGAGCTTGGCCGAGATCGGGGTGCGCGGGCCGGGTTTGCGGTCCTGGCGGGCATAGCCGAAATAGGGAAGGACTGCCGTGATGCGCTTGGCCGACGAGCGGCGGAAGGCATCGATCATGATCAGCAGTTCCATCAGGTGATCGTTGGTGGGAAATGATGTCGACTGGACGACAAAGACGTCCTCACCGCGCACATTTTCCTGGATTTCTACGAAAATTTCCTGGTCTGCGAACCGCCTGACACTGGCTTTTCCGAGTGGTACGTTGAGATAATTGCAGATTGCCTCGGCGAGCTGCCGGTTCGAATTACCTGCGAAAACCTTCATGTTGGTCCGCCTGTTGTCATGCTGAGATGGGCGCTTTTTAGCGCCCTTCCCCCCGAATGCAAGTGGTTTGCCGGAAATGCCTACCTTTTTCGCGAAAAGATTCCAGGCCGTGCCGTTCAGCCGCCGCGCGTCTGCCGCCATGACGTGTATTCGGCGATGGTCTTCGTGCCGATCTGCTGCATGAGCGAAGCCGGTACGCCGGCCCAGGGATCGGTCGCTGCGGACGGGACCTTCTCCTCGCCCTGGATGCGGTGCAGCCGGTTGCCGCCGCTGTCCAGCACGTCCCAGACATAGACGACGGTGACGGTGCCGCCGTCGCCGAAGGCGGAGAAATAGCCTTTCAGGATGTGTTCGCTGGCCGGATCGCTGGCGCTCTTGATCGTCAGGCCCTTGCCACGCGCCTCGGCGCCGAGTTGGCGCGACAGCGGCGTGATCGACTGGACCGGGGCGCCGATGATCGGCAGGAAGCGGATCGTGCCGGCGGCGCCGGCCGGGGCGAGGGCGGCGACGTTCGGCTGGGCGGGGGCCGGCTGCTGCTGCGCCGCCTGCTGGGGTGCCTGGGCGGGTTCGGCCGGCTGGGCGGGCGGCTGCAGCGGTCCCTCCGCGGGTGCGAGCTGCTGGGCCGCCGGGGCGGGAGCTTGCGGATAGCTGTCCTCGCTGAACTGTCCGCCGGAGAGCGGCGGAGAGGCGACCGGATTGCTCTGGCCCGATGCGAGAGCGGCGGCCTGGGCTTCCAACGAGTTCTGCGGCTGTTGGCTATAACCCTGCTCGGCGAGCGAGGGGCTCTGGGTGTAGGACGGTTCCGAATAGGCTGATTGCGGGCCTTGCGACAGTTCGTTCTCGCTCACGGGCTGGCCGCCGTCGCCGATTTCCATCGGTGGCACCAGGGCATCGGGCGTGTTGCAGGCCGTGAGTGCTGCCGCCGCGATCAGGCCGGCCGTCGCCGTTCGGGAGAGTTTCATCGTCGCTGCTGTCCTCGTGCCACCTCCGTGTGGATTTGAAGAGGATAACGTTAAAATCCTATCAATTCCTTAGAGTGCCGGCGAAGAGGAGGGACAGTCGTCTCAGGGGGCCGCCGGCTACCGCACCAGCAGTTCGAGAGGATGGCGCGAGAGCGCGCGCGGCGCTTCGGCCGTGGTCAGATAGGTGTGGCCGAGAGTCATCGCAGTTTCGCGTTCGCTGTCCATGATGATCATGTGCACGAAGAGCGACATGTCGGGCAGGATCGGCTGCGTATTGCCGGTGTGGAACATCTGATGCTCCATCCAGGAAGGCGAGAAGCGGGCGCCAAGCGAATAGCCGCAGGCATTGAGCCTATGGCGGGCAAGGCCGCGCTCGTCCATGATCCGCGCATGGGTGTCGAACACGTCGCCGAAGGTAAAGCTCGGGCGGAGAACCTCCTCGATCGCCTTGATGGTTTCATGGCAGGCGACATAGAGCTCGCGGTGGCGGGCGCTCGGCTCGCCGATGATGATCGTGCGCATCATGGCGGCGTGATAGTGTGCGCTGACGCCCGCCCATTCGAGCGTCAGCTGGTCCTTGTCGGAGAGCGCGCGGCGTCCGGCCTTGTAGCGGCACAGCAACGCATCCGAGCCGGAACCGATGATGAATTCGTTGGCTGGATAGTCCCCTCCGCCGGCCAGGATCGCCCCCTGCATTGCGGCGAGGATCGCGGCCTCGTCACCGCCGGCCCTGATCAGCGGCAGCGCGGCGTCCAGCGCATCGTCGGCGAGTGCGGCGGCCCGCTCCACATGGGCGATTTCCGCCGCACTTTTCACCAGCCTCAGCTCGCTGACGAGATAGGAGGCGTCGATGATCTCGCAGAAATTGGTGAGCTGGTTGTCGAGAAGGCGGGCGACACGGCCCGTCATGCCGTGGGTGTCGTATTCGATGCCGATTCTCGCGCCGAGCAGGTCCATCTCGCTCAGGAGATTGCGCAGGTCCATGGTCGGGTCGGCGTTCACCCGGTCGACCCAGATGACGATGTTCTCGATGTTGGAGGTCTGCTTCGCCTGACGCAGGTCGGCCGAGCGCGTCAGCAGCGTCATCGTGCCGTCCGCCTTGACGATCAGCGTCTGGAAGAAGCAATAGCCAAACGTATCGTAGCCGGTCAGCCAGTACATGCTTTCCTGGGCAAAGAGCAGGATGGCGTCGAGTTTCTGCTCGGCCATGCTGGCGGTCAACCGCTCCAGCCGGACGGCATATTCGCTCGCGTCGAAGTGCAGGGCCATGTCAGTCCTCCCTTATGGCAATCGCGGATATCTGTCGTCCATAGTCAGGCTCGCCGGCATGGGTCGTGCGGCGGTAGGAAAAAAAGGCGTCAGGGTCGGCATAGGTGCAAATGCCGAGGCTTTCGGCCCGCACCCCGGCATCGGTCAGCCGCTTCACCGTCAGGCCCTGCAGGTCGAACATGGCATGGCCAGGCTTTTCCGAGGGGCAGAAGAACTGGGCGAAGGCCGGGTTCTCGGCGATGAAGCGATCGACGAATTCCGGTCCCACTTCGTAATTGGCGCCGCTGATCGACGGGCCGAGGCAGGCGGTGATCGCCTCGCGCCGCGCGCCGAGCGACTGCATGGCCAAAATGGTGTTCTCCAGCACGCCGCCGAGCGCACCCTTCCAGCCCGCATGGGCAGCCCCGATGACACCCGCTTCGGCATCGGCAAACAGCACCGGGCCGCAATCGGCCGAAAGCACGCCGAGGATGACCCCGGGAGAGGCGGTGACGAGCGCATCGGCCGTCGGGCGGTCGCCGGCATAGGTTCGGTCGACGACCACCACGTCCGGCGAATGGACCTGATGCACAGTCGCCAGTCTTTGAGGCGCAAGGCCGAACCAGCCGGTGACGCGGCGACGGTTTTCCTCGACCTTCTCCCTTTCGTCGCGAGAGCCGAGACCGACATTCAGGCCGCGGTAGATGCCCTGCGATACACCGCCCTTGCGGGTGAAATAGCCATGGCGGATGCCCTTGCTCTCGGCTTCGGCAAACAGGGGGCTGGTGATCGGGTCGGGCAAAGGGTGGTCCTGCATAAGCAGCCTCCGAAGCGGCGCGCGGGCGATCGATTCGAACGCCTCGCCCCTGAAAACATTAGGGAAACAAGGATCCCGCCGCAGTTTCAGTCGGCGCGATGTTGGCTTATCGCCGCCGCCCCTGTCAATTGGCTCCCTTGAATGGGGGCAGGGCCACGGCCGGGCTCGAGATCGCCATGACCTTGAAGAGCTCGCCCATGCGCCCCTCTCCGGCGCCGGCCAGACGCTCGACCGCCTTGACGATTTCGCCCTGCGTCAGTTCGTCCTTGCCACGGCCGAGCGAAGCCGCGCGATCCTCAATGCCGAGGCCGATCAGGAAGTCGCCCTGATACATGCAGCCGTTGACATGGACGCCGGCCGCGAGTGCGGTGCGAGCGAGATTCTCGAAGTCGACATGGCTGGTCAGGTCCGCCATGCCCGGATGGGCGAGCGGCGGGTCATATTCGTGCGCCAGGACGGCCTGGAGCGTGTCGCCGAAGCCGCTGACCATGTGGCCGTAGTCGATCACCAGCGCCGTGCCGTGGCACTTCAGCAGGCGGTCGCAGAGCGTGGTCATCACCGCCTGGCGGGCGGGGGCGATCTCGAAGATCTCGCCATCCGGCGGGGCGATCTGGCGCGGCGGCAGAAGTGCCGGATCGAGCGTGGCAACGCCTGCGGTGAAACACAGCTCGCCATCCGCATCGAGGCCGACCATACGCTCGCGAAAGCCGGTCGGGGTCTTGACGAACTGGCGGATCGGAATGGCGTCGAAAAGCTCGTTGGCCGCAATCAGCGAGAAGCCGTCCGGAACTCGTCGAAGCTCGTGTGCCAGGCGATCTTGCCGCCATGGGCCGACAGCGTCTCGCGCTGCACGGTCTGCAGCGCCGGGCTGGTTTCCACGAGATGGATGCTCGCCGTCTCGTAAAGGCGGGGCGCGAGCCTTGCGACGACCCGCAGCATGTCGGCCATCATCGTGCCGCGGCCGGGACCGATCTCGACGATCCGGGCATCGAGCGGCTCGCCATGGCGCTGCCAGGCGACGACGAGGAAAATGCCGACCATCTCGCCGAACAGCTGGCTGATCTCGGGGGCTGTGACGAAGTCGCCCGCCCGGCCGAAGGGATTGCGCGTCTTGTAATAGCCGTGCTCGGGATCGGCGAGGCAGAGTGCGAAATAGTCGGTCACGCTGATCGGGCCGTTGGCCAGTATCAGGGACTTGATCTTCTGGGCGAGGGCAGTGGTCATGCGGGGCGCCTCATGTTCGCGTCACGACCGCGGGCCGGCGGCGCGGCGGGCTCTCAGGAGCGCCCAGGCGCCGACCGCAAGCATCGGCAACGACAAGAGCATGCCCATCGTCAGCCAGCCGCCGGCGAGATAGCCGAGTTGCGGATCCGGTTCGCGGAAGAATTCGACGGTGATACGCGACAAGGCGTAAAGAATGACGAAACAGCCGGTGACCAGGCCGGGCTGGCGGAAGCCGCCGAGCAGGCGTGCGACCACCTGCAGCACGAGGAAGGTCAGCAGGCCTTCGAGAAGGGCTTCGTAGAGCTGGCTCGGATGGCGCGGGAAGGGGCCGCCGGTGGGGAAGACCATGGCCCAGGGCACGTCCGAAGGGCGTCCCCAGAGTTCGCCGTTGACGAAATTGGCGATGCGGCCGAACAGGATGCCGAGCGGCGCCACACTGGCGACGATGTCGAACAGGCTCCACAGCGGGACCGCATTGCGCCTTGCGAAGAAGACCATGGCCAGCGTCGCGCCGAGGAAGCCGCCGTGGAAGGACATGCCGCCGTTCCAGATCTCGATCGCGCGGACCGGGTCGGCGACGATGGCGGCGAAATCGTAGAACAGGATGTAGCCGATGCGGCCGCCGAGCACGATGCCGAGCGCCACCCAGACGAGGAAATCGTCGAGATGGGCGGCGGTGCAGGGCGGCGTGTCGTTCGGCCAGAGTTTCTCATTGCGCAGCATGCCGCGCGCCATGAGCCATCCCAGCATGATGCCGGCGACATAGGCGAGACCGTACCAGTGGATCGCCAGGGGGCCGAGGGAGAAGGCCACCGGATCGATCGCCGGGAAGGTCAGGATGGAAAGAAGTTCGGCGGCTGACGACAAGGGTGCTCTTTCTCTAATGTTGCCGGAAAATGGCGTTCCGCTATGGCACGGTCAAGATGGAATCTTGCCGCGTCGTGAACGCACGCGGGCGCGGGCGCGAAATTTGCTTGCAACGGTGCTGTCGAATGCCTACCTCAACTGCTGTTACCGAGGACACCGTCCAGGGATCGAACGCAAGAGGAGTCACGCCATGTCGACGGGCCCGAACCGTATTATGACGAATCTGCTTAGACCGATGCGCCGCGCCGCCCAGGGCGTGCGCAAGGAGGTGGAGTCCGCGTTCCATTCGCAGGCCGAGCGCTGGCTGAACGGCATGGACGTCGTCAAGCGCGAGGAGTTCGAGGCCGTCCGCGAGATGGCGGTCAAGGCGCGCGACGAGAACGACGCCCTGCTGAAGCGCATCGAGGCGCTCGAGGCCAAGCTCGCGGCCAAAGCCAAGTAAGCGCGTTTTTCGTGTATCCGGGAGGCCCATGTCTGAGGGCCTTTCCGACCAGAATCCATCGTCTTCCGCAGCCTGTCGCGAAGCCTCGCGCCAGGCTTTTTCTTTTTCCGCCCGGTTTCTTTCGCCGCTGCCGGCTGCGGGTTCATACAGGTTATTTTTCCACATGCTCGCGGCTGGAAAAAAGCCAATGGCCAGAGTCGTTTAAGGGCGAGTGCACAGGTTGTGCCGCAACTGCTGTCCACAGACCCGTTGGCCAAAACGCCGTTTCGGGGCTGGTACTTGGTCTTCGCCATTATACACTGATTTTAAATGATGATTCGAAACGGACCTGCGCAAGTTTCGGACAGGGTGGGTGTTGTATCCTGGGGTCCATAGGTAATCATTCCTAGTGTTGTATCCGGTTAATTTGTCTGTGTCCTTGGGTGTCGCCACTCGAAATATCGCATTCATCCCGGTCAAGAAGGTGTCGCATGAGCCTGATGGAATTTGAATTCGAACGACAGTCCAACCCGGTCGACATGATCGAATTCGTCGCTTCGAACAACGACTGGTCGTTCGAGCGCTCGGGCGAGGATGAACTCGCCATGACGGTCGCGGGGCGATGGGCCGATTACCACGGTCCTTTTCGTGGATGGAAGAGTTCGAGGCGCTGCATCTCGCTTCCGCCTTCGACCTGAAAATTCCGGAAGCGCGCGTCAACGAGGTCATCAGGCTCCTGTCGCACATCAACGGGCAGGTGCTGATGGGCCATTTCGACATCTGGCGGCACGAGGACGTGGTGATCTTCCGCCAGTCGCTGCTGCTGGCCGGTGGTGCCGAGCCGACCAATCGCCAGGTGGAAGTCCTGCTGTCGAGCGCGGTCGATGCGTGCGAAGCCTATTTCCAGGCGTTCCAATTCGTGGTCTGGTCCGGCATGGACGCCAAGAGCGCCATGGAAGCGGTTCTTTTCGAAACAGCCGGAGAAGCCTGAGCATGACCTATTCGACGATGGGATCCGTCGTACTCGTCGGTGCCGGCAATATGGGCGGCGCCATGCTGTCCGGCTGGTTGAAGAGCGGCGTGCCGGGGTCTTCCGTCACGGTGATCGACCCTGGTCCGTCGGAGGCCATGCTGAAGCAGATCGCCGATGCCGGCGCGACGTACACCAGGGAGGTGCCCGCCGGTCTCAAGGCCGGTATCCTGTTCCTTGCCCTCAAGCCGCAGGTGATGGAGGCGGTTCTGCCGCCGCTCAAGGCGCTGGTCGGACCGCAGACCGTCGTGGTTTCGGTTGCTGCCGGCAAGACGCTTGCCTTCATGGAACAACATCTGGGCGCCGCCGCCATGGTGCGCGCCATGCCGAACACGCCGGCGATGATCGGTCGCGGCGTGACCGGCGCCTTCGCCAATGATGCCGTCAGCGCCGAGCAGCGCGACGTGGTTCATCGTCTCCTCAAGGTTTCCGGCCCGGTCGAATGGCTGGACGGCGAGGAGCAGATCAATGCGGTGACGGCCGTGTCGGGCAGCGGCCCGGCCTATGTGTTTTATCTCGTCGAGTGCATGGCTGAGGCGGGCCGCAAAGCCGGCCTGCAGGCGGACCTGGCCATGCGTCTCGCACGGGAGACGGTCGCGGGGGCTGGTGAACTGCTTCACCAGTCCCCCGACGCCGCCGCGAAACTGCGGCAGAACGTAACCTCGCCGGGCGGAACGACAGCGGCAGCCCTGGCCGTGCTGATGGCCGAGGGCGGCATGCAGCCGTTGTTCGACCAGGCGATTGAGGCGGCGCGCAAGCGGGCCGAGGAACTGGCCGGATGAGCGAGACGACCAGGGTTCAGCCCGAGATCGGCTATGCCGATTTCGAGAAGGTGGATATCCGCGTCGGAACGGTCGTCGAGGCCGAGCCCTTTCCGGAAGCGCGCAAGCCGGCGATCAAGATCAAGATCGATTTCGGCCCCGAGATCGGCATCAAGAAATCGTCGGCGCAGGTTGCCGTGCACTACACGCCGGAGAGCCTGATCGGCCGGCAGGTGCTGGGCGTGGTCAATTTCCCGCCGCGCCAGATCGGTCCGTTCCGCTCCGAAGTGCTGACGCTCGGCTTTGCCGACGAAAACGGCGCGATCGTGCTTGCGGCGGTCGAGCAGCCGGTGCCGAACGGCATGAAGATGATGTGAGGCCGTCCGCGGCGTCAGTGGATGTCGCGGCTCGCCGGATCGCTCACCCGGAATTGGTGGAACACCACCTCGAAGCCGGCGCGTTGCGGCGAGCAGGCCATCACCCCGACATCCAGACTTTCCAGACCGGGCGGAAAATACGCAAGCCGCGCCATCCGCCAGAGCCCTTCGGGCCGTACGCGGTATTGCACGAACATGGCATCGCCGAGCCGGCTCAGGCGAAGTTCGAGCGCACCGGAGAAATCCGCAAGCGCAAAGGCCGACCAGTCGGAGCGGCCAGCGACGGTGACCACCGTGCTCAGATGGCAAAGGCCGTCGGTGAATTCGATTCCGCATTTCAGCCAGTGGCGCTCATCGTGCCGGACCATCAGGCCAGCCTGATCGTAGAGCGCCTCAAAGCGGCCGGTGAAACGCGTCTCGATGGTGAACTCGCCTGTGCGGGGCTGGTGGAGGAAATGGCCGTTGTCGTGGTGGAAGCCGTAATAGGTCTTCTGCCAGAAGTCGGTTTCATGGCCGGTGACGACATGCAGGCCCTCGGGCTCCACATGCGTGCACGGTGGCGGGTTGAGCCAGGTCATGGCGTTCCAGTCCGTCGACATGGGTGGCCCTCCTTGATCGGGCATCAGGCCGGCACCCGGATCGTGGCGCGCAGGCCGCCAAGCGGGCTGTCGCTCAGCGTCACATTGCCGCCATGGCTGCGGGCGATGTCGCGGGCGATCGCCAGGCCGAGCCCAGTCCCCGACGCATCGAGATTGCGCGCCTCGTCGAGGCGGAAGAACGGCTTGAACACGTCGTCGCGATAGTCGGCCGGAATGCCGGGACCGTCATCGTCGATCACGATCGTCAGCCATTTCGCGCTGTGCTTCGCCTCGATCTCGACGCGGTCGGCATAGCGGCGGCTGTTGGAGGCGAGGTTGGTGACAAGGCGGGTGAAGGCGTTTGGCCGGACGGACACCTCCTCGTCGCCTTCGATGTGGTAGGTGAGCGCCTTGCCGTGCAGTTCGAAGTCCGCCTTCAGCTTGTCGAACAGTTCGCCGAGCCTCAGCTTGCCGACATCCTCCTCGGCTTCACCACGAGCAAACGCCATGTAGCCTTCGAGCATGGTCTGCATGTCGTCGACGTCCTGGTTGAGGCCCTGGAGGTCGGGATTGTCGCCGGCGAGCGCCAGCTGCAGCTTGAAGCGCGTGAGGATGGTGCGCAGGTCGTGGCTGACGCCGGTCAGCATGGCGGTGCGCTGTTCCATCTGCCGTTCGATGCGCTCGCGCATCAGGATGAAAGCGAGGCCGGCACGGCGCACTTCGTCGGCGCCGCGGGGGCTGAAGTCCTCCGGCGGTCGCTGGCCCTTGCCGAAGCTCTCCGCCGCCTTGGCGAGCGACAGGATCGGCCGGATCTGGCCGCGCAGGAAGAGCGTGGAGATGACGATCAGCACCAACGAAGTGCCGACCATCCACAAGAGGAAGATGTGGGTGTTGGAGGCATAGGCCGAGTTGCGACGGGCGAAGATGCGGAGAACGCCCTGGTCGAGCGCGATGCGGATCTCGACCAGACGGGAATCACCGACCGTGTCGATCCAGAACGGTTTGGCGATCTGGTTTTCGATCTGGTCGGAGAGGATCTGGTCGAGGATCGAGAAGAACGGCTTCGGCCGCGTCGCCGGCAGTTGCCCACCCGCTTCCATCGAGACCGTCATGTTCAGCTTGTCGCGGGCAATGCGCACGACGTTCTTGAAATCGACGTCCGCCGGATAGGCCTCGATCAGGGCGATGATGGCGGCGATGTCGCGCGTGACGGCGCTCGACATGCGCTCCGTCACCATCTGCCAGTGACGTTCCATGAAGACGGCGGCCAGAACGGTCTGAAGGATCAGCATGGGCAGGATGATGATCAGCAGCGAGCGCGCATAGAGGCCGGTCGGCAACTGGTGCCTCAGCCAGCGCGACAGGCCCTTGAGCCCGCCGGGCGAACGATCATTGTCCCTGCGGATGCTGTCGAACAGCGTCATCTTGCCTTCGCTTCCGTTGCTGCGCCGACCGGCGCTAGTCCATGCTCAGCCGGTAGCCGATGCCGCGCACGGTCTGCAGCCAGACCGGATTGGCCGGGTCGTCCTCGATCTTGCGGCGCAGCCGGTTGATCTGCACGTCGATCGTGCGCTCGCCGACTTCGGTGTCGTTGCCGATCAGTTCGTGGCGCGGAATGGTGTCGCCGGCGCGGGTGGCGAAAAGCAGCATGATGTCCTGCTCGCGGTCGGTGAGCTTGATCACTTCCGGCCCGCGCTTCAGTTCCTTGCGCAGGATGGAGAAACTATACGGCCCGAACATGACCTGCTCGATCTTCGGCTGGTCGGCGTTCAGGTTGCGCTTCAGGATGTTGTTGATGCGCAGCACCAGTTCGCGCGGATCGAACGGCTTGGCGAGGTAGTCGTCGGCACCGGCCTCAAGACCGGCGATACGCGATTCCGCCTCCGAGCGGGCAGTCAGCAGGATGACGGGGATCTGCTTGTCGGCGGCGATGCTGCGGGTCAGCGACAGGCCGGATTCGCCCGGCATCATCACGTCGAGCAGCAGAAGGTCGAAGTGCAGGCCTTCGAGCTTGCGCCTTGCCTCTCCGGCAT
>JAHRYZ010000091.1 GCA_020621905.1 Rhizobium sp.
CCGTGATCGAGTGTTCGAGGACGAGGCCTTGGAGTTTGCGGTCTTCCGGCACGAGAACCACGCCGTTGCGGATCGCATCGCGCGGTGAGCGCGGCGTGATGACCTTGCCATTGAGGACGACCTCACCGGTGGCGATCGGGTCCGCGCCGGTGATCGCGCGCACGAGCTCGGTGCGGCCGGCCCCAACGAGGCCGGCAATCCCGAAGACTTCGCCCCGCTTCACCGCGAAGTCGATATTGCGAAACGTCCCGGATGGGGACGAGAGGCCGCGGACCTCGAGCATGACATCTTCACCGGGAACAGGGACGGCCGGAAACATCCGGTCCAGCGACCGGCCGACCATGGCCTCGACGATGGTGCGGACGGGTACGTCGCCGCGATCGAATTCCTGTACCTTGGCGCCGTCGCGCATCACCACGATGCGGTCGGCGATCTGCCGGATCTCTCCCAAGCGGTGGGATATGTAGATGATGCCGACGCCGTCGGCCTTCAGGCGCTCGATCTGCCTGAAGAGAAGCTGGGTCTCTTCGCCCCCCAAGGCGGCGGTCGGCTCGTCGAGAACGAGCAACCGGGCATTCAGGGTCATTGCCTTGGCGATTTCGATCAGTTGTTGCTTGGCGGTCGACAATCCCTCGACCAAACGGCGCGGTGAAACGTCGAGCCCGAGCCGTTGGAGACCGGCATGGGCCCGTTCCTCCATGGCCTGGCGATCGACGCGTCCACCCTTGGTCAGGTAGCGACCGACAAAGACATTCTCGGCGATGGACAATTGCGGCAGGAGCTTCAGTTCCTGATGGATCATGCCGACGCCCGCATCCATGGCGGCGCGTGGGGTGGCCGGCGCGTACGGCGCGCCGAACCATGTCATCTGGCCTGAGGTAGGCTCAACGGCGCCGGAAATGATCCGCGAAAGGGTCGATTTTCCGGCACCGTTTTCACCCAGCAGCGCCACGACTTCACCCGCTCTCACATCGAGGTCGATGCCGTGCAGGACCTCGAGCGATCCGTAGACCTTGCGGATCTGCCGGAGCGAGAGGATGGGAGGCAGGTCATTGGCAGTCATGGCGCTGTCTTCCGGTCGTGATCAGGGATGCTCGGCGACGAACTTTGCAGCGTTTTCCGGCGTGGTCAGGAAGCCCGGAAGCAACTGTTCGGCTGGGAGCTTCTCGCCGGCTGCGAGCTTGATGGCACTGTCAACGGCCAGACGGCCGATGCCCCGGACCTGCTGCGTCGCGGTCGCGTCAAAGCCGCCCTGGGCAAGGATCGGCAGGGCCGTCGTGTCGCCGTCGAAGCCGCCGACATAGACGCGCTGCGAGACGCCGGACACCTTCACGGCCTGCGCAGCACCGAGTGCGAGACCATCAGCCTGGGCGAAGATCAGCGAAACGTCCGGATGGGCCTGGAGCAGGTTCTGGCCGATGTTTAGGCCCTCGGCCTGCGACCACTGCTCGCTCCACTGCTCGGCGACGAGTTCGACGCCGGCGTTTTCGCCGATCGCCTTCTGGCAGCCCTTGGTACGCTCGACTTCCGGCGTCGTGCCCTTCTGGCCGTGGATCATCAGCATTTTGCCCTTGCCACCGGCAAGGCCGATGATGTGCTTGCAGACTTCATAAGCCGAGGTGGCGTTGTCGGTCGCGATGAAAGTGTCGCCGGGAGCTTCATCGGCATTGCGGTCGACGTTGACGACCGGGATGCCTGCTTCCTTGGCAAGGCGCGTTGGAACGGCGGCAGCGGCAGCACCAGCCGGAATATAGATGAAGGCGTCGATTTCCTGCGTCAACAGGTCCTGCACCTGGCTGACCTGGGTCGCGCTGTCGTTCTTTGCGTCAACGGTGATGACCTCGATGCCCTTCTCCTTGGCATAGGCCTCGACTCCGATCTTGATCTGGTTGAAGTAGTCGGCCTGCAGGTTCGAGACGGCGAGCCCGATCTTCTTCACCTCCTCGGCGGACGCGCCGAGCGGGTTCAGGGCAGTCGTCGCCAGCGCTGCGGCGGCCAGAAGCATGGTCTTGAGTTTCATGGTAGATCTCCTCCGTTGTTTCGGGACCCCGCTACCATCGCAGGACCGAAGGTTTGCCTGGCATTTGCCCGGCGGTGAACTGGCGGCATTGCCGCCAAACTGATGCGTCGCCGAAGCGTCACTTCCTCTTGATGGCTTCAGCCGCGACAGCGAGTGCGATGACGACGCCGATGACGACGGCCTGCGTGAAGGGCGAGACCCCGAGAAGGTTCAGGCCGTTGCGCAGCACGCCGATGATCAAGACGCCGATGATGGTTCCGAGAATGCCGCCTTTGCCTCCACTGAGGCTCGTTCCGCCGATGACGACGGCTGCAATGGTGTCGAGTTCATAAGAGACGCCGGCAGTCGGCTGGACCGAGTCGAGGCGCATGGCGAGAACCACGCCCGCGAGACCCGCAAGCAGACCGGAGACGACATAGACGCCGATCGTGTAGAGGCTGACGCTGATGCCGGCGAGTCGGGCGACTTCCTGGTTGCCGCCGATCGCGTAGAGCGAGCGACCGCCCGAGGTGTAGCGCAGATAGATCCAGCCGAGCACGAAGACGACCAGCATCACGGCCACGGTCAGTGTCAGGAAGCCGCCGTAACGGGTATAGGCCAGGAGGCTGAACCATGAGGGGAAGCCGACGATCTGCTGTCCGTCGGTGATCATGTTGGCGAGGCCGCGCGCCACCGACATCATCGCAAGCGTGGCGATGAAGGCCGGCACCCCGAGCGCCGTTATGAGTATGCCGGATATTGCGCCCGTTGCGGCTGCAACTCCCAAGGCGATCAGGATGCCCACGGGTAAAGGAAGGCCCACCTGATTGGCCAGATAGCCCATCACCATCATCGTCAGGGCGAGAACCGAACCAACGGCCAGGTCGATGCCGCCGATCAGGATCACCATGGTCATCCCCACGGCCATGATGCCGAGGACGGTGATCTGGTCGAGGACGTTGAGAAGGTTACGGGCCGACATGAATTTGTCGGTGGCGAACGAGAGAAAGATGCACAGGAGGATGAGCCCGATCAACGGGCCGGTCGTCCCCCTCAGTGCCGACAGGGCATTCGCACCTGCGCCGCGCTCCTGGTCTGTCGCTGATACCGACATCCACTCCTCCCATGCTGATACCGGCTTGTCGATCGACGGTATAAATATTCACTACTGTGTGTAAATTCGTATCGCAAGGATCCTTGGGCTGTCAACTGTCGATTCTCGATGCGTCCGAGAATTAATTCCCGGCGCCCGGCTTGACAGGAGAAGATGAGATGCAATTATATGACGTACGGTATATTTATTCACGATGAGGTTTCCATGCAGCCAAATGATCTCGACCGCATTGCGAGGCAGATACGCCTGCGCGATCTTCAGGCGGTTTACGAAGCTGGCGCTGGCCATATCGGCGGTGAGATGTCGGCGATCGACATCCTGACGGCGCTGTTTTTCCAGGTTCTGAGAATCTGGCCCGATCAGCCCAAACACCCGGAACGGGACCGCTTCGTGCTGTCGAAGGGGCATGTCGCCCTGGCACTTTACGTGACGCTCGCGAAACGCGGCTTCTTTCCTGAGGACGAGATATCAACCTTCCTGAAGCCTCATTCGCGTCTCAATGGACATCCGAACTGCAACAAGGTTCCGGGCGTCGAGACCAACACCGGGCCTCTCGGGCATGGCCTGCCGGTCGCGGTCGGGATGGCGAAGGCCGCCAAGCTCACCGGCGCCGCCTACCACACCTATGTGCTGACCGGTGACGGCGAGATGCAGGAGGGCTCCAACTGGGAAGCGATTTCGTCAGCCGCCCAGTTCGGCCTCGACAACCTGACCCTGATCATTGACCACAACCGTTTCCAGCAGGGTGCCGCCCTGAGCGACACCAACGACATGGCGCCGTTCGGCGCCAAGCTTTCGGCTTTCGGCTGGGATGTCACGGAAATCAACGGCAACGCGATGGCCGAAATCGTCCCGGCACTTCAGCATCGGTCTGCTCGCCCGCATTGCATCGTCGCCCACACGAACAAGGGGCATGGGATTTCCTTCATGCAGGACAAGGTGGATTGGCATCACAAGGTGCCGAATGCCGAACAATACAAGATCGCCTTGGCCGAGCTCTCGGAGGTGCTTTGATGAACGCCGTGACCATCACAGAAAAACTGCATGACTGCCGCGACGCCTTCGTGGCGGTGTTGGAGCGCCTGGGTGCCGAAAACTCGAAAGTCGTCGCCGTGTGCAATGACTCCGTCGGCTCCTCGAAACTCGGCGGCTTCAAGTCCAAATGGCCCGAACGCCTGGTCAATGTCGGCATCGCCGAGCAGAACATGGTCGGCGTCGGCGCCGGACTTGCGAACGGCGGTCTCCTGCCTTTCGTCTGCGGCGCTTCATGCTTTCTTACCGGTCGCTCGCTTGAGCAGGTGAAGGCCGACATCGCCTATTCGAACGCCAACGTGAAACTGGTCGGCATCTCGTCGGGCATGGCCTATGGCGAACTGGGCCCGACGCATCATTCGATCGAAGACTTCGCCTGGATGCGGGTGCTGCCCAATCTTCCGGTAGTTGCGCCCTGCGATTCGATCGAGACGGCAGCGGCCGTCGAATGGGCCGCCCGCTACGAGGGGCCGGTTTTTCTCCGGCTGTCGCGCGTGGGTGTTCCGGATCTGCTGCAGCCGGGCCACGTCTTCGAACTGGGCAAGGCGAACCGCCTGCGCGACGGAGATGCCGTGACCCTGATTGCCAATGGCACCCTGACCCACCGGGCGATGAAGGCTGCCGCAATCCTTTCCGCCCGCGGTATCGAGGCGCGTGTTCTCAACATGGCGACCGTGCGTCCGATCGATGTCGACAGCATCGTATCCGCCGCGCGCGACACGGGCGCGATCCTGACGGCCGAGGAACATTCGGTCTATGGTGGCCTCGGATCCGCCGTGGCGGAAGTCGTCGTGGCGGAGGCGCCCGTGCCGATGAAGATCCTCGGTGTGCCGGGCATCTTCGCGCCGACCGGATCGGCAGAGTTCCTGCTCGACGAATTCGGCATGTCGCCCGAGGCGATGGCCACGGCAGCGGAAGAACTGCTGGTGCGTAAGAGCGGCCGCAGCTAACAGCTGCCAAAAGATATTGGGATGCCGCCATGATGATGGGCGGCATCCTGCAGCATTCGGAGCCCACATGATCACCGCCATTCTCGCCATCGACCAGGGAACCACCAACTCGAAGGCCGTGCTCGTCTCGACCGAGGGCGAGATCGTGGCGCGCGGCACTTCTCCCGTCGGGATTTCCCATCCCCAGCCAGGCTGGGTCGAACAGAGCCCCGAGCGCGTCTGGGGATCCGTGTTGGAGGCGATTGCCGCATGTCTCGCCGCCGCGCCTGCCGCGACCATTGCCGGGATTGCCATTTCCAACCAGCGTGAATCGGTGACCATCTGGGACGGTGAAACCGGGGAGCCGCTCGGCCCGGTCATCAGCTGGCAGTGCCGCCGCAGCGCCCCCGTCTGCGCCGAGCTCAATGCCGCCGGACATTCCGCACGCGTCGAAGCGCTCACCGGTTGCCGATCGATCCGATGTTCCCGGACCGAAGATGAGATGGCTGTCTCGACCGTGCCCCTCGCGGTCGGCAGGTGCGTCTCGGTACGATCGATTCCTGGCTGATCCACCGGCTCACAGGCGGACGGGTGCACGCCTGCTGACGCCTCGAACGCGCTGCAGCCAGCTCCTCGACCTGACGCGCTCGGCCTGGGTGACGAACTCTGCGATCTGTTCGGGGTGCCGAAGGCATTCTGCCGGAGGTTCGCGACAGTGCCTGCCGATTTGGCGAAATCTTCGGTGTCCCGGCCTGCCGGACGGCATCCCGATCGCCGCAGCGATCGGAGATAGCCACGCAGCCTCTTCGGTCATGGTGCCTTTGCGCCCGGCGACGGAAAGGTCACCTTCGCACCGGCTCATCGATCATGACGACCCTGCCGCACTTCATAGCGCCGCAGAACGGCATCACCACGACGATCGCCTGGTCGCTCGGTGGCAAGCCTACCTACGCATTCGAGGGGAACATTCTGGTCTCGGCCGCCTCGCTGCCGTGGATGGCGGACATCCTCGGCCTGCCGGACGTGCAGACGCTGATTGAGCTTGCCGAGACGGCGGAACCTCAGGGCCCAGGCTTCGTCCCGGCCTTCGTCGGTCTCGGTGCGCCCTATTGGCATGCCGATGCGCGGGCGCTCTTCTCCGGAATCACCTTCAACACGACACGGGCGCAGATGGCGCGTGCGGTGACCGACTCGATCGCCTTCCAGGTTCATGACGTGTTCAAGGCCATGGCGGCCCAGTCGCCGACTGCGCTAGGTCGCCTGTTTGTCGATGGTGGACCGAGTAAGAATAGCTTCCTGATGCAGTGCGTTGCAGACACACTGGGGCATCCGGTGATCCAGTGTGACGCCGCCGAAGCATCGGCGCTCGGGGCCGCCTATCTCGCGGGCCTCACCCTCGGTCTCTGGGATGGTCTGGACACCGTCAGGGCGTTACCCCGGAAGACTGCGGTGCTCGAGCCGAAGCCAACGGACACCGCGACACGTCTTGCCACCTGGCAGGACGCAATCTTCCGCTCGACCGTTCCCGTGACTTCATCTATGGGTGAATAAAAATTCACCCATTGGAGGGTTCATGGGACGACTCAACGAGCTTCGACTTATCGCCCGCGTCGCGCAGATGTATCACGCCGAGGGCAAGCGGCAGGCAGAAATCGCAGAGATCATGCACATGTCACAGGCAACCGTTTCGCGGATGTTGAAGCGTGCCGAGATGGAAGGGATTGTTCGCACCACGATCATTCCGCCACCGGGAACCTTCGCAGACCTGGAAACGGCTCTGCGTGAACGCTACGGCCTGACCGAGGCAATTGTCATCGACTGTTCCGAGGATCGCGACGGCGCGATCATGGCCCGTATCGGCGAGGCGGCGGCGCATTTCGTCGAGGTCACTCTGCAGCAGGACGAAATCATCGGCGTCTCAAGCTGGAGCCAGACCATCCTGCGCATGGTGGACAATATCCACCCGCTGAAGACCGGCCGCGCCAAATACATTGTCCAGATCCTCGGTGGCATGGGCGAGGCCTCGGTCCAGACGCATGCGACCCAGTTGACCGCCCGGCTTGCGAAGCTGACTGGTGGCGAGCCGCGATTGCTCCTCGTCCAGGGCATCACCTCATCGCGGGAGGCGAAACTGGTAATGCTGGCCGACCCCGTGGTCCGCGGCACGATGGATCTCTTCGGCCGTCTGACGCTGGCGATCATCGGCATTGGTGCCGTCGAACCCTCGGAACTGCTGGCCCGCTCCGGCAACGTCTTCTCCCGCCAGGAAATGGCCATGCTGCACGATGCCGGCGCCGTCGGCGAGATTTCGTTCCGCTTCTATGACCGCGAGGGCAGGCCGGTCGAGACCCCGCTCAACGAACGGGTCATCGGCATTTCGCTCGAGGATTTGCGCAAGGCCGATCGCGTCATGGCCTTGGCCGGCGGCGAATCGAAGACAGAGGCGATCGCAGGTGCTCTCAGGATGGGCATCATAAACGTCTTCGTCACGGACAAGTTTACGGCAGCGCGACTGACAGCCTGATGCTCCGTAGGGGCGGATTGTCGGAACGACTGCAAACAGGAGGAGTCGACCATGCAGCGTTTTTCCGGACAGGCCGTTTTCGTCACCGGTGGCAACAAGGGAATCGGGCTGGGCATTGCCCGGCGTTTCGCCGAAGAGGGGGCGAAGGTCGCGATTGCGGCGATTGAGGCTGATACAGCCGAGGTGGCCTTGCGGCTCGCCGGAGAGACCGGCGCCCAAGTCCTTGGACTCCAACTCGACGTTACGAAGGCCTCCGCAGTTCGGGAGGCCTATGCCGAGGCGGAAGCACGCCTGGGACCGCTGAGCGTCTCGGTACAGAATGCCGGTGTGATCACCATCGCGAAAATCGAGGATTTGAGTGAGTCCGAATGGGACCTCAATCTCGACGTCAACACCAAGGGCGTCTTCCTCTGCTGCCAGGAGGCGGTCGCGCGCTTTCGCGCCAGTGGCACGAACGGACGCCTGATCAACACGGCATCCGGCCAGGCCCGTCAGGGTTTCATCTACACGCCCCATTATGCCGCGTCGAAATTCGGCGTTGTCGGTTTGACCCAGAGCCTCGCCAAGGAACTGGCGAAGGAAGGCATCACTGTCAACGCGATCTGCCCCGGCATCATCCATACCGAAATGTGGGACTATAACGATCGTGTCTGGGGCAAGATGCTCGGCGACTATGGCCCGGGCGAACTGATGGCCGAATGGGTCGAGGGCATCCCGATGGGCCGCGCCGGCACGCCCGCCGAAGTCGGCGCACTCGTCGCCTTCCTGGCGTCTGCCGATGCTGCCTACATCACCGGTCAGACGATCAACGTCGACGGTGGGCTCATCATGTCGTGAAGAGACCGTCGGCAGGCGCAGTGTTCTGTCTTACAGCGCAATGCCAAGGGGCTGGTCTGATGCGCCGTTTCGCAGTTGTGGGCTTGGAATAGCCGGTCTGCTGGTTGCCGAGCACGATGACAATCCCGCTTTGCTTCCTTAAGTTTGCCATTCCGCTCCCCGGCCCCGAAACTGTCATTGATCGCGGGGTCCCCAGCTATCTTTCCACACAGCTCCTGGCGCCCCGGAATCTGTCTTCTTTACAAACCGCGCTGGGAACACTCTCTGGAGCAGGGCCAGGCCGGCTTCCTGAAGCGGCTGCGTTTTATGTCGATCGCCGAGGAATTTGTTTAGTTGTTTCAACGCCTCGCACATCCCCACGACCTGGTCGATGGTTCATATCCTTTCAAGGCGGGCAACGTGGAAACGCAGACTCTCGGGCTCCACGCTACGCCATTTGTCAGGCGATGGACTCGGTAACCACCGTCTCAGTGTCTTGGCTACCGGGGCTCACAAACGAATGTTTCGCAAAGCCTCGGCGATCTCGATTGCGCAACTCCAATAAGCTGCTCCATGGCATGTTTAGCAGCTTCCGGTTGACGCATTCTGATGGCCTCCAGCACATCCTGATGCTTGATGATGGCTTGTTCATGGGACTGGCTGGCGCGGTTGGTCAATCGGAAGCTGGCCAGCAATGCGGCGCGTATTGCTGTTGCAAACTGCCGGTAGACCCAGTTTCCACTCGCATTGATGATGGCGGTGTGAAAGTCGAGATCCGCGCGGCTCCACTCTTCGGTATCGCGCGCATTGGCCTCCACCATTTCCTCGAAGGCCTTGGATATCTGGAAAAGTTGGCGTGCCGTTGCATTGGCGGCTGCCTGGGCGGCGGCGGCGGGCTCCAGCAACTGGCGGGCATCGATCAGCGACAGGTAAAAATGCTCGTCGGCCCCGAATTTGAGCGTGGCATCCAGCACCAGCGGATCCAGATAATTCCAGTTTTCCCTGGGCAGGATCGTCGTGCCAGCACGGGTGCGCGAGCGGACAATGCCAAGCGCAGACAGATATTGCATGGCTTCCCGCAACGTCGTCCTGCTGACGTTGAATTTTTCGGTCAGTTCCGTCTCGTTGGGCAAAATCGATCCTTCAGCCATCTCACCGGAAACGATCATGTCCACGAGCTGCTGGAGCAGAGCTTCGCGAACGCTTCGCTTGCCGCTGTCGGCAATGGGAAAGCCGTTGGCCGACACCATCCCCGCCGTTCGTGCAACTGTCATTCGATTCTCCTTTAGTCGGCCTGGCGATCGACCTCGAAAGGTCCGTCCATCGACGCACATGGTGACGCAATGGCGGTCATTCTAAAATAAATACTATTTATATCAAGAGGTTTTGTGGGCGGCCGCGTGGATTTCCATCCAGCATTCTGCGATCCAAAATATTGAAAAATTGGGTTTAATGGGAAAGGTTCTGCTGAACATCAAGTGATGACCCAAGCTGAAAGGCATGCGCCTTGCGGTCGTTGAAAAAATAATCCTATTTATATTGACAATGGTAATACGAACGATATTTTGCATGTGTTCCGCTTGAGGCGCGGGATTGCCGCCGGTCCCGGTTGCGCATCTTGAAATTCGATTTCATTGGGAGGAGCACATGAAGCTCATAAAGACTGCCGCTTTGACGGCAATGACGCTCGGCGCCGTTTGGCTGGTTGCCGGGCCTGTTTCGGCGCAGGATAAAGACCTGAAGGTGGGTGCGATCTATATGGATGCGCAGGGCTTCTATGCCGGCGTTCGCAAAGGCATCCAGACCGGCGCTGCGGATGCGGGCCGAAGGCTCGATATCATCGAGACCAATGCGCAAGGTGACGTTGGCAAGGAGTCATCCTTCATCGACTCGCTGATTTCCGCGGGCGTCCAGGCAATCATCGTTTCGCCGGTTTCGGCTGATGGGTCATACCGCGCGATTCAACGCGCCCATGACGCCGGCATTCCCGTTGTCTGCTACAACACCTGCCTTGGTGAAAAGGACATGAAGGAATTCGTCTCGGCCTATGCCGTCGGCGACCCCTATGACTTTGGCTTCAAGCTGGGCGATGCGGCTGCCGACTACTTCCTTGCGGAAGAGGATGCCGAAAATCGCCGTCCTCAACTGCGAATTCGTCGAAGTCTGCGTCATTCGTCGCAAGGGCTTCGAGGAGGCGCTGATGGCCAAGGTGCCGGGCGCCAAGATCGTTGACAATCAGGAAGGCGCGACGCTCGACAAGGCCGTCTCCGTTGCCAGTACCATGCTGTCGTCCCATCCGGATCTCGATGCCTTCTTCGGTGAAGCCGGTGGTGCCACGCTGGGCGCAGCGCGGGCAGTGAAAAGCCAAGGCCACGTTGGCAAGACTGTGGTCTTCGGTGGCGACATGACTGCCGAGATTGCCCAGGAGCTTGTTGACTTTACAGTCATCAAGGCCGTCGTCGATATCTCCGGCCAGGGCCTTGGCAAGCTGGCGCTCGCACAGGCGATCAAGTCGATCGACGGGCAGGCTCCTGCTGAAATCAAGGTGCCATATGACATCGATCTCTATCGCACGTCGGAATCCGGCAAGGCATGGCTTGAAGCCCATGCTGACGGCATCCCCTGATCTCCCAAGCGTCGCTCGTGTGGCGATGTGCTTGACCTACCCGGCCAGACGGACTTTTAGTCCGGCTGGCCGGGCCTTTCTTCCAGTGTATTAGCCGATCAATTCCTGAACAGGCTCAGTCATGACGTATTCTGCGGCCAGCCAAGGCTCTGCCCGGGCGATTATCGCCTCGATCGAAGGCTGTACCAAGCGCTATCCCGGCGTACTGGCGCTCGACAATGTCAGCTTTGACGTCGCTGCTGGTGAAGTTCGTGCTCTGCTCGGCAAAAACGGTGCCGGAAAATCCACGCTTATCCGCTTGCTCACAGGTGCCGAAGTTCCAGACACCGGCTCGGTTCGTATTGGCGGCGCGGAGCTCACGCAGGCAGGGTCAGCGCGTGCACAGGAATCCTTCGAACTCGGCGTGCGCGTCGTCTATCAGGAACTCAGCCTCGTACCCGGCATGTCTCTTGCCGAAAATCTGTTTCTCGGGCGTTGGCCAGCCAAGGCCGGTGTCCTGAGTTACGCCGACATGGAAGCGCAGGCAGCGGAGGCCATGGCAAGGCTCGGTCTCGACCTGTCGCCCTCACGGCTTGTGGCCGGTCTCAGCCCCGCCGAACGCCAATTGCTCGAAATCGCGCGCGTGCTGCTTGGAAAGCCGAAACTCGTCATTCTCGACGAGCCCACCAGTTCGCTGGCTGCCGCCGAAGCCGAAAAGGTCATGACTGCCGTCAAGCGGATCGCCAGCGAGGGGATCGCTGTCATCTATGTCAGCCACCGGATGAATGAGATCCGTCAGATCGCCCGGTCGGCGACGGTCATGCGTGATGGACGCATTATCGACACCATGGATGTCGCCGGTGCCGATACCCGCGACATCGTCCGGCTTATGCTGGGTTCGGAGGCCGGGCAGGTCGCACCTCTTGAAACCAGGACACGAAAGACCGTCGTTCTTGAAGTCTCTGACCTCTCCCTGCCGCCCAAGCTGTCATCGATCTCCTTCAAGCTACACCAGGGCGAGGTTTTGGGAATTGCCGGATTGCTGGGCTCCGGGCGCACGGAACTCCTGCAGTCGATCATCGGTGTTCGCAGCTTTGATGCCGGCACGGTGATGGTCGATGGCAAGCCTGCCAGGCGGCCGAACTATCGCCAGATGCTCGATGCCGGTTTCGGCTATACGCCGGAAAGCCGCAAGGAAGAGGGCATTGTGCCGCTTCTGGGCGTCGATGAGAACACGGTTTCCACGGATTTCTCGGCCGTCAGCAGCTATGGCGTCCTGTCGGCGCGGCGCATGGCCGATGCGACCCGCAAGGTCATTCAGCGTCTTCACGTGAAAACGGCGCAGACCGATACGCCGATCGGTACACTGTCTGGCGGCAACCAGCAGAAAGTCGTCATCGGGCGCTGGGTTCATGCCGACAGCCGCATTCTTCTCCTCGACGAGCCGACGCGTGGCGTCGATGTCGAGGCCAAGGCCCAGATCTACGCCATCATCCGCCAGCTTGCCGCCGAAGGGCGCAGCATCATCTTCGTCTCCAGCGAGATCGAAGAACTGCCGCTTGTCTGCGACCGTGTCGTCGTGCTGCGCGAGGGCACGCTGAAGGAAGAGTTTACATCGCCCGATATCGATCAGGACGCCGTCATGGCCGCCTGCATCGCCGGTCATTGACGGAGAATACGCATGTCCTTCGAAAAGGCAGTCACGACGCTTCAATCCGCACCGCGGCGACGCGGCGGGTTTGCGCAGCATATGAACGAAGTGAGCCTCTTCGTCGCGATTGCCCTGCTTTACATCGTCTTTACGGCGACTGCCGGCGGCTTCATGACATTCAACAACCAGATCAATATCCTGCGCGATGCGGCAACGATTGGCATCGCAGCCTGGGCGGCAACGCTGATCATCATTTCTGGCGAAATCGACGTGAGCGTCGGTCCGATGGTGGCTTTCATCTCGGTAGCGCTTGCCTATCTGCTGCAATGGGGTGTCCCGACGCCCGCCGCCTTCGTCTTCGCGATTGCCATCGGCGCGGCGCTGGCGTCGATTGCCGGCATCCTGCGCGCTTATTTTGATGTTCCCTCCTTTGTCGGCACGCTGGGCCTCTGGAGTGCGTTGCGCGGCACGGCGCTGTTCGTCACCGATGCCTTGCCGGTTTCGATTGGCCGAAACGATATCGTCGATATGCTGGATCGGCCGATCCTCGGCGTTCCGCCGGCGGCCATCGTCATGCTGGTGCTGTTTGCCGTCTTCGCCTTTGTCAGCCGCAAGACCGCGTTTGGTCGCTCGGTATTTGCCATCGGCGGCAATCCGCATGCCGCGTTCCTGAGCGGCATCAATGTCGCCCGTATCCGCGTCGCCCTGTTTGCCATTGCCGGTGCCATGGCTGCCATTTCCGGCATCCTCCTCCTGTCGCGCCTGGGATCGGGAAATGCAACGGCGGCCAGTGGTCTCGAATTCGATGTCATCGCAGCCGTGGTCGTTGGCGGCACGGCGCTTTCTGGTGGTCGCGGCTCCATGCTGGGCACGCTGCTGGGCGTGCTCGTCATCACGCTGATCGGAAACGGCCTCGTGCTTTTGGGCATCAACCCCTTCTTCCAGCAGGTCGTGCGCGGTCTCATCATCGTCGTCGCGGTGCTCGCCAATATCCAGGCGATCAAGCGCAGTGCCATGCGCAACAAGGGGTGAAGACCATGTCCATGGTCGATCTGAACACCCGCACCATGTCAGCGCGTATCTCCACCAAGGGCGGCATCGTTCTTGGTTTCTGGTGGGAGCGCGAGGGTGCGCGCGTGCCGCTCCTGCGGGAAGCGCCGGGCGATGATGCGGGGCCGTTGCAGGTGGGTTGCTATCCGCTCGTGCCGTTCGGTAACCGGGTGAAGGACAACCAATTTCGTTTTGATGGGCGCGATTATCGCTTCGAGCCGAATACGGACTGGGACAGGCACTATCTGCATGGCGATGGCTGGCAGGGGGAGTGGCGCATTGAAAGGCAGGATGCGCGGTCCGTCGCGCTTGCCTTTGACCAGACGGCCAGTGCTACGACGCCCTATAGTTATTCGGCGATACAGTGCTTCACCCTGCAGGAGGATGATGCCCTGGCTCTCAGCTTATCCGTCACCAATACGGGCGAGGAGGCGCTGCCCTTCGGCCTCGGCTGGCATCCCTATTTCCCGATGACGCCGATGACCACGCTGTTTGCGCCGGCGCGCAAATACTGGACGGAAGTGGCGGACTGGCTGCCCGGCGAAGCTACCACAATTCCAGGGGATGTCGATTTCAGTGAGCCGATGGGTTTGCCGCATCATTGGGTGAATAACGGCTTTGAGGAGTGGTGCGGCGAAGCCGAAGTCACCTGGCCGGAGCGTGGCGTCAAGCTCTCCCTGACGGCTGATCCGCTGTTTCGCCATGCTTTCGTCTTCGTGTCTGACACGAGCTTCGATCCGGCTTTCCAGCGGGACTATTTCTGTTTCGAACCAATGTCGCATCTGGCCAACGGCCATCAGCTACCGGAACTCGGCGACCTGAAAGTCCTGTCGCCGGGCGAGACGCTCGAAGGCGGTATCCGCCTCAAAGCCATTCCGCTTTTATTGAATGAAGACAGCACCGCCTTTGCGTTGGCTGGAGACTGAGACATGGCTGCAGGAAAGACTTACGACTATATCATTATCGGCGGCGGCAGTTCCGCCTGCGTCGTGGCGGCCCAGCTGGTTACGAGGGGCAGGGCGCGCGTGCTGATCCTGGAGCGTGGTCCGCGCAAGGCCAACCCGATCATGCATTTTCCAGCCGGTTACATGAAGTTTCTGGCCAAGGACACCTATTTGTCCATGCATCAGACCAAGCCGCAGGAGCAGTTGAACGGTCGTGGTCCGATCGTGCCGCAGGGCAAGGTTCTGGGCGGCGGCAGCACCGTCAATGCCATGGTCTACATGCGCGGCCAGGCCGCCGATTATGATCGCTGGAACGCGGCGGTCACCCGGCCGGGATCGGTGAATACCGGTGCCTGGTCCTATCGGGATCTTCTGCCCTATTTCAAGGCGCAGGAAGACAATGATCATCTCGGGGGCGAATTTCACGGTGTCGGTGGCCCGCTGAAGATTT
>JAHRYZ010000092.1 GCA_020621905.1 Rhizobium sp.
GGCACAAATTGCGCAGTGCAGTGCGGGCGTAAAACAATTCTCGACCGGACGATATTCGTTCCGCTCTACTCTAAAGGAGATAATCCGATGACCGAGAAGTTTCAGGTAACTCGCCGCACGATCCTGGCCGGTGCGGCCTTCGCCGGCGCACTGGCGCCGATCATCAGCACGTCCGAAGCCCGCGCCGAAGGCGGCGAGATCAAGACCAACGCCCAAGGCAACCGAAGCCCAGATCGCTGCACTGCCTCGCCAGAAGATCGAACTCGTGAAGCCGCCCTTCGTCCATGCCCATAGCCAGAAGGCCGAGGGCGGACCGAAGGTCGTTGAGTTCACCATGACGATCGAGGAAAAGAAGATCATCGTCGACGACCAGGGAACCGAGGTTCATGCCATGACCTTCAACGGTTCGGTCCCCGGTCCGCTGATGGTCGTCCACCAGGACGATTATGTCGAACTGACGCTGATCAATCCCGATACCAATACGCTTCAGCACAATATCGACTTCCATTCGGCCACCGGTGCCCTTGGCGGCGGCGCGCTGACGGTGGTCAATCCGGGAGAGAAGACGATACTGCGCTTCAAGGCCACCAAGGCTGGCGTTTTCGTCTACCACTGCGCACCTCCCGGCATGGTTCCGTGGCACGTCACCTCGGGCATGAACGGTGCTATCATGGTGCTGCCGCGCGACGGCCTGAAGGACGGCAAGGGCAATGAACTGGTCTATGACAAGGTCTACTATGTCGGCGAGCAGGACTTCTACGTTCCGAAGGACGAGAAGGGCAACTTCAAGAAGTACGAGTCGGCCGGCGATGCCTATCAGGATGTGCTGCAGGTCATGCGCACCCTCACTCCGAGCCACATCGTTTTCAACGGCGCCGTCGGCGCGTTGACCGGCGAGAATGCCTTGAAGGCCGAAGTCGGCGATCGGGTTCTGGTCATCCATTCGCAGGCGAACCGTGACACCCGCCCCCACCTGATCGGCGGCCACGGCGACTATGTCTGGGCGACCGGCAAGTTCCACAATCCTCCGGAAACCGACCAGGAAACCTGGTTCATCCCCGGTGGTGCGGCAGGGGCCGCCTACTACACCTTCCAGCAGCCGGGCATCTACGCCTATGTCAACCACAACCTGATCGAGGCCTTCGAACTCGGCGCCGCCGGACACTTCACCGTCACGGGCGAGTGGAATGACGACCTGATGACCTCGGTCCTGGCACCCTCGGCCAGCTGATCACCTCCGCAAATTCCCATGCCCGAAATGTGCGGGCATGGGCACCCTCTTCATTTGCCCGCCAATCGACTGCCTCCGGGAGGTCGCCATGTCCGCCATCCGTCACGCCCATTTCGTTTCCGGTGCCTCGGTCGCCTTGCCGGCGCTTCTCATGATGGCTGTCGTCGGCGGCCTTGGCGTTCAGACCGGCCTGTTCAGGGCGGCGCCAGCCGATTTTCCCGTGCCGGCGACCATCCGGATCGAGCCGCATGATTTCACCTACCGGCCGGCCGGCGAGTTCTACAAGAACGACTTCGCGGTCGATGCGCCGAAGGTCGAGGTGCGCCGCACGCGGGCGCTCGATATCACCAAGTACCAGGTGACGACGGCCGAATATGATGCCTGCGTCGCCCAGGGCGCGTGCCCGGCCCGCGAGGCCACGACACCCTCTTCGTTCGACCTGCCCGCCACTTCGATCAGTCATGACGATGCGACGGCTTATGCCCGCTGGCTGAGCGCTCGCACCGACGCGGTCTGGACCCTTCCGAGCGATGAGGATCTCGCCTTCGCCGCCGGCTCGAAATTTCCGGACGATGCTCTCGGTGTCGATCCCGACAGCAAGAACCCGGCCCTGCGATGGCTGGCCGACTACCAGCGCGAGGCGTCGCGCAAAGCCTCGCGCGATCCGGCGCCGCAGCCGCTCGGCCACTTCGGCGAAGGCGAATACGGCCTGGCCGATTTCGCCGGCAATGTCTGGGAGTGGACGTCGACCTGCAATCGCAAAGTCACACTGGGCGATGGCGCAAAGGCCGCCCATGCCAGCGAAAGCTGCGGGATCTATATTGCGTCGGGCAAGCATCGTTCCCCGCTCAGCGCTTTCATCCGCGACCCGAAGAGCGGCGGTTGTTCGGTCGGTACACCGCCCGACAATGTCGGTTTTCGCCTGGTCCGTGACGATAGCTGGTATGCAAGGCTCGTTTTTGCCTTTCGTCAGGCGGCATCCTAGTCTAGAACCCAGATTGACTGTAGCTCAAGGGCGGTTTCGTTCGGCCCCCGGCACAGTTTGGGCGCGGGTGATCGCAGAAAGGATCAGCGACGGTGAAGATCGATCGGACCGTCGTCAAGGCTCTTCCGCTATTCGACCGGATGAGCGACGAGGAGCTCGACAAGCTTCTGGCGCACGCGACCTCGCGACGAGTTCCGCAGGGTGAGTACATATTCGAACAGGGCCAGCCCGCGGTCAGTTTCTATCTGCTCCTGCATGGCCGCCTGAAGGTGACCCAGGTCACCGAAGACGGGCAGCAGATCATCGTGCGGGTGGTGCATCCGGGCGATCTTTTCGGCTTTGCCAAGGCACTGCAGCGCAGTGACTATCCGGGAACCGCGATTGCCGCCACCGAAAGCCTGGCGCTCGGCTGGCCGACGGATCTGTGGCCCAGCTTCGTCGAGCATAATCCGCGGCTCGCCGTCACCGCCATGCAGACGATCGGGCAGAGGCTCGAAGAGGCGCACACCCGCATCCGCGAAATGTCCACGCAGGAGGTCGAGCGCCGCGTCGCCCACGCCGTCGTGCGCCTTGCGCGCAAGGCAGGACGCAAGGAGGAAGGCGGTATCCGCATCGACTTCCCCATTTCCCGCCAGGACATCGCCGAAATGACCGGGACCACGCTGCACACGGTGTCGCGCATCCTCAGCGCCTGGGAGGGCCTGGGACTGGTCGAGGGCGGCCGGCAGAAATTGCTGGTCAGGAACATTGCCGGCCTTTCGGAGCTTGCCGAGGGGCTCAGGGATCACTCTTGAGGCGGCGCAATCGAAAGGGTCGGAAATTGCGCTTTGTTAGTTGCGCAAGCACAAAGAAGGGCCCATGCGAAAGGCGTATCTCCTGTCCCAACGGATCCGAAGGGTCCTGATTTCAAGGAGATAAGAGAATGTCCATGATGTTGAAGCGCCTTGCTGCCGCCGCTGTCGTGCTTGCCGCCTTCGCCGGTTCCGCTGCTGCCGCCGACCACGAAGTCCACATGCTGAACAAGGGTAAGGACGGCGCCATGGTCTTCGAGCCGGCCGGCGTGAAGATTGCCGCCGGCGATACCGTCACCTTCGTCCCGACCGACAAGGGCCACAATGCCGAGATCATCAAGGGCATGCTTCCGGCCGGCGCCGCCGAGTTCAAGGGCAAGATGAACGAGAAGATCACCGTGACCTTCGACGTGCCCGGTGCCTATGGGGTCAAGTGCGCACCGCATGTCGGCATGGGCATGGTCGGCCTCGTCGTCGTCGGCGACGCTCCTGCCAATCTCGAAGCCTACAAGGACGTCAAGGTGCCGAAGAAAGCCCAGGAACGTTTCGTGGCTGCGCTCGCATCCATCCAGTAAACATCACGCATCGAGCGTTGAGAAGCCCGCGCCGGTATCGATTGGCGCGGGCTTTTCCGTTCCGGTCCCTGTATATCGCGTTACGGAAAGCTGGCCGATTGCGTGAGCGCGGCTTCGATTCTAGTTTCGCGGAAACCAGGCACAGGATCATCGCGTGAAAGCAGGCATTGCACTCAGTCTCATCTTGGCCGGCCTCGCGGCGACGTCGCCAGCTACGGCGGCTGAATGGCAGCCCGTGGAAAAGGTGCAGACCTATTCGGTACCCGGCGTAAGCGGCGCGGAACTCTACGCCTCGATCGGTGCGCGGGGACCGAAGCTCAGCATCGGCACGCGGGCGATCGCCCAGACCAGTTTTTCCTGACCTGGACCCGCAAATGAAACGCGCGGCGACGATCGTTCTGGCGACGGCGAAGCCCAAGCTCATCATCACCTATGTGCTGCCGAAACCGGCCAATGTCCTGCCGGCATCGGTCGAGGCAAACTGGGAGAGCTTCATCAGCGGCGTGCGCGATCACGAGCGGGTGCACGGCGACTATATCGTCGAGATGGTGAAACAGATCGAGGCGGCGACCGTCGGGCTCACCGTGCCCGGCGATCCCAACTGTCGCAAGATCAGAGACGAGATGACCAAGCGCCTCGGTGCCTTGTCGCAGGAACAGCGGCAGCGCAGCCGCGACTTCGACCAAGTCGAACTCAGTCCGGGCGGTAACGTGCATACGCTCATCCTGCAACTGGTGAACGGCGGCTAGCCGCCCCGCCCTTCTCCTCGGGAGTGGCGCCTCTCAGGTATGCGGGGTGGGGTGCAGGAAGGTCCAGGGACTGGTTTCTGAGCCGGTTTCCACCGGAACTTCGATCAGCGCCGGGCGACCCGAGGCAAGCGCCCGTTTCACCGCCTCTTCGAGCGCCGCCGGGCTGTCCGCGCGCTCCGACGCCACGCCGAAGCTTTTTCCCAGCGCGACGAAGTCGGGATTGGCGAGGTCCGAGCCGATCAGCCGCCCTTCATAGACGGTCGCCTGGTCGCGGCGGACATTGCCGAAGGCGTTGTTGTTGAACACGACCGCGACCACAGCGATGTTGTGCTGCACGGCGGTGGCCAGTTCCTGGACGCCGAACATGAAGCCGCCATCGCCCGACACCGAGACGACGGCCTTTTCCGGATTGGCGACTTTGACCCCGAGCGCCGTGTTGAAACCGAAGCCGAGATTGTCCTGGTATCCGCAGGTGACGTACTGGCGCGGAGCATAGACCGGAAAGCCGAAGCGGGCGGTAAAGCCCATCTGGCTGACTTCCTCGACGAAGAAGCCGTCCCGTGGCAACGCCCTGCGGATCGCTTCGAGATAGGTCATCTGGGGCTGCACGGCTTGCATCCGTGCGCGGGCTTCGGCACGGCAGGCGGAGAACTCCCCGCTGCGATCCGACGATGCAAGGCCAGCGAGGGCGGCGATCAGGGCGCGCGTTGCCTCCGCCGCGTCGGCGACGATGCCGACGCCGGGCTTGAGCCGCACCATTTCGGTCGGATCGATGTCGATGCGGATCGTCTTCAGCCCGGCCGGCTGCCAGCGCCAGCGCATGAACTGCAGTTCCAGCCGCGAGCCGATGCCGATCAGGAGGTCGCATTCCCTCCACCAGTCATAACCGGCCACGAGGTCGAAGGCGCAGGGTTCGTCATCGGAGACGACGCCTTTGCCGGAGCGGTGCGACACGACCGGGGCCCCGATCGCCCTGGCCAACGCCAGGACTTCCGCCCCTGCATCGACGGCGCCGCCACCCACCATGATCATCGGTCGCCTCGCCTGACGGATCAGCGCCGCGGCCTCGGCAATGCGGGCGGGGTCAGGCATGGGGGCCGGTGCCGGCTCGGCCGGCACGGATATCGCGGGACCGGTCTGGCCAAACACGTCCCAAGGCACCTCCACCGCCACGGGACGCCGCCTGCCGCTCATCATCTTTTCATAGGCTTCGGCCATGACCCCCGACGCCTCGGTGACGTGGTCGATACGACCGGACCACTTGGTCAGGCCGCGCAGCAGCGCCAACTGATCCGGAAGTTCGTGGAGCTGGCCGCGTCCCTGGCCGATCAGGTGGGACATGATATTGCCGGTGATACACATCATCGGCGCGTTCGCCCCGTAGGCCGTGCAGAGCGCGGCCCCGGCATTGAGTACGCCGGGGCCGGGCACGACCGTGAAGACACCGGGCCGGCCGGTCGATTTGGCGTAGCCATAGGCCATGTATCCGGCGGCCTGTTCGTGGCGGGTATGGATCATCCGGATCTGGTTGCGCGCTTTGTACAGCGCGTCGGAGAAGTCGTAGGTGTGGGCTCCCGGTATGCCGAAGACGGTGTCGACCCCTTGGGCGATCAACGCATCCACCATGGACTGAGCGGTGTTCTTTATCCCCATCGTCTGGTCCTTCGCGAAAATGTCTGATGTCAATTGTTAACGCGTTAATTTAATCTGCATGCCGGCCGATTGCTAGCGCAGCCGTCCGGCCATGGCAAACAGCGTTGCAAAGGTGCGGGGCCGGGCATGCTTGCGCCACAATCTCCCGCCTAATGTAATGAATTCCTAACGGATTAAGTGCGGAAGAATGCTGATATATTGTAATGTTTTCAATAATTTGGTGATTGATTGATCGCCATTTGATGTCGCATTTTCGTCGAGAAACTCCGCAATTGCGCTACCCTCGAATCTGTGCAACAAATTACGCGTGGTTGCGTTTGGGAGAGCTCAGCCACGCTTGAGAGCGGGAATATTTTCCGTGGCATACGGGGCAGTTGGAGGCTGCTCCGCTGATGACGATCAGGAGATATTTTTGGGAGGAAAGCCATGTCGCGGGCAGAATTGTCCGACCACTTGCTTTCGATAAAGTCGGCATTGGTGATCGATGATCACCCGCTTTATTGCGATGCTCTCGCGACGACGATGGAGAGCATATTCAATACCCGACGCATTCGAACAGCAACTTCACTGGGCGAGGCGCTGCAGCAGTTGCGGATGCGCTTCTCGCCCGATCTGATCATGCTCGACCTCAACCTGCCGGATGCGTCCGGATTGAGTGGTTTCATGAAGATCAAGGAGAGAACGCCGGACATTCCGGTCATCGTCATCTCCGCGATCACCACAGAAGGGGTCGTCCAGTCTGTCATGGCCGCCGGCGCTGCGGGCTTCATCCCGAAGGATACCGGCCGGCAGACGTTCCAGGACGCGATGCGCGACATCTGGAACGGCAAGACCTATGTGCCGCCCGGCTATACCCTGCCGACGCGGGCGCAGGCCACGGACCGTTCGGTTGAAACCATATCACGCAAGATCGCCCATCTGTCGCAACAGCAGACGCGCATCCTCAGTCTGATCTGCGAAGGCATGCCGAACAAGCTCATTGCCTACGAGATGCAATTGGCGGAGGCCACCGTCAAGGCGCATATCACGGCATTGTTGCGCCGGCTCGGCGTGCACAATCGCACCCAGGCGGCAATGCTCGTGCGGGAAGTCTCGATCCGCCACAGCCTGCAGTAACGGAACCGCGAGTGGTGGCGGGTCTTTCACAGGAGGTCGGCGGCGCGGTGAAGGCTCTGGAGGATCTGGAACGCAGCCCCGCGAAGGCGGTGCGGATCGCCGTGTCCCATGCCGACGAGCCGGCCGCGGCACTTGCGGACATTCGCCGCCAGCTCGACCATGCCCGGCCGAGCTTCATCCTGCTCTTCGTGCCGAACCGGCTTTCGCCGGAGGGCATCGCCGCCGCGTTGCCGGCAACCCTGCCGGATGCCGTCGTCTTCGGCTGCACCACGGCGGGACAGATCACCCCGCGTGGCTATGAGGACGACGCACTGGTGGCCCTTGCTTTCGAGCGGGGCCATTTTCGCGTGGCTTCGACGTTGTTTACCCCGATCTCTCCGGTGTCGATCGCCGAGGTGATGCAGCAGACGGAACGGCTGGCGGAGCAATTCCGCGCCACGCCCGGTCGCAAGCGGCTGGCCCTGATCTTCGCCGACGGGCTCTCCAAACAGGAGGATATCCTGGTGGCAGCTTTGGAAGCTGGATTGAAGGACATCCCGGTTTTCGGCGGATCGGCCGGCGACGGCCTGCGGTTCGAGCGGACCCAGGTGCTGCGCAATGGCGAGTTCCACAGCAACGCCGCGCTGCTTCTGCTGCTGGAGACCGACCTCGCCTTCTGCGGCCTCGGTTTCGACCATTTCCAACCGACCGAAAGCCGCATGGTCGTCACCAAGGCGGTGCCCGAGGAGCGGCTGGTCCTGGAGATCAACGGTTCGCCGGCGGCCACGGAATATGCCCGTCTCGTCGGGGTGCCGGTCGATGCCCTTTCGCCGACCATTTTCGCCGAGAACCCGGTTCTCGTGCGCAATGGCAACATCTATCACGTGCGGGCGATCCAGCAGATTCACGGCGAGCACGGCCTGACCTTCCTGTCGGCGATCGATGACGGGCTGCTGTTGACGCTCGGTCGGGGCAAGGAGATCATTCGCACGCTCGACAGCGGGCTTACCGTCACCGACAAGCAGGGAGAGGCACCGGATTTCATCCTCGGCTTCGACTGCTATCTGCGCAAGCTCGAGATCGACAGGAAGGGGCTGGACGTGGAGGCCTCGAACCGCTTCCGCGAACGCCGCGTCGTCGGCTTCAGCACCTATGGCGAACAGCATCTCGGTGTGCATGTGAACCAGACTTTCGTCGGCGTCGCCTTCTTTCGTCCCAGGGGGAGCACGCCGCTGTGATCGATCCGAGCGACCCGTATGAAATCCAGATCGCCAAGCAGGCGAAGATCATCGAGGCGCTGATCAACCGCGCCGAGCGTGGCCATGAGGTGGGCGGCACCGCCTATTCCCTGTTCCAGTCGGCGATCGCGCTGCAGACGGAGGTCTGGGAGAAGACCAAGGACCTGGAAAAGGCGCTCGACACGCTCGGCCGCGCGTCGAGCGAACTGGAGATCGCCTATCAGGCGCAAGAGCGAATCCAGCGGAACCTCGCCGATGCCATGGTGGCGATGGAGGGCGGCTTCGCGCTGTTTTCCGAGGACAGGCTGCAGGTCTGCAACAGCCAGTTCCGCCATCTGCTGCCGGATATCGAGGAACTGATCAAGCCGGGGCTCGCCTTTGACGAGTATCTCACGGCCGTCAATTCGAGTCGCTATCTGTCGCGCGATGAGGGCGATGGCGCCGATGCCAGGAGCGGGGCAATGGCCACGGCGCAGGGACCGTCCGGGCAGCGCTTCTCCTCCTTCGTCATGGCGCTGCGCAACGATCGCTGGTTTCAGATCTCCTATCGCCAGACCAGTTCGGACAACATGGCCGTCCTGCAGACCGAGATCACCGACCTGGTGCGGGAGAACCGGCGCGAGAAAAACCGGCTGATCGACCAGCAGGCGCATCTGTTGCAGGCCGCCTTCGATCACATGTCGCTCGGCGTCTGCACGTTTTCGTCCAGCGGGGAGCTCCTGGTGCGCAACGAACGGTTCGGGGAACTGCTCGGCATACCACTACCTTTGCTCAAGAAGGGAACGCGATTCCAGCGGATCATCGAGCATATCGAGCGCCACGAGATCATCGACCGGCGGTCGCAGGGACCGGAAGTCGCCGGCTGGTTCAAGGCGCTCCGGCGCGGCGAGACCGTGCAGCGGCGCTTCCGCCGCCGCGACGGCATGAGCCTCGACATGCGGCTTCATTCGCTTCCAGACGAGGGCTTTATCGTCTCGATCATGGACGTCACCGCGGAAACGGAAGCCGCGGCCCTGCTCGAGCACGCGTGCGGAGCGCACGCCGAGCTTACCGAAGCCAACCGGCTGCTGCAGGTCCACGCGAATGAACAGACGAGATCGAGGGCGCGCCCGACAGGCCAAGGAGGCGGCCGAGGCGGCGCATGTTCAGACACGCTTTCTCGCCGCAGCAAGCCATGACCTGTTGCAGCCGATCAATGCGGCGAAGCTTATCTTTCGACCACCGAGACCGTCGAGCAGTCCGAAGCCAGGGAAGTGGTGAGCCGTCTCAACCGATCCTTCAACTCGATCGAGACCTTGCTGCAGGCCCTTCTCGACATCTCGCGTCTCGACAGTTCGGGTGCCGAGTTCAACATCACCTCCTTCAGCCTGGGAAGCATGCTGCAGGGACTGGCGGAAGACCTGGCGCCGCTGGCTGGGGAGAAAGGCATAGATCTGACCATTGTGCCGTCGAGCCGATGGGTGACCAGCGACCAGCGCTACCTGATGCGCTGCGTGCAGAACCTGGTGGTCAATGCCATCCAGTACACCGAGCGCGGCCGCGTGCTGGTGGGCTGCCGACTGGCCGGCAACCGCCTGCGCATCGAGGTCTGGGACACCGGGATCGGCATTTCGGAGAAAGACAAAGCGCGGGTCTTCAAGGAGTTCACCCGCGGTGGCGGCGGCAAGGGCACCGGCATGGGCCTGGGCCTGTCGATCGTCGAGCGTGCGTGCCGGCATCTCGAACATCCCGTCAGGCTTGAATCGCGACTGGGCCATGGTTCGATGTTCTCGATCGAGGTGCCGCTTGCCGCGCCCGGCTACGTCGGTAGCGGAGAGAGCGCCATGGTGGAGGCGATGCCCGAAGGCAGCCTCGATCTCATCGTCATGATCGTCGAGAACGATGCCGACGAGCTCCATGCGATGACGCGCAAGCTGGAAAACTGGGGGGCCAGCGTGCTGGCGGCCGGATCGACGGCGGAGGCCGTGGCGCTGATGCAGGAGATCGGAACCCCGCCGGACATCCTGCTGGCGGATTACCAACTGGACGACGAGGATACGGGGATAGACACGATCCGGACGCTGAGGGCTCTGGCGGGCGAAGAGATACCGGCGGTCATCATCTCGGCCAATCGCCAGCGCGAACTCTTCCAACTCGGCCAGGAAATGTCGTTCTCCGTGCTCAACAAGCCGGTGCAGCTGGTGCGGCTGAGGGCCTTGATCGACTGGCAGACGCGTGGCCGGGCGGCATGAGCCAATACCGACCAATGTCTGCGGTGACTAGCGCGCCGGCGACACTAGGCTCAACGGAAAAAGGGAGGTTTGCCATGCGCGTCTTTCTGCTTCTTCTCGTCTTTCTCGGCTGGACGGCCGCGCCACTGTCGGCTGCCGAAACCTACGATCTGCTGTTCCGCAAGGGAGCTCTCTCGGGCCTCGAAGCTTCGCCACCGCCGCCTGAGGGCGCGAAGGGCAAAGACACCCTGGTCTACAAGCGGGTGGTGTCCCCCCTGAAGAAGGGCGAGTCGCCCGACAACGACACGATCGGCCTGCAACTGACCTCGGACGACAATGTCGCCCTGATCCTGCACAGGGGCCCGCAGATGCGGTTCATCGGCACCTTCCCGGCCTCGGTCGGCAATCCGCTGATCATGTACTTCCTCGAGAGCGCGCTTGCCGACATCGCCAAGCAGTCAGGTGGAAGCCCGTTTTACATGCGCAACCGGGTCAAGGAAGCCTTGCTGAAGGAAGCCGAGATCGTGCCGGTGTCGCTACGCTTCGGCAAGCGCGACATTGCCGCGAGCCAGGTGACGATCCGGCCGTTTGCCGAGGACAAGGCGCGCGCCCAGATGGGACGTTTTGCCGAACTCGCGCTCGCCGTCACCGTCTCGCAAGACATACCCGGCTGGTACTACTCGTTACAGGCAACCGTGCCGGAAGGGGCCGGCGAGGCGGACATCGGCTATACCGCAGCCGTCACTCTGTCGGACGGCGGGGAGGACAAACCATGAGACGGGTGGCGCTCTGCCTCGCGGCGATGCTGCTGGCCGCGCCGGCCGGCGGGCAGGGCGTTTCCGAGCGGTTGAATGACTATCCGACAGAGGCCCGCACCGATTATGTCTTCGGCTGCATGGCGACCAATGGTCAGAACCGCGAGGTCCTGCGCAAGTGCGCATGCTCCATCGACATTATCGCGTCGATCCTGCCCTACGAGAAATATGTCGAGGCCGAAACGGTGCTCGCCCTGCAGCAGGGGAGCGGCGAGCAACTGGCGATGTACAAGACGGCGGTCGTGTCGCAGACCATGGTCGCCGAACTCAGACGCGCCCAGGCAGAAGCCGAGATGCTCTGCTTCTGACCCTCGTTCTTCCGGGCCTCAGGCGGGTGGCCGTTTCGGCAATACCCGATCGAAGGTATTGCCTTCGGTATCGACGGCATGGACCGTGAAGTCAGGCGAACCGTTGTCGATGTAGTTGAAGCGGAAGACCGGATTTTCGCTGATGGAGATCCCGCCTTCGAGAGAGAACAGCAGCTCTTTGCCCTGGCGGACTTCGAGTTCGTTGATGAAATGTGCCCCGATGAAGAGCTGGGTGACCTGGTCCCGCTGCAAGCCGGAATAGTTCGGATGGCGAATCATGATCTGCGCCTCGCGCCGCGAGGTCTGGTCGGGGACAGGAAGGTCGAAGAGCTTAAGCCGCATCTCGCCCACGCCGGTCAGTGCTGCCGCCGAGTCCTTGGTGGCCGGCGCGGAGCAGCCGCCGGACGCCTTGACGAAGCGTCCCGTCATATAGCTGCCGTTCGGGGTCTCGGCGATGACGCGGATATTGGAATACTGGTTGACCCGGACGCGCGTCTCGAACTTCAGCGGCATCATGGCCGCACCGAAGCGGATTTCGGCGGCCACAGGCGCCGGGTTCTCATCAATCACCAGCTTGATGGCATTGATCGGGCCGCCGGTCGGATCTGTCTGCTCGATCGTCACCGGCACGGTCGCCGCGTCGTCGGCGCGATAGGGCGCGACGAGGGACAATAGTGGCGCCGCATCGCGCAGGACCGCATCGCCGACAATGGCGCCCTTGATCGTATTCCATGTCGGTCCATCGATCAGAGGATTGTCGGGCAAAGCCTCCTCGGCGCCGGCAAGGCCTGCTGCGAGCAAGAAGGACAATCCTGCCAGTACCTGTCTCATGACGGTAAGTCCCCGCTTTCAAGGACCAGACACGACATAGAGCCGTGTGGAGATGCATCATACTCCTGCGCGCCGATGCGCAGAACCGAGCCTTTCGGATGTGTTGCGGGGTAGCCGGCGCGGTCCCAGGCTGAGCGCGACCATGTTCGAGGCGGATCGGAGGTGAGATGTGTTCGAGGCATTCGTGACGATCTGCCTGCTGGCATCCGCCGATCCGCAAGGGGCCGCCGTTGCGCATGAGGTTTGCCGCACCGCGCTTCTGCCGGGCCATGCCGCGGCAAGTGAGGCGGATTGCGAGGAGCAGGTCCTTGCCAGCCCGCCCGCATGGCTGTCAAAGGGCGGTGCGGGCAAGCCGTTCTGCGCGGTGCGACCACGATCGCGTCTCGCCTTTGCCGAGGTGATGCCGGGCCTGTTCGTCCATCGCGGCGCGATCGCCGAGCCGGATGCGACGAATGCCGGCGATGTCGCCAATATTTCCTTCGTCGTCGGTGCCGACAGTATCGCGGTCATCGATTCCGGCGGCTCGCGTCAGGTCGGCGAACAGGTCTATCTCGCCATTCGCGAACACAGCGACCTGCCGATCTCGCACCTGATCCTGACCCATATGCATCCGGATCACGTGTTCGGCGCCGAGGCGTTGCGCGAGGCAGGCGCTGTGGTCGTCGGACAGCAGAACCTGCCGCGGGCGCTGGCCGATCGGGCCGGCAGTTACGAGATCAGCTTCGACCGGCTGATCGGCGCGCAGGCCTTTCTCGGCAGCCGGATCATCGCCCCGGATCGGAATGCTGCACCTTTGGAGACCATCGACCTCGGCGGGCGTGTTCTCGAGCTTCGGTCCTGGCCGACGGCGCACACTGCGACCGATCTTACGGTACTCGACCAAACGTCGCGCGTGCTCATTGCCGGCGATCTGCTGTTCGACGAATATGCCCCGGCACTCGACGGCTCGCTGAAGGGCTGGCAGGCGGTTCTCGGCGACATGATGCGCATGCCGGCGGGTCAGGTGGTCCCCGGCCACGGAGGTCCCATACTGGCCTGGCCGGAGGCCGCGGCCCCTCAATCCCGCTATCTCGGCGTGCTGGAGGCGGATACGCGCGCTGCGCTGGAGGCGGGACTGACGCTCAGCGCGGCGATCAGGACGATCGGCCGCAGCGAAGCGGGGCACTGGCAGCTGTTCGACCTGCACAATCCGCGCAACGCCACCGTGGCCTATACCGAACTCGAATGGGGTGCCCAGACGCTATTTGGGCAGATGCAGGCAGGATCTGCGCGATCGCATGGCGCGCTTCTCGATCAGGACCGGCGTCGCAGACGCGGGTGAGCGCCCGCGAGCGGTCGAGATAGATGCGCTCGTTCAGTCCATCTCTTCCTCGAGTTGTCGATCCGGTCGAAATCCGGCGCCTTCTCCGCGCTCAATTTCGCCATTTCGATGCGATCGGCGTCAATCCTGGCCGAGAGGGCGATCTGGCTCTGCGAGTAGCGGGCAATGCCGGACATCAGGTGCTTGCGGTTCTCCGACAGCCTGTCGAAAACGCTCAGGAAGATGGCACCGAGCGCTTGCGCGTCGGACGGATGCCTGGCGACGAAATCGCGCACATGGGTTTCGGCTTCCTCCAGGCTGACGCGGCGTAGCGCCAGCACGGCGGCGAGTTCTTCCGCTTCCGGGGACAGGGCAGTCTTTGTGACGGGATGCGGCCACATCAGTCCCGCCGAGAGATTCTCCACCTTGCGCTGGATGCAGGGCCAGTCGGGGTCGGAAAAGTCTGCGGCGACGCCCGGTCCCGGGACGAGCGCCAACAGAAGCACCAGGTTCACGGCTTTCATCATGAAGTCCCTCCTCGACCTTGTGTCACTATAGGCAAACGGAGGGGGATGCCAAAGGTGCTGATTTACACACTAAGGTCGCAATTGTCAGTGCGCTTGGCTGGTCTGTACTCTCACCCCAAGGTCGCAGAAGGCCGGCATTCAATAACGCAGATACCGGGAGGCATTCCATGCGCACACGCGCTGCTCTGGCTGTTCAGGCCGGAAAACCCCTTGTCGTCACTGAAGTCGAGCTTGAAG
>JAHRYZ010000093.1 GCA_020621905.1 Rhizobium sp.
AGGTCTCTTCGACCGAGGCGGCCTGCTGCTCGGTGCGCTTCGACAGATCCTCGCTTGCGGAGCGCATTTCGCCGGAGCTTGCCTCGATGCCGTGCGTTTCGGCGCGCAACTGGGCGAGCGTGCCGTTGAGCTTTTCGACGGAGTGGTTGAAGTCGTTGCGCAGCCGGTCGAGGCCTCCCTCGAAGGTCTGTTCGAGGCGGACGGTGAGGTCTCCTTCGCTGAGGCGATGCAGTCCGCCCGCAAGCGCGTCGACGGCCTGCTGGACGCCAGCGCCTCGCGCCTTGGCGGCCTCGCGCTCGTTGCGTTCCTGCTCGCCGAGCGTCGCGTTGTCGGCGGCCTGACGTTCGAGTTCGATCTTCTGCAAGGCGCTGCCGCGGAAGACGTCGAGGGCGCGGGCGAGGGCGCCGATCTCGTTGCGCAGTTCCTTGTGCGGCACCGTGGCATCAAGCCGGCCCGAAGCCATGGCGTCGGCGACCGAGGTCAGCTGCGGCAGCGGACCCATGATGCGCCGTGCGGCCAGGACCACGAGGGCCGTTGCGACGAGCAGCACGACCAGTGCCGTGAGACCGATCGCCCACGCCATCTGATTGGCCATGTTGTCGATCTCGGCAGCGCGCACGCCGGCATAGAGTATGCCGATGACGTCGCCCGCCGGCGAGAAGATCGGCTGGTAGATCGTATAGTAGGGAATGTCGAGGATGACCGCTTCGCCGCGATAGGTCTGGCCCTTGGTGACGACCGGATAGACGGCGCCGGTCTGACCGAGCGCGGTACCGACGGCGCGCTTGCCGTCCGGCTTGATGATGTTGGTGGTTCGACGCCAGAAGTCCTTGGTCTCACCGTCCCAGGCGAAGATCGTCGCGGTCTGTCCGGTCATGCGGCCGATGCTGTCGATCATGTCGTGCGCGGCAAATTCCTGCGGGATGGCCGCGGTGACGATGCGCTCCACATTGCCGTCCTTGCCCCAGGTCACCACGGTGCCGGGCAGATCGCGCTCGACGATGGTCGCCGCTGTCCTCAGGCTGGTATTCTGGCCGGCGATCGCCTGTTCACCGATGCGGGCGGCGATGCTCCCGGAGATCACCCAGGACACCGCGCCGAGCGAAGCCATCAGGATCAGGATCGTCATGGCGGTGACGGTTCCGACCAGACCGAAGCGTGAGAATATCTTCATGCGTCAAAATCCTTTGGTGGTTTGCCTTCAGTTTTATTTGATAAATGTTAATTCTGACTTTCCCGATCTGCGGCTGTGCAGCATATTTTGCCCTGCGGAATCGGTTGCTTTCCTGCCGGCTTTGAAACGCCGGCCATCTCGGCTATCGTCCCGCCGATTTCGGGGACATGGCGCGCATGAACATCAAAGACCTCAAGGCCCAAATGCGGAATGAACGACTGGCAGCCCGGGATCGGCTTCCGGCGGAAACCCGCACCGAGTTCAGCGTCCGCATGGCAGACCACGGCGGCGACGTTTTCGAATTCGAGCCGGGGACGATCATTTCCGGCTTCCTGCCGATCCGCTCGGAAGCCGATATCCGTCCGCTGATGGCGCGGCTGAAGGCGCGCGGTGCGCGGCTCTGCCTGCCGATCGTGCAGGACAGGATGACCATCGTCTTTCGCGAACTGGTGACCGGTGCGGAACTCGTCGATACGGGCTTTGGAACCTGTGGGCCGGGTCCGGATGCGGCCGTCCTCGACCCCGAGATCCTGCTCGTGCCGCTCTCCGCCTTCGACGCCCTGGGTAACCGCATCGGCTATGGTGCGGGTCACTATGACCGTGCGATCGCCCGATTGCTGCAAAAAGGCAGGGATCCCAGGCTTATCGGCATTGCATTCGACTGCCAGGAGGTGGCAGAAGTGCCGGCAGAACCGCACGACGTCCGGCTGCAGGCCATACTGACCGAAAGCGGGTTCAGAACATTCTGAAGGCGATTGGACAGGTGGAATGCGGCTTCTTTTCTCGGAGACATGGTTGGCAAGACGGGGCGTACCGCGGTGTGGGAGCGTCTGCCCGGCCTGATCTCCGACCTGAAGCTGGATTTCGTCATCGTCAACGGCGAGAATGCCGCCGGCGGCTTCGGCATCACCGAGGACATCTATCTCGAGACGATCAATGCCGGTGCCGACGTGGTGACCACTGGCAACCACGTCTGGGACCAGAAGGAAGCCGTTTCCTTCTGCGAGCGGCATGACCAGTTCCTGCGCCCGGCCAACTATCCGGCCGGCACGCCGGGCAAGGGTTCGGGCATCTTCTACGCCCGCAATGGTGCGCGAATCCTGGTTGCCAACATCATGGGCCGAGTGTTCATGCACCCCGAACTCGACGACCCCTTCAAATCGGCCGAGACGATCCTGGCAGCCTGCCCGCTGAAGGAACAGGCCGACGCGATCATCTTCGACTTCCATGCCGAAGCGACCAGCGAGAAGCAGTGCTTCGGCCATTTCGTCGACGGTCGCGCCAGCTTCGTCGTCGGCACCCACACCCATGTGCCGACCGCCGACCACCAGATCCTCAACGGCGGCACCGCCTACATGTCGGATGCCGGCATGTGCGGCGACTATGATTCCTCGCTCGGCATGGAGAAGGAAGAGCCACTGAACCGGTTCATTTCCAAGATGCCGAAGGGCCGTTTCGAGGCGGCGCATGGTCCGGCGACAATCTGCGGCGTCGGCGTGGAAATTTCCGACCGCACCGGCCTGGCCGAAAAGATCGCGCCGCTGCGCCTCGGTCCGCGGCTTGCCGAGGCTCTTCCGGATTTCTGGCGCTGACGTCACGGGGGCCCCGGTAACGCCATTGTGAGGCCGCGGGCTTGGCTCGCGGCTTTACCCGGCCTTTGCTCTGCCGCATGCTTTCTCCGTCCGAACGAGGTACGGGAGCGGCCGATGCTGCTGAGACTGTTCCTTTCGCTTTGCGCCATGACGGTTCCTGCGACGTTCGCCGTCGCCGAGACTGATCGGCCGCCGGTCAGCCAGTGTCAGCTGGTCGCGGGGGAGCTTCCATCCGCCACCTTTGCCGCCTTCAAGCCCGAGCCGCTGCGGCCGCAATTCGCGGCCCTCGACGCGGAGGTGACGATCCGCTTTCTCGGCCATTCGACCTTCCAGATCGAAACGCCGGGCGGGATCTCGATCGCCACCGATTTCAACGGCTGGCTCCGCACCGCGCAGCTTCCGGACGTGGTGACGATGATCAAGGCCCATTCAAATCATTATACGCTGATGCCCGATCCGGGCATTGCCACCGTGTTGCACGGGTGGAACGACGCGCGGCCGGGCGAGAAGGCGGAGCACCGCATCGTGATCGGCGACGCCTATATCCGCAATGTGCCGACCGATATCCGCAGTTGGGGCGGGGCGTTCGAGCCCAACGGCAATTCGATCTTCATCTTCGAGGTGGCGGGCCTGTGCATCGGCCATCTCGGCTATCTGCACCACGAACTGACCGACGCGCATTTCGCCGAGATCGGACGGCTGGACGTCGTCATGGTGCCGGTTGACGGCGGTCTGACCATGGGTGCGCAGAGCATGAGCAATACCATCAAGCGCCTGCGCTCGGCGCTGATCCTGCCGATGCATCGCCGCGGGCCGCCGATCGAGACCTTCCTGGCCATGTTCGATCCGAGCTTCGACTGGAAGATTGCCGACACCGCCACGATCAGCGTCTCGGTGCGCAGCCTGCCGCGAAAGCCGCTGATCCTGGTGCTGAGCGGGGTCTGATCTGCGGCGCAGGCCATGTGCGCTTGCTCACTGGCGTGTCAGGCGCAGATTCCCGTCGATCTCCAGCCCGATCTTGCCGCGCCCGAGGCGGATCAGGCGGACCGGAAGGCTCTTTTCCTCAAGCCTTCTTCGCAGGAGCAGCAGGCGGGTCTCGAGATTGTCCTTGAAGTCCGGCAGCCGAAGGGTGGCATCCAGCCGGATCTCGCGATTGGAAAATTCCCGGCGTCCGTTCGCCTGGCTCTGCTCCATCATGAAGACCAGCAGCCGCCCCGCGACGCCCTTGATGACGTAGTCGCCGTTGACGAAGACGCTGTCGTCGAAACGGTGATGGACGACGTCGATGAGGGTTTCGCCGGCCGGTGCGCCGGAAGGGCGATGGCCTGCGCTCTCGCCCTCGAGCGACAGCCGTTCGCAGAGCGCCAGTGATGTCGCCGCCTGGCGGGCGATGATGGCGAGCGCCGCCTCGTCGTCGCGGCCGAAGGCGAGTCTCTCGGCGCTCTCGAAGAACAGCACGCCCTCGGCCCCATCCTGCACCAGCAGCGGCACGGCAATCTGGCTCATCGCCTCGGCCATGCCGGGCAGGGGAATAGAGCGGGTCCGGTTTTCGTCGGGCGTGGTCGCGCGGATCGCCGAACCGAAACGGCGGATGCGGCTCAGGTCGCTGACCTTGACCGTCTTGCCGCTCTCGGCAGCTGCGCCGATCAGGCCCTCGCCGAGCGGAACCTCCGCGCCGATGCCGGATGGTGTGTAGCCGGTGCTGCCGATCGCCACGACCTGGCCCTTGTCCGCGTAGCAGTGCAGGAACAGGCCATGGTGGAACCCCAGACCGTCGCGGATCCCGCCGAGCGTCGCATCGACGATTCCGTCGGCATCCGTTTCGGCGGCGATCCTTTCGACGATGTGGCGCGTGGCGTCGAGGCGGTTCCTCTCCGGCCTGCGTCTGGCCGGTGTGGCCGTCGGGGAGGGCGTGTCGACGATGTCGAGAACCCGGAAGACATCCACATGGCGCAACCGCATGACGTCGGCCATGCCGGCCTGGGCGCTGCTGGCCTCGACCTGAAGGGCCAGTCTCTCGAACAGGGGGCCGCTTTCCATGGAATAGGCAAATCGGAGGTCGAGTCGAAACTGGGCGCCGTTGTGCCCATCGACGACGAGAAGGGTGGCCTGCGGATTGAGCCGGATATTGGCGGCGGTCTTGGCGAAGAACTGGTTGGACAGGGCGACGTGATCGTCATCGACGATCACCACCTGGGAGAGATAGGAGATGTTGGGAATGCCGTCGGCATCGGCCGTCGAGATGATCGACGGAATGACGCCTTCGAAACAGGCTTCGAGTTCGACGAGCGACCACGTCATCGGCCAATACTCGCGCGCTTCGTGCCGGCCTGCGCCCCGGGCGTCTGCACATAGACCGACGATATCCTGATGGTGGCGACCACGACATCTCGGGCGGTGAGCCACGGGGCGATGATCTCCGGCAAGAGGCCGTTTCGCATCAGTGTCGACACGATCGCGACCATGTAGCCGGCAGATCGCTCGATCTCCCCGTCATCGGCCGGCCTGAGGGTCGCCGTCCCCTTGATCTGGTAGGTGACGTAGTCGGAAGGACGGGAAAACGTCACCGCGATGCGGCCGTTCGCCTCGATGTTGGCAACCGTTTCCGGCCATTGCCAGGCCGAGAGCACGAGGTCGATGGTGTCCGGGTCTCTTGCACGCCAAGCGCCGACGCCGCGCGCGATCCCGGGCCGCCGCGTGGCGTCCGCCGTCCCGACAATCTGCATGACCGGGCTCTCGATGAAAGCCGCAAGCTCTGCATCCAGCATGGTGTTCTCCGTGAGGGGGACCGATCCATATCGCAGTTAGGCAGGTTTTAGGATAGGCGATCCGCGACTTAGGAAGCTTTTAGGAAACGTGCGTATCGCAAGCGCCTATAGCCACGCTCCATCACAGCCCAAGGAGCAAATCCATGCAAGAGAAACAGACAAGCATCATGCCGGAGAATTCGGTAGCGATCATCGGCGCCGGTCCGGGTGGCCTGGCCGCGGGTCGGTGGCTGCGCGCCCACGGGTTCGAGCCGGTGATCTTCGAGGCCGCGGCCCGGGTCGGCGGCCAGTGGAACTCGGCCTCGGCGTCGCGCAACGTGGCCGGGCATGCGCACCAATACCAGCCGGGTGATGACTGCCTTCTCCGATCTCGACCATGCGCCCGGCACGCCGGTCTACCCGAGCCAGGAGGACATGCTCGACTATCTGGAGCGCTACGCCTTCACCGCTGGCCTTCTGCCGCATCTGCGGCTCTCCACCCGCATCGAGGCGCTTGAGCGCGCGCCGGAGGGCGGCTGGCTCGTGCGCTCGGTCGCGGGCGGACGGATTCGCGAAGACGTGTTCAAGCGGGTGATCGTCGCCAGTGGCCGCCACCGCACGCCGCAAATCCCAGAGATCCCCGGCCTCGACACTTTCAGCGGCAGCCTGGGCGCGGTGCATGCGGCCCAGTATAACGGTGTCGAACGCTATCGTGGCCGCAGGGTTCTGGTCGCCGGCTGTTCGATCAGTGCGCTGGAGATCGCCTCGGAGCTTGCCTATGGCGGCGCTGCCAAGGTGGTGGTGGCCAACCGTCGCCAGCGTTATGTCCTGCCGAAGCTGATTGCCGGCGTGCCGACCGAGCATGTGATGTTCAATCGTGCCTCGGCGTTGCTGGGGGCGGTGGCGCCGCCGGAGGCGCTGGCGGCCGGGTTGAAGGCGAAGGTGCTGAGCGTTGCGGGCAATCCGGCGCAGTTCGGCGCGCCGGCCCCGGACGAGAATATCTTCGCGGCCGGTATTACCCAGTCGCATCATTTCCTGCCGGCCGTCGCCGAAGGCCGCATCACGGTCGCGCCCTGGATCCGCAGGATCGAAGGCGGCAGGGTGTTGTTCGACGACGGCTCCGCCTTCGATGCGGACGGCATCGTCTTCGGCACCGGCTATCGCCTCTCCATGCCGTGGCTCGGAGCCGATATCGCCAAGGCGGTCGATCTGGACGACACCCATCTGGACCTGCACGATCACAGCTTTCATCCGGATCTGCCGGGGCTCGCCTTCCTGGGCCTCTACGATCTCGTCGGTCCCTATCTTCCCGTGCTCGAACTTCAGGCCCGATGGATCAGCTATTGCTTCGCCGGCCTGCGGCCGATGCCGTCGCAGGCGGAGATGCGCGAAGGGGTGGCGCGCAGCAAGGCGATGCGGGCCGGCCCCCCGAGCATGCCAATGAATGCGGCGGCGCTGATGTTTGCCGTCCATGCCGGGGTCGAGCCGGACCCGGCCGAATGGCCGGATTTGGAACGGGCGCTTCTGTTCGGTCCGTTGTCGGCCGTCTCGTTCCGGCTGGCCGGCCCCGACGCCTTTGGTGATGCCGCGGCGCGCAGCCACCAGGCGGCGACGGCGTTCGGCGCGATCATCGGGTCCGAGTTCACAGCCGAAGAACACGGAATCTGCGCGATGATCGGTCGGCAGGCCGCCACGTCGGCCGCCTGATCGCCCAAACAAGAACGCCCGGCTCACTGGCCGGGCGTTTGTCGTTTGGGATTTCGAAGATTCAGCCGAAGGAGATGCGGCGGTGGACGCCGATATCCGGTTCCCGGTCGTCGTTCAGATTGGCCCTGGCGATCTCCCAGCCGAATTTCAGAGGATTGCCGGTCGAAGCCCAGATCTTGCCGTCGTCGAGCTTCAGGGCCATCATGGTGAGCTTGGGGTCGTCCCTGCCGCCGTCATACCAGGCTTCGACGATCGAGCTCCAGTATTCCTCGACCTTGGTCGGATCCTTGCGTTCCGCGAGCGTACCGCCAAGGCAGGCGTGATAGTCGTGGTCCTTGCCGACGACGCAGAAATGCGCGCGGCTGCCGGGTTTCAGCGCCTGCACCAGATGCGAATCCGCTTGGTGAAGAACCAGATCGTATTGGTCTTCGGATCGGCGAAGGGAGCCATGGGCTGCATGTGCATGTGGCTGCCTTCGAGCCCGAGCATGCCGGCATGGATATCGTCGATCTCCTCCCACAGCTGCTCGACCGGGGTTTCGCGCGCTTCGCTGAAGCTTGCCATGAACCATCTCCTGTTGTTGACGGGTGTCGGCAGTGGAAACGACGGGGCGGCGAAGTTGTTCCAGCAAAAGCGCTGCCGGCACGGATCCAGATGGGAGCTAGGACGGTTGGCGAATCTCCGGCTTCCCCTTGAACAGGGCCGGTTTCGCTCGTATAAGGCGCCATTCCTCACAAATAGACCTGATCAGGGGTGCCATGGCTGGCCATTCACAGTTTAAGAACATCATGCATCGCAAGGGAAAACAGGACGGTATTCGTTCCAAGATGTTTTCCAAGCTCGCGCGCGAAATCACGGTTGCGGCCAAGATGGGCCTGCCCGACCCGAGCATGAACGCCGCCCTTCGCCTGGCCGTGCAGAACGCCAAGGCCCAGTCGATGCCGAAGGACAATATCGACCGTGCGATCAAGAAGGCGTCGGGCGCCGACGCCGAGAGCTATGACGCGATCCGGTACGAGGGTTACGGTCCGGGCGGCATCGCCGTCATCGTCGAGACGCTGACCGACAACCGCAATCGCACCGCATCCACCGTCCGTTCGACCTTCACCAAGGCCGGCGGCGCGCTGGGCGAAACCGGCTCGGTGTCCTTCTCCTTCGATCACGTCGGCGAGATTACCTACAAGGCCTCGGTCGGCGATGCCGACAAGGTCATGGAAGCGGCGATCGAGGCCGGTGCCGAAGACGTCACCAGCGACGAGGACGGCCACACGATCTATTGCGCCTTCGAGGACATGAACGAAGTGTCCAAGGCGCTCGAAGAGGTGCTCGGTGCGGCGGAAAGCGTCAAGGCGATCTGGAAGCCGCAGAACACGATCGAGGTCGACGAGGAAAAGGCACGGTCGCTGATGAAGCTGATCGACACGCTGGAAGACGACGACGACGTGCAGAACGTCTATTCGAACTTCGAAGTCTCCGACGAAGTCATGGCCAAGCTTTCGGCCTGATCTTTCCGAGTTTTCAGTTTTGCAGCCGGACGGGCCATGCTCGGCCGGTTGTTTTTTGGAGCCGGCCGCTGATCGCATCGGGGGAGGGGTCGGCTGGCCATGCGGAAAGCCCCGCGTTTTTCAAGTGCATTCACACCGGCCTTGCCGGCGGCGGGCGTGTGGCGTCCATAAAGGGAGACAGGCAATGTTTAATCACATCATGGTTGGTTCCAACGATATCGAGCGGTCCAAGCGTTTCTACGATGCGGTCCTGGGTGTGCTCGGTACCGGCGAAGCGCTGCGCAACGTCGCGGCCGGTGGCCAGGTTCGGCTGTTCTATCGGCATGACGGCAATTCGTTCGGCGTCAGCGAGCCGATCAATGGCGAGCCCGCGACCTTTGCCAATGGCGGCACGATCGGCTTCAAGTGCGACTCACCTGAACAGGTTCAGCAGTTCCACGATGTCGCGGTCGAGCTGGGTGGCACTTCGATCGAGGACGCACCCGGGCCGCGGACGTCCGGTCTCGGGACCATGTATCTCGCCTATGTGCGCGATCCCGACGGCAACAAGCTTTGCGCCGTCTACCGGCCGCGGTAAGTCGGCCCAAAGCTTCGCACAGCATATTCGTCACAGAGAAATCGGCCGGCAGGTGTCAGACCCGCCGGCCATCTTTTCGTGTCTTCGTCGATGTGCTCAGGCGGCCTCGCCGCGCACGCTGCCGATCACGCTCACCAGCTCGTTGACGATGCGTTCCACCTGCTCGCGGTCGTCGCCCTCGGCCATGACGCGGATCAGCGGTTCGGTGCCCGACGGGCGGATGACCAGCCGGCCGTTCCTCGACAGTTCGCTCTCGGCGTCGGCGATCGCCTGCTTGACGGTCGCGTTTTCCAAGGGCTTGCCGCCGGAGAAGCGGACATTGCGCAAGAGCTGCGGCACGGGCTCGAAGCGGTGGCAGATCTCGCTCACCGTCTTGCCGGTGCGCTTGACGCAGGCGAGGATCTGCAGCGCTGCGACCAGGCCATCGCCGGTGGTGCCGAAATCGGACAGGACGATATGTCCCGACTGCTCGCCGCCGACGTTGAAATTGTGCTGGCGCATGTGCTCGACGACATAGCGGTCGCCGACCTTGGTGCGGGCGAGCGTGAGGCCCTTATCCGAGAGGAAGCGTTCGAGGCCGAGATTGGACATGACGGTGGCGACGATGCCGTCGCCCTTCAGCGTCTGGTCCTGCGCCCAGGTTTCGGCGATTGCCGCCATCAGCTGGTCGCCATCGACGATGGTGCCGTTCTCGTCGACGATGATGACGCGGTCGGCGTCGCCGTCGAGGGCGATGCCGATATCGGCGCGCACTTCATGCACCTTTTTCTGCAGGGCCGAGGGATGGGTGGAGCCGCATTCGAGGTTGATATTGGTGCCGTTCGGCTCATTGCCGATGGTGACGACGTCGGCGCCGAGCTCCCATAGCGCCAGCGGCGCGACCTTGTAGGCGGCACCGTTGGCGCAGTCTATGGCGACGCGCAGGCCATGCAGGGTGACGTCGCGGGGCAGCGTGCGCTTGACGAACTCGATATAGCGATAGATGTCGCCCTCGACGCGCTTGGCCCGGCCGATCTCATGGGCGGGCGCCAGCTGCGCGTAGATGTCGTCGTCGAGCAGCGCCTCGATCTGGTGCTCGATCTCGTCCGAAAGCTTGTAGCCGTCCGGACCGAACAGCTTGATACCGTTGTCGGCGAAGGGATTGTGCGAGGCGGAGATCATCACGCCGATATCGGCGCGCAGCGAGCGCGTCAGCATGGCGACGGCGGGCGTCGGGATCGGCCCGAGCAGGAAGACGTCGAGGCCCGCGGCGGTGAAGCCGGCCACCAGCGCGTTTTCCAGCATGTAGCCCGAGAGGCGCGTGTCCTTGCCGATCACCACGCGGTGGCGATGGTGGCCGCGACGGAAGATCGTGCCGACCGCAATCCCGACCCGCATGGCGAGGTCGGGGGTCATCGGAAACTTGTTGGACTGGCCGCGAATGCCGTCCGTGCCGAAATAGCGACGAGTCATCTGTTCTCCTGCAATGATCGAGCCGGCGTCACGAGGCGCTGGCGAAAGGCGCTGGATTCCCGACCGGCCAAGCGCCGGCTACGCCAATGCGCGTGCTCTTGCCACAAAACGCGGCGGAGAGCACGTCAATTAGCGTCAACAGCGCTTACATCTTGTGAGTGAAAAGTAAAAGGCCACCCTCCGAAGCCGGAGGGTGGCCTTTGCATTCTATCCGCCGACTTCAGTGCGGCTGGGGCTCGAGGCCGCTTTCAGGCTCGCCGCCCTTCGGCGCGTCCTTCTTGGTTCCGGTGGAGGGAACCGCCGAGCCGCGTCCGGACGGACCTTCGTCGCCCATGTCGCGCGCCGGCTTTTCGCCGCGCAGAAGCGCCTTGATCTCTTCGCCCGAGAGCGTTTCGTATTCCAGCAGGCCTTCCGCCATGGTGACGAAGTCGTCGTGCTTTTCGGTCAGGATGCGGCGGGCCTCGGTATAGGCCTCGTCGATCAGGCGACGCACTTCGGTATCGATCTTCTGGGCAGTCGATTCCGAGACGTTCTTGGTCTGCGAAACCGAATGGCCGAGGAACACCTCCTGCTGGTTCTCGCCATAGGCGACCTGGCCGAGCACGTCGGAGAAGCCCCACTGGGTGACCATGGCCCGGGCAAGCTTGGTCGCCTGCTCGATGTCGGAGGAGGCGCCCGACGTGATGTTCTCCTTGCCGAAGGTGAGTTCCTCGGCAACGCGGCCGCCCATCATGATGATCAGGCGCGACACCATCCACTTGTAGCTCATCGAGTAGCGGTCGCCCTCGGGCAGCTGCATGACCATGCCGAGCGCACGGCCGCGCGGAATGATGGTTGCCTTGTGCAGCGGGTCGGCGACCGGCACGTTGAGCGCGGTGATCGCATGGCCGGCTTCGTGATAGGCGGTCAGTTTCTTTTCGGCTTCGGTCATGGCGGAGGAGCGGCGCTCCGCACCCATCATGATCTTGTCCTTGGCGTCTTCGAACTCGGCCATGGTGACGACGCGCTTGTTGCGGCGGGCGGCCATCAGGGCAGCTTCGTTGACGAGGTTCATCAGATCGGCACCGGAGAAGCCGGGCGTACCACGGGCGAGGACCTTGAGGTCGACGTTCGGAGCGAGCGGGACGTTACGGGCATGGACCTTGAGGATGCGCTCGCGGCCGACGATGTCGGGGTTCGGCACGACGACCTGGCGGTCGAAACGGCCGGGACGCATCAGCGCCGGGTCGAGAACATCGGGACGGTTGGTCGCAGCGATCAGGATGACGCCTTCATTGGCTTCGAAACCGTCCATCTCGACCAGCAGCTGGTTGAGGGTCTGTTCGCGCTCGTCGTTACCGCCACCGAGACCGGCGCCACGATGGCGACCGACGGCGTCGATTTCGTCGATGAAGATGATGCAGGGCGCGTTCTTCTTGGCCTGCTCGAACATGTCGCGCACGCGGCTGGCGCCGACGCCGACGAACATTTCGACGAAGTCCGAACCGGAAATGGTGAAGAAGGGCACATTGGCTTCGCCGGCCACCGAGCGGGCGAGCAGCGTCTTGCCGGTGCCCGGAGGGCCGACCAGCAGCACGCCGCGCGGGATCTTGCCGCCGAGGCGCTGGAACTTCTGCGGATCGCGCAGGAATTCGACGATTTCCTCGAGGTCCTGCTTGGCTTCGTCCACGCCGGCGACGTCTTCGAACGTCACGCGGCCATGCGCTTCGGTCAGAAGCTTGGCCTTGGACTTGCCGAAGCCCATGGCGCCGCCACGGCCGCCGCCCTGCATCTGCCGCATGAAGAACAGCCAGACGCCGAGGATCAGCAGCATGGGCAGGAGAGTGCCGATATAGCTCAGGAAACCGGAGGAACCGTCGGTCTCGGGGCGAGCGACGATCATCACGTTCTTCGACTGCAGCTTGTCCAGCAGGCTGCCATCGACGACGGGGGAATAGGTCTGAAAGGCGGTGCCGTTCTCGACATAGGTGCCGAGCACGCGATTGCCGGTGACGGTTACGTCACGAACGCGGCCCGCATCCACTTCGCGGAGAAACTGCGAATAGGGGATTTCGCGCGAACTGGTCTGTGACGGCGACGTCTGGAACATGCTGAACAAGGCGATCAGCAACAGGGCTATGATCGCCCATAGCGCGAAATTCCGAAAATTTGGGTTCATCGAACTCCCCGAACATGTGTTGCGCGCTGAAGAGCCCGCCTGATTGTCGACTAACATAGGATCGCACTGGGGCCTTGCCAAGGCAAAGCGGCGGTATGAGTGCGTTTTCCGTCAATAACCGCTTAAGCCGGAGGCGGCAAATAGGCCTTCCGTCCAAAGAGGCGGGCGACCGCATCGGCGAGCGGAAGATCGGTTTCCGCGAGGAAGCGGTCGAACAGCGGGAAGGCGGGCTCGACCGTGGCGTGGGCCGAAGCCTCGTCGGCGCCCGCTTCCGTCTCCCCGTGCGCCCTGATCTGCGGGGAAATCCGGGCCATGTGGCGTTGCATCGAAGGCGGCAGCCCGCGGATTTCAGACGGTGGAAGCAGCTCCGTGTGTGGCCCCACCTGCAAGACTTCGTCGGTGCTGTTGGTGATGCGGTAGCGGCCGTCCCAAAGGATGCTCGAATGCGCAGGCACGGGACGGCAAACATCGCGGATTTCGCGTAGCGAAGACGCCGTCGCGGCGGCACTGCACTGTTACGTCAGTGTCATCACAGCGATCCGGACGCGAAGAGTTGGATCAGCTTGTCCATGGCCGCCGGCTTGGCCAGGGGCCGTCCGCCGCCACTGCCACGAGCGTCGCCAGTGCATGGCGCAGGATTTTCGCTCGGCGTTCATCGGGAGCATGCACCGAGACAACCGGCATGGAGCATGGCGCAGCGCGCGACCGCGAGGGCGCACCTTCGACAACTGCCGGCGCCGTTCGATGGTTTGTCTGCGGACAGTCTCGCGCTGGCTCGCGGTCCTGCCGGACGCGCACGCGCTCATAGCGGCGGTCGGCATTGCTCGGGTCGTCGATCCAGCCGAGGCCGGTGGCGGAAAGATAGTCGCGGATCGCCTCGCGTCGCACGGAAAGAAAGGGTCTGAGCACCCAGATGCGCCGATGGTACAGCATGGCCTCTGCCATGCCGGAGAGTCCCAGATTGTCGTCCTCGGCGCGGGCGGCGCGCATGGCGATCGTCTCGTCCTGGTCGTCGGCCGTATGGCCCGTGACGATCGCCGTGGCCCCGAAATCGGCTGCCGCATCGGCGAGCAGACGATAGCGTGCTTCGCGGGCCGCCGCCGAAATGCCGCTGGTGGGCTTGGCGCCATGCCAGGTCATGATGCGGTGGGGAATGTCGAGTGAAGCACAGAGCTGGGCGACAGCCTGGGCTTCGCCGGACGAGTCGGGGCGGAGTGCATGGTCGACGGTCGCTGCGACAAGGCTGTGGCGGCTGCCGGAATCGGCAAGCACGCGCTTCAGAGCGACCAGCAGGCCGGTCGAATCGCTGCCGCCGGAGATGGCGACGAGAAGGCGGGTGGGATTGCGAAGGGAAATCAGGAGCCGGCGGGCGGCGTCTTCAGGGGAGGCGGGGGAAGGCGTGTCCACGGCGGTTGTGCCGCGGCCGGTCAGCAGCGAAGCCGCTTCTGCTCCGATGCGACCTTGGAAACCACGGCACG
>JAHRYZ010000094.1 GCA_020621905.1 Rhizobium sp.
AAGAGGCGCTGCGCCAGTTCTATTACAATCACGGCTATGCCGACTTCCGCGTGATCTCCTCGGACGTGGCGCTCGACGAGACGGGCAATGAATATGCCATCACGATCACCGTCGACGAAGGTGAACGCTACAAGTTCGGCAGTATCGCCGTCGAATCGACCGTCGAGGGTATCGACGGTGCGGAGCTGGAGCGCCTGGTCGAGACCCGTGCGGGCAATACCTACAGCGCCCGTGACGTGCAGAAGTCGATGGAAGCCATCTCGCAGCGGGTATCGGCTGCGGGCTATCCGTTCGCGCGCGTCGTGCCGCGCGGCGATCGCAACTTCGAGAACAACACGATCGGCGTGACCTATCTGGTCGACCAGGGCGAGCGCGCCTATGTCGAGCGTATCGAGATCCGCGGCAACACCCGTACGCGTGACTATGTCATCCGTCGCGAATTCGACATCTCCGAAGGCGACGCCTTCAACCAGGAGACTATCAGCCGCGCCAAGCGCCGCCTGGAGTCTCTCGGCTACTTCACGACCGTCAACATCTCGACCGCGCCGGGCAGTGCTTCGGACCGCGTCGTCGTGGTCGTCGACGTGGTCGACCAGCCGACCGGTTCGTTCGGCATCGGCGCCGGCTACTCGGTCGGCGGTGACGGCCTCGTTCTGGAAGCCTCGGTCGAAGAAAAGAACTTCCTCGGTCGCGGCCAGTTCATCCGCCTCGCCGTTGGCGGTGGTCTGGAAGACAGCCGTACCTACAACTTCTCGTTCACCGAGCCTTATTTCCTCGGCTATCGTCTTGCCGCCGGCTTTGACCTGTTCAAGAGCCAGACCAGCAGCAATTCGAACTATGACTACGAGGAAATGGGTGCGACCGTTCGCGTGACCGCGCCGATCACCGAGGATCTGGCGACCACCGTTCGCTACACCTACAAGGAACTGAAGTACAAGGAAGACGGCGCCTATGGTACGGACGGACTTCCGTACACCGCCGACGACCGCCTGGCGGATCCTTACATCGATCTGATCGAGGGCAGCCCTTGGAAGCAGTCGATCATCGGTCATTCGGTTGTCTACAACACTGTCGACGACCGCAATATGCCGCGTGACGGTATCTATGCGACCTTTACGCACGAATATGCGGGTCTGGGCGGCGATTCGGACTTCTACAAGGTCTATGGCCGTGCCCGTTACTTCCACACGCTTTCGGAAGACATGGACCTCGTGCTTCGCCCGCAACGCCGGCCACATGGTCGCGACCGGCGGTCGCTCAACGTCTTCGATCGGTTCAGATCGGCGGCAGGATCTGCGCGGCTTCGCCAGCAGCAGTATCGGTGCGCGTGCGACGGCGATCCGCTCGGCAGCACGACCACATGACGGTTTCGGCGGAAGCAATTCCCGCTGCCGCTGTTCCGTCGGATCTCAACATCCGCGGTACGGTCTTCGCCGATGCCGGTACGCTTACGCAACAAGGTCGATACAGATGGTTCGACCGTCGAGCACGGACATGAGCTGGCGTGCGTCGGTTGGTGCAGGTATCATGTGGTTGCCGTTCGGTCCGCTGCGCTTCGATTACGCTGTTCCGGTTGCTGGGAGGACTTCGACGGGTCAGAACTTCCGCTTCAGCATGGCGAACCAGTTCTAAGGTCTTGCAGTCAGAGCTGCTGGTTGAGTAACGTTCTGGGGTTTTGGCTGATGGAGCATAATCATTTTCCGCACGTGAGATCTTCTGCTCAGCGGCGCAGATCGAGGCGGAACTACAGGATGCAGGCGCGGGCGAGCGGTGATCCGGTCGGTCGCGCCGGTCTATAGGGCCAGGGTGACATCTGTTACATTCTGTCGCGCCGGAGCAAGGAAGAGCTGAAGACCTGCGAGGCCTCGGCGATCCTGTGCGACAAGGCGCTGAAATCTCTCATTCCCGATCATATACCGGTGCTGCTGGCATCGTCGCCGGCCATGGCTTTCGCCCAGGCCGGGGGCCTGCTCCATCCGGAAGCCTTGCGCCCGGTACCGGTCTCTCCGTCCCAGAACGGGATTTCGCCCGCCGCCTTCGTCGACCCGACCGCAAGGCTGGAGCCGGACGTGCTGGTCGAGCCGATGGCCGTGATCGGCGCGGATGTGGAGATCGGCGAGGGTAGCCGCAACGGCGCAGGCACCGTGATCGGCGCCGGCGTCAGGATCGGCCGCGGCTGCACGATCGCCGCCGGCGCGACGATCCAGTCCGCTGATCGGCAACTGTCATCATCCACAACGGCGCGCGTGGTCAGGAGCTTCGGTTATGCGCCCGGCCCGGCGGGCATGTTGAAGATCGTGCAGATCGGCCGCGTCATCATCCAGGACAATGTCGAGATCGGAGCCAACACGACGATCGACCGCGGCACGATGGACGACACCGTGATCGGCGAAGGCACGAAGATCGATAATCTCGTGCAGATCGGCCACAATGTTCGCATCGGCCGTCATTGCGGCATCGTCGCCCAGGTCGGCATCGCCGGCAGCACCAAGATCGGTGACGGCGTAATGATCGGCGGCGCCTGCGGCGTGAACGGCCACGTCACCATCGGCGACGGCGCGCAGATCGCGGCGATGAGCGGCGTGCTGTCGGACGTGCCTCCGGGCGAACGTTATGGCGGCATTCCGGCCCGACCGATGAAGGATTTTCTAAAAGACGTTGCGGCGGCCTTGAGTCGTCCGAAAACCGCAAGCAGGGGGAACGAATGACTGATCAGGTCAAGACCGAGCTGGCTCCGCCACATTCTCGAGATCATGAAGCTTTTGCCGCATCGCTATCCGTTCCTGCTGGTGGACCGGATCATCGAGATCGACGGCGACAACTCGGCGATCGGCATCAAGAACGTCACGGCCAACGAGCCGCATTTCACCGGTCATTTCCCCGAATCCCCGATCATGCCGGGTGTGCTGCTGATTGAGGGTATGGCCCAGACCGCCGGCGCGATCTGTACGCGCCAGCAGGGCGGCGGCGGCAACCTCGTCTATTTCATGACCATCGACAATGCCCGCTTCCGCAAGCCGGTGGTGCCGGGCGACCGCGTCGAGTTCCATGTCTTCAAGCAAAAGCAGCGCGGCAACATCTGGAAGTTCCACTGTGACGCCAAGGTCGACGGCGCCCTGGTGGCCGAGGCCGACATCGGCGCCATGATCATGCGCAAGGACGAGAAATGAGCACGATCGGGCCAGGCGCCGTCATTCACCCCATGGCCGTCGTCGAGGACGGCGCCGTGATCGGGGCGAATGTGAAGATCGGCCCCTTCTGCCATGTCGGGCCGAAGGTGACGCTCGGCGACGGTTGCGAGCTGCTTTCCCATGCGGTCGTCATCGGCCGCACGACGATCGGACGCAATGCCAAGATCCATGCCTGCGCCGTCATCGGCGGTGAGCCGCAGAGCGTCCACCATGCCGGCGAGGAAACCACACTTTCCATCGGCGACAACTGCACGATGCGCGAGGGCGTGACGATGAACACCGGAACCGCCGAGGGCGGCGGCAAGACGGTGGTCGGCAGCAACAACCTCTTCCTCGCCAATTCGCATGTCGCCCATGATTGCCAGCTTGGCGACAACATCATCCTGTCGAACAATGTCATGCTCGCCGGCCATGTGAAAGTCGAGGACCGGGTCATTCTCGGGGGCGGTTCGGCCGTGCACCAGTTTACCCGCATCGGTCGCCAGGCCTTCGTCGGCGGGCTGTCCGCCGTCAGCTATGACGTCATCCCTTACGGCATGCTCAACGGCAATCCGGGCGTGCTCGGTGGCCTCAACGTCGTTGGCATGACGCGCGCCGGTATCGAGCGTTCGGTCATCCATCAGGTGCGCCGCGCCTTCAAGCAGATCTTCGAGGGCGAAGCCTCGGCGCGCGTCAATGCCGCTGCCATCCGCGACGAGTATCTCGATTGCCCGCCGGTCATTGAAATCCTTGATTTCATTGCGGCGGAGAGCGACCGCGCCCTGTCATCGCCGTTCCGCGGCAAGAGCTGATCGCCGTGGCGCCGACCGGGGCTCGCAAAGGCCGCCTGGCGATCGTCGCCGGTGGCGGCTTCTTGCCTCTTTACGTCGCCGAGGCGGCGCGCGCCGCCGGCGAGAATCCCTTCATTCTCCGCCTTCGCAACGAAGCCGACCAGCAATGGCAGGGCTTCGATTCGGCCGTCATCGGCGTCGGTGACATGGCCGGCCTGTCGGCGCTGCTGAAGACCAACGCGATCGATCGCGTCGTGCTTTCGGGCGGCGTCAAGCGACGGCCGGCCTTCGGCGAGATCCGCGTCAATCTGAAGTCGCTGCTCAAGCTGCCCATGGCCGTGAAGACCTTGCTTGCCGGTGGCGACGACGTCGTTTTGAAAATGGTGATCGGCCTGATCGAGGCGCAAGGCTGCCACGTGATCGGCGCGCACGAGATTGCCCCCGACCTGCTCGCCGACACCGGTCCGATCGGTAAAGTTTCCCCCTCTGCCGACGACTGGCGCGACATCGCCCGCGGTGCGGAAGCCGCCGAGGCGCTCGGCCGTCTCGATGTAGGCAGGGGGCGGTAAGCGTCGGCGGACATCGTCGCGCTCGAGGGCGCCGAGGGCACCGACGCCATGCTGGAGCGCGTGGCGCATCTCAGAGCCGAAAAACGCCTCTCGCAGCATCGCAAGGGCGAGCTGGTCAAGCTTTGCAAGCCGCAGCAGGACGTACGCGCCGACCTGCCGTCGATCGGCCGTTCGACCATCGAGAATGCCAGAAAGGCGGGGCTGGCCGGCATCGCCGTCGAGGCTGGCCGGGCACTGGTGATCGAGCGCGAGGCGCTGATCAGTGCGGCAGACGAGGCCGGACTGTTCGTCATCGGCATCGATCGCGGCCTTGCCGGAGGAACCCCATGAGCACCAGGCCCCTGAAGATCGCCGTCATCGCCGGAGAAGTCTCGGGGGATCTCCTGGGCGCGGACCTGATCGCCGCGCTGAAGGACCGCCACGGCGGGCCGATCGAACTGGTTGGCGTTGGCGGCGATGCGCTCGAGCGGCAGGGACTTCAGCCGCTCTTCGATTTTTCCGAGCTTTCCGTGATGGGGCTCACCCGGGTTCTGGCGCGGCTGCCGCGCTTCATCCGCCTGATCGGCTTGACGGCCAAGGCGATCATCGCGGCCAGGCCCGACCTGCTTTTGATCGTCGACAGCCCCGATTTCACCCACCGGGTGGCGAAAAAGGTGCGCCAGGCACTGCCTGACCTGCCCGTGGTCGATTACGTCTGCCCGAGCGTCTGGGCCTGGAAGGAATACCGCGCCAAGGCGATGCTTGCCTATGTCGACGAGGTTCTGGCCGTGTTGCCCTTCGAGCCGCAGGTGATGCGCGATCTCGGCGGCCCGCCGACCCATTTCGTCGGCCATCGGCTGGTGACCAACGAGAAACTGCTGGAGACGCGCGCGGCGCGGGCCGGTAAGCGACCCAAGCGCCTGGACGAGGAAAAGACGATCCTGCTGTTGCCCGGCTCGCGCGGCGCCGAGATCACGACCCTTTTGCCGATTTTCGGCGAAACCATGCGCGATTTCGTCGCCCGCAATGGCCCGACGCGGTTCCTGCTGCCGACCGTCCCGCGCCAGGAGGCGCGCGTGCGCCAGATGATTGCCGACTGGGACCTGAAGCCGGAGGTGCTGACGGGCGAGGAGGCGAAATGGCGCGCCTTCGCCGAGGCCGATGCGGCGATCGCCGCATCCGGCACCGTCATCCTGGAGCTGGCGCTCGCCACCGTTCCGGTCGTGTCGACCTACAAGACCGATTGGCTGATCACCATGCTCAGCCACCGCATCAAGACCTGGAGCGGTGCGCTGCCCAATCTGATTGCCGACTACCCGTTCGTTCCGGAATTTCTCAACGACTATGTCCGCCCCGGCAATCTTCTGCGCATGGCCGAACGCCTTGCCGCCGATACGCTGCAGCAGCGGGCCATGCTCGAAGGTTTCGACCTGGTCTGGCAAAGGCTGCAGACCGAGCAGCCCTCGGGCGTCGAGGGCAGCCGTATCGTGCTCGACCTGCTGGCCCGGCGCGGGCGACTTTAAGAAGCCCGGAAGGGCGCGGTGCGGGGCGCGAGCGCCGGCACGTCGAAATGCTCCGGCGGCAGTCCGGCCCTGGCCCGCTCGACCATGTGACGATAGCCCCATTCCAGATGGCGACAGAAGCGCTCCGCGTCGAACAGCGGCGCGATGAAGCGGTTGTCGGCGATCGTCTGGCGAAGGCGTGCGACACGCTCGCGGTCCGAGACAAGCGCGCTGCACAGCGCGACGAAGGCGTCCGCATCCTCGGCGACCAGTTCCGGCAGGCCGATGGCGTTCAGCAGGCTCTCCGAGACCCGTGAGGCGAAGTTCGTGCCCTTGCGGGTTACCACGGGCAGTCCGGCCCAGAGCATGTCAGAGGTGGTCGTGTGGCCATTGTAGGGGAAGCTGTCCAGACCGATATCGGCGGCCGGAACGCGGGCCAGGTGGCTCGCATAGGGCATCTTCGGCGCGAAGATGAACTGGTCGGAACGCACGCCAGCGCGCCGCAGGAAATCGGCGGTGGCGTTTCGCGCATGGGTGCCGTCGACCATCAGCCACAGCACGGCCTCGGGATTGGCGACGAGCACCCGCGCCCAAAGGCCGATCCCTTCGGGCGCATTCTTGCGCTGGCTGTTGAAGGCGGAGAAGACGAAACGGTCCGTTGGTAGACCAAAGGCGCGCCGCGCCGCGGGGCCGGGCACTGTGCGCGTCCACGGGTCGTTCGGCTGATAGCTCTCCGGCATGCGGCAGAATTTCTCGTGATAGTGAGGGCTGGCGCCGTCCGGCAGGACGAAACGGTCGCCGATCACATAGTCGCAGTCGACGCCGACGCTCGAGCCGGGAAAGCCGAGCCAGGCCACATGCACAGGGGCCACCGGGGCATTCATCAGCCGCGAGCGGGAGCCGGCGGTGTGGCCCTTGAGGTCGACGAGAACATCGATGCCGTCCCGCTGCATGGTGGCTGTGGCTTCGTCGTCGGCCATGCCCTCGATGCGCGTGATCCGGCCCCATTCGGCGCGGGCCGCAGCATCCCCGCCGATGAAACGTTCGGGGGTGTGGCAATAGAGGGAGATGTCGGGGTCGCGTCATGCGCCTGAGCACTTCGTGCATGAGCCGCATCGTCGCATGATCGGCCCAGAAATCGTTGAGATAACCGACGCGGATCCTGTCGCCGAACCTGCGGCGCGCGTCGCGCGGGCGCGTCGGCAGCGAAGGGAGCAGGCCGGTGATATTGGTGGCGAGCCGGTTCGCTTCGTCGCCGCACCACATCAGATTGTGGTGCGGCGTTTCCGCGCAAGCGCCGCGTGCCGCCGGAGGCGACGCCGCGCGCAGGGCCTGTTCTGGCCAGTAGGATCGGATAGTCGCAGAATTCGCGGGCAATCCCATGAGCGTCGTGCGGATGAAGGATCGTCCGGAAAGAGGCGCCGCAGCTTGCAACAGCGTGAGGTTCCGCAGCGCAGATCGTCGCCGATCAGTGGCACGGCGAGCTTCAGGCCTGATCGTCGCTGTCGACCAGCAGGTTCTTGATGGAATCGACGAGCAGGCCTGGCTGGCCCGCCTTCAGTCCGACCGAAGCGATGATGAAGGCGGGGGCCGGATCGGCCGGCTGGTGCCGGTTGAGCTGGACGGCAAGCGCCAGCGCCTTGTCGAGGCGGCCGGCGCCGAAATAGAGCCGCGCTGCTTTGAGGAGAAGCGGATAGGGCTGCGGCGATCCCTTGAGGCCGGCATGCTCGAAGGCTTCGGCCGCCTCGCCGACCATGCCGAGTTTCAGCAGGGTCTCGCCGAGCAGTTCGGCGGGGCGGTGGTTCGCAGCCTCCGGCATCAGCCCGGCAAGCAGGGTGAGGACCTCGGAATACCGTTCCGCCGAAAACATGGCTTCGGCCTCCGCCAGCCGGTCGTCGAATGACAAGCGCATGCTCCCCGCAGTTCCAACACATGCCCCTGCCTCTAGCGGACAGAACTTGCGCCTGGCTTTTGGCAGGGCCCTGTCGTCCGGGCCGGGCAGGGCTCTGCCGTCAGGTCATTGCCACGGGGCAAAAGTGTCCTTCATGCGGGACCAGGCAGCCGGCGTGAAGCCGGTAGCCTCGACGAGACAGGCGTCGAGTTCGGCGACAATCGAAGCCTCATCCATCGGATCGGCGCCGATGAAGACGATTTCCTGGCGGCGGTCGCCCCAGACCGGATCGAGATAGGGCGCCATGGCCTTGCGGAATTCGGCGTCGTCCGGCCAGCGCTGGCGCGGGACCGCCGCCCACCAGAGACCCATGCGCCCGGTGCGCACGATGGCGCCGGCCTGGCTCAGTTCCCCGACATGGTCGGGCCGCGTCGCCAGCCAGAAGAAGCCCTTGGCGCGGATGACCCCCGGCCAGGTGCGGCCGATGAAGGCCTGCAGTTTCTTCGGATCGAAGGGCTGGCGCGCCCGATAGACGAAGGAGCGGATGCCGTATTCCTCGGTCTCCGGCACATGGTCCTTGAAGCCGTGCAATTCCTTGAACCAGAGGGGGTGCGTCTCGGCTTTGGCGATGTCGAACAGGCCGGTGCCGAGAATGTCGCGTGGCTCGACCTGGCCGAAGTCGGCCTCGATCAGCCGGGCGTCGGGGTTGAGGCCGGCGATGATCTTGCGCGCCGCGTCGCGCTGTTCCGGCGTTGCCGTCCCGATCTTGTTGAGCACGATGACGTCGGCGAACTCGATCTGCTCGACCAGCAGATCGACCAGCGTGCGGTTGTCCCCGTCACCGGCGGTCTCGCCGCGGTCGGAGAGAAAATCGACGGAGGCATAGTCGGTCAGCAGATTGGCGGCGTCCACCACCGTCACCATGGTATCGAGACGGGCGATGTCCGAGAGGCTGAAGCCATGCTCATCGCGGAAATCGAAGGTCGTGGCGATCGGCAGTGGCTCGGCGATCCCGGTCGCTTCGATGAGGAGATAGTCGAAGCGGTTCTGCGCGGCGAGATCGCGAACGCCCTTCAACAGGTCATCGCGCAGCGTGCAGCAGATGCAGCCATTGCTCATCTCGACCAGTTGCTCGTCGGTGCGCGACAGTGCCGCCTCGCCCCCCCGCACCAGCGCCGCGTCGATATTCACTTCGCTCATGTCGTTGACGATGACGGCGACCTTGAGCCCGCTGCGATTGGACAGCACATGGTTGAGGAGTGTTGTCTTGCCGGCGCCGAGGAAACCGGAGAGCACGGTGACGGGAAGCTTGTCCATGGAACAAACCTTTCTGTTTTTGTAATACTATTACATCGATAGGGCCGAAAAAGGCGGACCCGCAGGTCCGCCCGGGAGGCATGGCGACGAGGCCTTAGCGCGACAGGCAGTCGGTGAGCGACTTCGCCAGATTGTGCATGAGTTCGGGATAGAGGGCCGGACCCGCCTCAAGCGCACCGCCTTCGGGGTCGAGCGTGCCGGCCTTCGCGTCGGTTCCCTCGGTCACGACGGAGACGAGCTTCGGTTCGAACTGCGGCTCGGCGAAGACGCAGGCCGCCTGAAGCTCCTTCACCTTGCCATGGATCTCGGAGACGCGTTCGGCGCCCGGCATGGTCTCCGGGCTCACCGTGATCGAGCCGGCGACGCGGATCTTGTAGCGGTTCTCGAAATACTGATAGGCGTCGTGAAAGACGACGAAGGGCTTGTCGGCCACAGGGGCCACCGCGGTGGCGATGTCCTTGTCCAGCGTGTCGATCTCCTGTGCCAGCGTCACGCCGTTGGCCTTGTAGCGGGCGGCATTGGCGGGATCGGCGGCGACCAAAGTCTCTTCGATCTGCTTGGCCATGGCCTTGGCGTTCATCGGGTCGAGCCAGAGATGCATGTCGAAGCCGCCATGTTCATGGTCGTGATCTTCGCCGGCGTGTTCTTCCGCCGCATGATCCGCCGGGGCATCATGGTCGTCATGCGCCGGAGCTTCGCCAACGGCGTGGTCGGCTTCGTCTTCATGGGCTTCGAAGGCGCCGCCTTCACGGAAGGGCAGGCGCACCAGGCCGGGCGCATCCTCGAGTTCGACCACTTTCGCCTTGCCGGCCAGCGCCTCCAGCGGCTTTTCGAGGAAGGCCTCGAGGCCGGGCCCGACCCAGAAGACCACGTCGGCGTTTTCCAGCGCCCGGGCGTTCGAAGGCCTCAGGCTGTAGGTATGGGCGGAGGCCGCGCCCTCGACGATCAGCGACGGCTCGCCGACACCCTGCATGATCGCCGCGACCAGCGAATGGATCGGTTTGATCGAGACCACGACCTGGGGGGCGGCAAGCGCCAGCGACGGCGTGAGAAGAAGGGCGGCGGTCGAGGCGGCGAGGCCGAGGCGGGAAAACGGCATGGGTGTCAGCTCCATCTTGCGTTTGTAATGTAATATTATTACATGAATTGCGTAATGCTATAACGTGTGCCATAGGATCATGCAACAGCAAATTTCCGGGTCGGACATGACCGCAATGATATCGATGACTGAACAGCCGCTCGTCACGCTTTCCAATGCCGGGATCCGGCGCAACGGCCGCTGGCTGGTGCGCGGCGTCGACTTCTCCGTGCGCCGCGGCGAGATCGTCACCCTGATCGGGCCGAACGGTTCCGGCAAGTCGACCAGCGCCAAGATGGCGATCGGCGTGCTCAATCCGGACGAGGGCAGGGTGGAGCGCACGCCCGGTTTTCGCGTCGGCTACGTGCCGCAGAAGCTGGCGGTCGACTGGACCATGCCGCTGACCGTCAAGCGCCTGATGACACTCAAGCGGCTGACCGACAAGAATCGCACTACACTCGATGCGGTCGGCATCGGCCATCTCGCCGGCGCTGAGGTGCAGCATCTGTCCGGCGGCGAATTCCAGCGCGCGCTTTTGGCCCGTGCCATCGCCCGCAAGCCGGACCTGCTGGTGCTCGACGAACCCGTGCAGGGCGTCGATTTCACCGGCGAGATCGCGCTCTATGATCTCATCACCTCGATCCGCAACACCACCGGCTGCGGCATCCTGCTGATCTCCCACGACCTGCATGTGGTCATGGCCGAGACCGACACGGTGATCTGCCTCAACGGCCATGTCTGCTGCCGCGGCACGCCGGCCGCCGTCAGCCGCAGCCCGGAATATATGCGGCTCTTCGGCGCCACGGCCGGCCGCACGCTTGCCGTCTACAGCCACGACCACGACCATACGCACCTGCCGGACGGCCGCGTGCGCCATGTCGACGGCACGATCACCGATCACTGCCATCCCGATGACGGGCACCACCACGACCACGGACACCAGGGGGAGCCCGGTCACGACCATGCCCACGACCATGGCCCTGCCACTGGCGGGCATGCCGGTCACGACCATGCAAATGATCACACCCACGGCCACGAAGGTCATGGGCACACGGACCACGGGCACGCTCATGTCCACGCTGCAGATGACGACCACGGACATCACCATGCGGACCATGGTCCTCATGCGGCTGCAGGGCTTGTGACCCCGGTTGCGGCACCGACCAAGGAGGCGCGTGATGTTTGACGATTTCTTCCTGCGCGCCATCCTCGCCGGTGTCGGGCTCGCGCTGACCACCGGTCCGCTCGGCTGCTTCGTCATCTGGCGCCGCATGGCCTATTTCGGCGACACCATGGCGCATTCGGCGCTGCTCGGCGTTGCGCTGTCCCTGCTGTTCTCGCTCAACCTGATGGTCAGCGTCTTCGTCGTCGCCGCCGTCGTTTCCCTGCTGCTGCTGGTCCTGCAGAAACGTCAGGCGCTGTCCGCCGATGCGCTGCTCGGCATCCTCAGCCATTCGACGCTGGCGATCGGCCTCGTGCTCGTCGCCTTCATGTCCTGGGTGCGCATCGACCTGATCGCTTTCCTGTTCGGCGACATCCTCGCCGTCACCACGACCGACATCGCCGTCATCTGGGGTGGCGGCGCGGTGGTGCTGGCCCTGATCGCCTGGCTGTGGCGGCCGCTGCTGGCCGCGACCGTCAATGCGGAACTGGCGGAAGCCGAAGGCCTGCATCCCGAACGCGCGCGCCTTGCCTTCATGCTGCTGATGGCGCTGGTGATTGCCATTGCCATGAAGATCGTCGGCATCATGCTGATCACCTCGCTGCTGATCATTCCGGCCGCCGCAGCGCGCCGCTTTTCCGCGACGCCGGAAGTCATGGCGATCGTCGCCTCGCTGATCGGCGCGGTCGCCGTGGTGCTCGGCCTGTTCGGCTCGCTGACCTATGACACGCCGTCCGGCCCGTCGATCGTCGTGGCGGCGCTGATCCTGTTCCTGTTCAGCCTCCTGCCGGCGCCGCGCTTCCGGCGGGACGAAACCACGTCGCGAGGATGAGATGATCCAACCGCCATTGACGAAGAACCAGGCCCTGGTCTTCGATGCGCTGTCGGCATCGCAGGCGCCGCTGTCGGCCTATGGCATTCTCGACCATCTGCGCGACAAGGGTTTTCGCGCGCCGCTGCAGGTGTACCGTGCGCTCGACAAGCTCGTCGAGTTCGGCCTGGTGCATCGTCTGGAGAGCATCAACGCCTTTGTCGCCTGCGCCCATCCGCAGAACGATTGCTGCTCGCACGGCACCGTCGCCTTCGCCATCTGCAACAATTGCGGGCAAGTGGCCGAGTTCCACGACCACACGATCGACCATCGTCTGGCCGACTGGGCAAAGGGCAAGCACTTCAAGGCAGAAAAGACGACGATCGAGATCCGTGGGCTTTGCGCCAACTGCGCTTGAGCCTGCCTAGGATGCGACGAGGGGAACGCGGACCTGCCGCCGTCCTCAGATCTTCTTCAGATCGCGGGCGAAGCGCTGCCAGTTGCGCACATAGCTCTCGGCCGAAAGCCCGAGCCCGGCCGCGGCCGTCTCGTCGAGGCTGCGCACGACGCGGGCCGGTGAGCCGACGATCAGCGAATTGTCGGGAAATTCCTTGCCCTCGGTGATCAGCGCATTGGCGCCGACCAGGCAGTTCTTGCCGATCTTCGCGCCGTTGAGGATCGTCGCGCCCATGCCGATCAGCGAATTGTCGCCGATCGTGCAGCCATGGACAATGGCATGATGGCCGATGGTGCAGCCTGCACCGATCGTCACGGGAAAGCGCGGATCGGTGTGGATCATCACGCCTTCCTGGATATTGGTCCGTTCACCGATGACGATCGGCTCGTTGTCGCCGCGCAGCACCGCGCCGAACCAGATGCCGACATCCTCTCCGAGTTCGACCTGGCCGATCACGTGCGCGTCCGGAGCGACCCAATAGCGGTCTTCGGCGGGAAGCTTCGGCGTCAGATTACCAAGGGAATAGAGCGGCATGGGGTTTCCTCGGATCGGATGGACGGCGTTCAGCGCAGGCGAAGGACGATCGGGAACCGGCCGCCATGGGAAGAGACGTGGAGGTGGATATGCGCCTCCGGCTGCGAATAGCGCCAGGCGCGCGCGCCGTGACACAGCAGCAGGCCGATCAGGTCCTTGGTACGCGAGCCGCGTTTGCGGCTCAGTCCCAGGTCGGCGATGCGGAAGGCCGCCTCGTGCAGGGGGTGCAGACCGTAGCGGCCGTCCTTGCCGCTATTGTCCTGGATCGGGGCGAATTCGACGTGATTCTCGTTCGATGCCATCTTCATTACCTCGTACGCGATACAAAAAATCGAGGTGGGTGGAACCGGCGGTTACTGGGCGGCGGCCCAGCAGCCGATGCCTTTCTTCTTCAACGCCTTGCACGCATTGACGGCCGTCTTCTGGTCGTCGAAGCCGCCGAAGCGTGCGCGGTAGAGTTGAGCGGAGCCTGTGTTGTAGGCCACCGCGAAGGGGGTGGCGGAACGCAATACCTTTCCGCCCTTATCCTGCGCATTGCGCAGAAGGGTCATGGCCTGATCACGGCTCGGCGACGTGCCGATCTGGATCACCCATCCCGAGGAGGGCTGGGTCGAGGCCGTCGTGGTTTCGTCGATTTCGACGGGGGCTGCCTTGGCCTGCTGGACTGCGGCAGGTTCTTCAGCCGGGGCAACAGAGGACTGGCTGTCGGGCATGTAGGCAGGCGCCGGCTGCGGCACCGGCATGCCGGCGCCGAGCGGACGGGGTGCCGCACCGCGGGCCGTGGTTTCGAGCGCTGCGGTCGCGGCGTTGTCATTGGCAGGTGCTGCATAGGCCGAAGCGACGGCCGCCGGTTCGTAACGGGTTTCCGGCAGCGGACCAGTCGAGGGCAGGGACGGCGAACCGAGCGCCACTTCCGGGGCTTCTTCCACGCTTTCGACGGCAGCGACCGGTGCATACGAGGTGTTCATCTTGGCGATCAGGTCGCCGCCGCCGCCGGAACGGGAAGCCTTCGGCAGATAGGCCTGCACGAGCTTGGTCATGCGGGCGTTGCGATTGGCGCCCG
>JAHRYZ010000095.1 GCA_020621905.1 Rhizobium sp.
CGAACATTTCGGTGGAAAGGTCGGTGCGCTGCATCGGGAAAAGCCCTCTTTTTCCCTCTACTTGGCAAGAAAGCCCATGGACTTCAAGGGCTGCGCCGCCATACCCGGCAGGGATGCGCGACGGCCCGTCCGGGAAAACTCAAAAAACTGTCATCTTGGCCTTGTGCACCCGGAATGCTTTTGCTACATGCAGCCCCGCCGGAGCAATTCGGCGCTACCAAGATGCGGTCGTGGCGGAATTGGTAGACGCGCAGCGTTGAGGTCGCTGTGTCGCAAGACGTGGAAGTTCGAGTCTTCTCGACCGCACCATTCTTCCTTGCGGAAGAATACGAAAGCCGGCTCGCCGAAAGGCAGCCGGCTTTGTCGTATCCGGGCTTTTCCTTGGTCGCCGATCAGTCCGCATCGTTCGGGATATGCGTGTCGACACCCATGGTCGTGACGAAATTGCGCACGGTCGAGACGCCCTTCACGGCCACCACCCGCATCTCGATCATCCGTCGTTCCTGCACGGTATCGACGGCGCCCCGCAAGGTGACGACATGGCCGTCGGCATGGATGTCGAGGGCGTTCAACAGCAGATCGGGCAGATCCTCCAGGGCCGCCGCGACATCGGCTTCGAGCTGGTCGCTGTTCTCGCGGTGGTCGGTCTCCGGCAGCACCGGTGAGGCGAGGGGTGCCTGTCCGCCGTCGGCGTCCACATTGGTGATGCGGTAGCCGCCATTGCGCTCGCGATCGAAATTGGCTCCGGTCTCCCCGTAGGCGCCATTGCCGACCGGCCGCGACGCGGCACCCGCGCCATCGTCATAGGGCCAGCCGTTCTCGATGTCGCGCTGTTCGAAGTCCCGGTAGTCCTCTTCGCGGCTGAGGTCCTTCTCGCTGTCCGTCCTGTCGGCGATGGCCATGGCGTCTGCTCCTTCATCGGGTTTCTCCGGTGGAAACGCATGAAGGGCGTCTTGGTTCGGTCCGGCGCGAGCGAGGCGGTCACTTGCCGCTCTGTTCCCATTTGCGGATCAGCCGGTCGCGCTTCAGCTTCGACAGGCGCTGCAGCCAGAACAGGCCGTCGAGCTGATCGATTTCATGTTGCATGCAGATCGCCGGAAAACCCTCCAGCCGTTCCTCGTGCACGATCCCGTCGAGATCGCGGTAGCGGATGTCCACGGCGCGCGGTCGCGTCACCGTCTCCGTGGCGCCCGGCATGGAGACGCTGCCTTCGGTGTGTTCCATCGTCTCCGGCGAGGACCACAGGATTTCCGGATTGGCATAGCTCCGCCGGCCGCCGATCTCGGGCAGATCGAGCATGACAAGGCGCAGCGCGACCCCGATATGGGCAGCGGTGATGCCGACGCCGGGCGCTGCCCGCATCGTGTCATAAAGATCGTCGGCAAGAGCGCGTAGATCGGTGTCGAAGGCCTCGACGGGGAGGCAGGCGCGCCTGAGGGCTGAATCGGGAAAACGGATGATCGGACGAACGCTCACGGGGACCTCTTCGGCGGCGGACGGGTCAGGCAAAGCGGTGGCGCAATCGAGGCTGGACCCCGCTTCGCCAATAGGTTAGCAGGAAGCTTCGGCAATTGCATATCGCCCTGTTCGCTGCGCTGGGCAGTTGTTGACAATGCGTTTTCCCAAGCCATTCTCCTTGGCGGCGGGAAGCTGGGCAGTGATTTGATTTGGCGAGGGCGCGAGCATGACCGAGACCGGCGAAGACATCCGCGTTCGCGTCGTCCAGGACGAAGCCCAGGAAGATATTTACGCCGAGAACGGCTCGATCCGCACCGACTTCCTGGCCATGGTCGGGGCGGCGATAGCCGACCGCGACCTGCTCTTCCTGCGCCAGCGCGTCGCGCGCCTGCACGAATCGGAACTCGGCGACCTGATCGAGGCGATCCAGCCGGACCAGCGCATCGCGCTTGTGCGCCTGCTGGGCGACGACTTCGACATGACGGCGTTGACCGAGGTGGACGAGGCGATCCGCCTGCAGATCGTCCAGCACCTGCCGAACGCCCAGATCGCCGCGGCGATCGGCGAACTCGATTCCGACGACGCGGTCTACATTCTCGAGGACCTCGACCACGAGGACCGCGAAGAGATCCTGTCGCAGCTGCCCTTCACCGAGCGGGTGCGGTTGCGGCGCGCGCTGGACTATCCGGAGAGCTCGGCTGGCCGCCGTATGCAGACCGAGTTCGTCGCGGTGCCGCCGTTCTGGACGGTCGGCCAGACGATCGACTACATGCGCGACGAGGAAGACCTGCCGGAGAGCTTTACCCAGATCTTCGTCATCGACCCGACCTTCAAGCTGCTCGGCACCATCGATCTCGACCGCATCCTGCGCACCAAGCGCCAGGAAAAGATCGAATCGATCATGCGCGAGACAAGCCATCCCATTCCCGCCGAGATGGACCAGGAAGAGGCGGCCCAGCTGTTCGAGCAGTACGACCTTCTGTCGGCCGCCGTCGTCGACGAGAACGACCGCCTGGTCGGCGTCCTGACCATCGACGACGTGGTCGACGTGATCCAGGAAGAGGCCGAGGAGGATCTGATGCGCCTCGGCGGTGTCGGCGACGAAGAACTGTCGGACAGCGTCATGGAAACCTCGCGCTCGCGCGTGCCGTGGCTGGCGGTCAATCTTTTCACCGCCTTCTGGTCGGCCTCCGTGATCTCGCTGTTCGAGGCCACCATCGAGCAGGTGGTGGCGCTTGCCATCCTGATGCCGATCGTTGCGGGCATGGGCGGCAATGCCGGCTCGCAGACCATGACCGTGACCGTGCGCGCCTTGGCCACGCGCAACCTCGACATCCACAATGCCTGGCGGGTCGCCCGACGCGAGGCCGGCGTCGGCCTGATCAACGGCGTGCTGTTCGGCTGCCTGGTCGGCCTGGTGGCCGGACTCTGGTTCCAGGATGTGTCGATCGGCGGGCTCATCACCACCGCCATGCTGATCAACATGTTCGCCGCCGCCATGGCCGGTATCATGATCCCGCTTCTGCTGAACAAGGCGGGGGCCGACCCGGCCGTTTCCTCGGCGGTCTTCGTCACCGCGATCACCGATACGACAGGGTTTTTCAGCTTCCTCGGGCTCGCCACCTGGTGGTTCATGTCCGGCTGAAGCGTGAAAAATTGACTTATACGTAAAAGTCAATATTATACCGTTTCCCTAATGAATCGGAACGGTTGTGAAGAAGTATTACAGTATAACTGAACTGACGCGCGAATTTGGAGTGTCGACCCGCACGCTTCGCTTCTACGAAGACGAGGGCCTGCTTCATCCCGAGCGTCGTGGCCGCACCCGGCTCTACCGGGCCGCCGACCGCCACCTGCTGCAGGAAATCCTGCGTGGCCGGCGGATCGGGTTTACCGTAGCCGAAATCCGCGAAATAGTCCACGTTTACAAGGAACCGCCGGGCGAGATCGGTCAGCTGAAGCTGATGATGAAGAAGATCGACGAGAAGCGCGACGAGCTTCGCCAGAAGCGCCGCGACATCGACGAGACGCTGGCCGAACTCGACAATGCCGAGGAAACCTGCCTGACGCGCATGGTGGAAATCGGCGTCGGAACCTGATCCGGCCGTACCGTCAGAGCCAGCGCCGCGTGCGCTGGCAATATTGCTCGAAATCGATCCCGAACCGCGCCAGAAGATGCATCTCCTCCTTGCGGATGGCGATGATCGTCGTGACGATCGCTGCGGCAAGGGCGGCGACGAAGAACCAGGCATTGCCGGTGAGGAAGCCGATCGCCACGGTGATCAGGGTATAGCCGAGATAGATCGGGTTGCGGCTGTAGCGGAACGGCCCGCAGGTCACCAGCCTCAGCGCGCCGCGATGCGGCAGCACGGTCGTGTGATATTCGACCAGCGTCTTGATCGCCCACAGGTCGAGAAACAGCGCGACGGCCACCAGCAGCCCGCCGATGGCATAGAATAGGTAGCCGTTGGGCATCACCGAAGGCAGAATTCCGATGAACCGATCGGCCAGCAGGGCGAAGAGAATGGCCAGGCCGTAGAGAACGGGCGGCCAGGGAAAGCTGAGCGGCTTCAATCTATAGGCATTCATGGTCAGGTCCTGTCATTGACTGATGGCCGAACATTCACGCGCAAGCTCTACGATCCGCTCATCCTTGTCCGGCAAGATTGCGCCAGACTGGAGGGGTGCGAGAAGCGACTGCTGCTGCAGCCGGTCGAGCGTGCAGGCACAGAAGCGGTTGCAGATCTCCGCCGGTGAGCCTTCGGCCAGGCAAGCGTTTTCACAGCTCGCCAGATAGGACTGTATAGGATCAGGTTTTTGTGGCGGTGCTATGATCGAGATCATGTACACCACGGCAATCAGCACCGGTTGGTGCAGAAGGTAGACGATCAGGCTGTGGCGTCCCGCCAGCCGCAGCCATCCGGGTCCCGACGGCCACTTCGCCAGGCCCTGCAGCCAGCCGCGCGACAGCGCCAGCCGCGCCACGGCGACGCCGATCAGCAGCGCGCCGATCCAGGGCAGCAGCGGCACGTAATCGTTCGAGCGCGGCAGGTGCTGCGACAGCCCGACGAAGAGCAGCGCCGGGGCGTCGAAGATTTCCGAACGATAGACATTCGGCAGGGTGATCGCGGCCGCGGCCGCAGCCAGCGTGACGAGCGGCGGCAGGCGCACGAAGGCGAGCCCGATCAGGCTTCCGGCGGCGATCGCATGCAGGATGCCGAAGAAGATCATGCCCTCCGGCACGGCGATCGCGGTTGCGATGGTGATGGCGAGCGCCGCGGCGACGATGACGGCCAGACGTTTGGCGAAGGATCTGGCGGAGGGCCGGATAGTGCGCCAGCACCAGGCTGAATCCGGCGAGGAAGAGGAAGGTCGAGGCGGATACCGCGGGCATAGATCTTCAGCCAGCCATGGGTCGCCGTGCCCGGCTCCAGATAGCCGAAGAACTCGAAATCCCAGGTGAAATGATAGGTCGCCGCGGCGATGAGGGCGAGCCGCGCGCCGCGTCGAGCGCTTCGATCTGCTGGGGCGCCACCGCCAATGTCTCGCTTTTCCAGATCAGCGGTCACGCGCCGTCCTTCCGTCTTGCCGTCCGTTCTGCGCCCCTGCCAGATCGCGCAAACGTGACCGTTTCATGGCGAGGGCGACGGGATCTGATCAGTGCCCGGCGCCTCGAGAAGAATCACGGCGCAGGAGACGATGAAGACGGTGACCGAGGTCGCCATGAACAGGTAGGGACTGGCGAACCAGCCGAGATAACCGATCGACATGAACAGCGCGCGAAGTCCCGCATTGAAGTGGCTGGCGGCGATGATGTTCATGCGGATCGTCAGCCCTGGCGGGCGCGCCGCGGCCTCCGGGTCCCGCCGCGCCTCGTCGGCCATCGGCAGCGCGCCGAACAGGATCGTGCAATAGTTGAACAGCCGGTAGGACCAGCCAAACTTGAAGAAGGAATAGCCGAAGATGGCGGTCAGCACGAAGACCTTGAGCTCGAAGGTGGTGCGTCCGCCGGGCATGACGAAGGGCAGGTCCTTGAGCACCGTGTCCACCTGTTCGGTCTGGCCGAGAAGGGCGAAGCAACCGCCGATCGCCAGGATCGACGTCGAGGCGAAGAAGGCCGTTCCGTTCTGCAAGCCCGACAGGATCTGCGTGTCGATCATCTTCAGGTCGCGGCCGAGCGAATTCATGATCCACAGGCGCCGGCGTTCGGCCATGGCCTGGGTCAGGCTGGTCCGGGCGAAGATGCGGCCCTGGCCGGTGATCCAGGCGAAGGCGAACCACAAGAGGCCGAACAGGCAAAGCGCGAAATAGTCGAGAAGAGTCATGGCGGCTCCGAAGCAGGGGGCTGCCATTTTATGCGGGCTTGCCCCTTTCTCCACAAGCAAATTAACCGGATCGCAAAACCTTGGTCTAAATCGGGGCAGTTCGACACGTCGGTGGCGCAGGCGTAATTCGTCTTAAGTGATTGAAATTTCGATAATCCATGCGCGAAATGCATGGCTGCCGCGCGTTGAGTGCCTTTCTTTTGCCTTTTTTGCTGTTGCGAAAACCCGCGGATTTTAATAATCGTTTCGCACGAAAGCGGTCGGGGGACGGCTTTCTGCCAACAACGCTTAAACGGAGTCTTCATGGAAGACAGCATCCAGAAATCCTGCTGGAACGTCACATTTCGGGCATTGATAGGATTTGCCGGCATTTTGTGCCTGGCTTATCTTTTTGGCAGTATCTGAACCGGTTTTTTCAATTCGGTTTCGGGCAGCGCGGGTTTTTCGACCCGCGCTGTTGTCGTTTTGGGGCTTTTCTCATGTCGCGGCGGTGAAAATGGATGTCGGTCCGTCGCCGCATTCGCCATTCATGTTATTCTAGCCTGTGGCAAATCAGCCCGAGCAAGGCGGAGTCGGCATGTTCCTTTCGGTTTTCGATGTGTTCAAGATCGGGGTGGGTCCCTCGAGTTCCCATACGATGGGGCCGATGACGGCCGCCAATCGTTTCCTCGACCTGATCGCCTCCGACAGTTGGCCGCGGCCGCACGGCGCCCAGGTGGCGGCGCTGAAAGCCAGCCTGCACGGCTCGCTCGCCTATACCGGCATCGGCCACGGCACGGGCAGGGCGGTGATCATCGGCCTGACCGGCGAGGCGCCCGACAGCATCGATCCCGACAGGATGGACGCCATCGTCGAGGAGGTCGAGCGCAGCCACAAGGTCGCGCCGCCCGGCCATCCGGCCTATCATTTCAATCCGAAGGAAGACCTCGTCTTCGACAAGAAGGTGCCGCTTTCGGGCCATGCCAACGGCATGCGGCTCTCCGCCCTCGACAGGGACGGGCGCGTTCTCTTGACGACGATCTACTACTCGATCGGCGGCGGCTTTGTCGTCACCGACACCGAGCTTCTTGCCATGCAGAAGGCCAAGAAGGCGGCCTCCAGCCACAAGGTGCCCTATCCCTTCGCGTCGGCCAGGGAAATGCTCGACATGGCGCGCCGCTCCGGCCTGACGATCGCCCAGATGAAGCGGGCAACAGAAGCGGTCATGGAGAGGCGCTCAATGCCGGCCTCGACCGCATCTGGGACGCCATGACCGGCTGCATCGACCGTGGCCTGAAACAGGACGGACGTCTGCCGGGCGGCTTGAACGTGCGCCGCCGCGCCCGCTCGATCCACGACCAGCTGCAGGAGGAATGGCGCTCCAACCGGCAGAACCCGCTGCTCGCCAATGACTGGCTGTCGGTCTATGCCATGGCGGTCAACGAGGAGAACGCCGCCGGCGGCCGCGTCGTCACCGCGCCGACCAATGGCGCGGCCGGCGTCGTTCCGGCGACCATCCGCTACTACCTGCATTTCCATCCCGATGCCGACCAGGACGGCATCCGCGACTACCTGCTGACGGCCGCCGCCATCGGCGGCATCATCAAGCACAACGCCTCGATCTCCGGCGCCGAAGTCGGCTGTCAGGGCGAGGTGGGCTCGGCCTCCGCCATGGCGGCGGCGGGGCTGGCGGCCGTGATGGGCGGCAGCCCGGAGCAGATCGAGAACGCCGCCGAAATCGCCCTGGAGCACCATCTCGGCATGACCTGCGACCCGATCGCCGGCCTCGTGCAGGTGCCCTGCATCGAGCGCAATGCGCTGGGCGCCGTCAAGGCCGTGACCGCGGCCTCGCTGGCGCTCAAGGGCGACGGCGAGCATTTCGTGCCGCTCGACGCCTGCATCGAGACCATGCGCCAGACCGGCAACGACATGAGCGAGAAATACAAGGAAACCTCGCTCGGCGGCCTTGCCGTCAATGTGGTGGAGTGCTGACGGCGGCGGTTGGCGGGCCGCTTGGCCCTTGACGCCGGCGGTGAGCGGATTATCACCGGTGCCATGACACTGCACATGATCAAGCTCTGCGTCGGCGCCGACAGCCTCGACGATCTTCGCGAATGGGTCGCCGAGCGCGCGCTGGTCGCAGTTGCGGCCGGCCTCGAGCCGCAGTCGAGCCATGTCACGCGCATGGTGCCGAAGCGTATGGACGAGCTGCTCGACGGCGGATCGCTCTACTGGGTGATCAAGGGCCAGGTCGCCGCCCGCCAGAGACTGCTCGACATCAAGACCTTCACCGGCGCCGACGGCATTTCCCGCTGCGAACTGGTGCTTGGCCCTGAAGTGATCGAAACCGCGCCCGCCCCCCGCCGCCCGTTCCAGGGCTGGCGCTATCTCGAACCCGATTCCGCCCCGAGAGACCTCAACGCCTCGGGCGCCAATCTCGAGGACATGCCGGAAGACCAGCGCGAGCTGGCGGAACTCGGGCTGCTGTGAGGGTTGGCTCGGCTGATCCCGGTCGCTACGGCAACTGGGTTCGGGACCCGTTCACCGCTGGCACCTGACTGAGCAACCGCGGCCAATGTCAATCCTCAAAGCGGCTCGCCCCATCGCGATTGCGCTCGTAGTGCCTCGTGAGCGGAAAGGGCGGCAGCCAGGATTCGCGGCGGACGGTCCAGAGTTCGTAGGTCGGCACAAACTGGTCCGGTGCATCCAGCGATCCGAGGTTCACCTCGATTACGTCGCCGCTGCGGCCGAAGACGGGCGAACCGCAGCGCGGGCAGAAGAACCGCCCGGCATAGTCGCGCGTCTCGCCCTCGATCGTCACCGCATCCTCGGGGAAGATCGCCGAGGCGTGGAAAAGCGCGCCATGATGCTTGCGGCAGTCGAGGCAGTGACAGATGCCCACCCGGTAGGGACGCCCGCTCGCCACGACCCGCACATTGCCGCATAGGCAGCCACCGCGATAGGTTTCCATGATCAGTCTCCTTGAACCTTGGCCGAACTCTAGGATCAACGATGCAGGTTCTGCAAGGGTTGCCGAAAGCGCGCCCTCTTATTCACGCGGGGCGTCGGCCCCAGGTAGCTCCTGTGGCCGATCATTCCGCCTGGTCGGCGCTTTGCGGGCCGGCAGCGTTGGCGGTCTGAGCTTAACCGATGCGAAAGAGAGTTCTGCAATGCTGCCGCCGAGAAACGGGGGTGTGCCTTTGGCAATGGCGACCGAAAGACGACTGGAGCACGAGCATGAGCAAGCGCCGCCGGCGGATGCGCTGCGGTTCGAGGCGCTGCTCGTTGATCTGGCCACCAAGGTGCTGCGAAAGCAGGTCGGCCCGCAGACGCATCTCATCGACGCCTTCAACATCAACCGCGCACTGCGCTTCATCGATGCTGTCTGGCAGGCGACCGGCATCGAACTCGACGTCAACAGCTTCTATCTCTGGCCGACGGTTCCGGCGCTTGCCGGCGCCATGGCGGACGGGTCGTTCCGCGCGATTCCGAAACTGATCGAGATCAAGGGCGGCACAGGGGCCAGGAGCCTGGTGGTCTTTGCCGGCGGCGTCAGCTGCTTTCTCGAAATGAAGGATTTCGTCAACGCCCTGTCCTTCGAGGGCGCGGTCTACGGCATGGCGCTCAGCGCCTTCGACCGGCCGGCCACGCAGCCCGCCGAAGTGGCCGACGAGGTTGCCGCCTGTCTCTCCGCCCTGCAGGCCTCCGGTCTTGCCTCGCCATACCGGCTGGTCGGCTATTCCTTCGGCGGCATCGTTGCGCTTGAGCTTGCCCGGGCGCTCGACGCCCACGGCATGGCCTGCGATTTTCTCGGGTTGATCGACAGTCCGCAGAGTGAGCATGCCTGGCCGCTGCCCGCCTGGCTTTCCTTTGTGGCCGGACGCTTCGTTTCGGTGCGCCGGGCAAAGGCGCCGCCGCGCGCCGAGGCGGCCTGCGGCGTGCCCGGCGAGCCCGGCGAGCCGGGGCCGGAACCACGACCCGGCTGTTGGCGCCGCAGGCTGCGCCGATTGTCCTTCCGCTTTCGCGATCCGCGCGGTGAGGATTACCCGACGCTGGTGCCGCAATGGGTGGGCGGCTATCCGCCAGCCTATGGACGGGCCGCGTGCCAGCTCCTGCGCATGAAGGGGCTCTATCGCCCGGAGTCCTTCCGGGCGCCGCTGGTATTCTATCGTACCGAAGGCGGCTCGCCGGTCGATTGCGACCCGAAACGCATTTGGGACCGGATCCTGCCGGATGCGGAGTGGGTGGATGTTCCCGGTAATCACCAGTCGATCATGGTCGGGCGTCATGCAAGGGCGCTGGCGGCCGATCTCAGTCGCCGGCTGTCGCCGCTGGCTTCGACCCGAGCCTGATCCGCCACCGTTTTGCCGGAGTTCGGCCGACCTCTGCTCTTCAGGACACGATCCCGTCCGATGCGGGGCTGCCGCAGTTCCGGCTTGGCTCCGGTTGGGCTCAGAGTGCGCGCCGCTTCTTTTTTGCACACTGCCTCGGTCGGCCCGACCGGTGGTCCCTCCGGGCAGGATTGTGCAGCGCATTTGTATTCTTCGCCCGCCTCGGCTATTTCCCCGCCAGGTGCGGGGCCATGCGGGGCCATGCGGGCCCATGCGGGCTCGTAAGGGCAGCGACGCCGGCGCCCGGATGCCCGTCAACTTCAATGCCGGCTGCCCGTCCGACCGGGTGCAGTCGGGCACGTTCGGCGCCGTTATGCTTGCGGCAGTCGAGACAGTGGCAGAGGCCGACCCGGTAGGGCCGCCCCGTTGCGACAAGACGGACATTGCCGCACAGACAACCGCCGGTGACCGTCTCCATGCCGCACCTCCTCCATGATCAACGGCATCCAGCTTACGACAAACGCCGCGAAAGCCGCAATTTCCCGGCGCGGGGCGTGCAGATCGTTCTGGTGTGGTGGAGTGGCGGGAAACTTCGTGTCTGGCGAACAGAGCCCCGCGGCTATCTTTTCGCGGCCACGGTGGAGAGGTTGTCTTGAGACGTCCTCGCCGGGCATCCATCCGCACGCAGATTCTCGTTCTCGCCATCCTCCTGGTTGTTCTCGTTTCCGTCGTCGCCGCGACGATGGAGCCGCTCATCTATGGCCGGCATGACAAGGGGCTCGAGATCGGCCTGCCGGCGGGCGGATCGAGGGCCTGGTCGATCAGTGGCGCCGGTTCCGGTACCCTCAAGCTTCACCTCACCCTGACCGGAGCCAGGACGCCCACGCCCGCGCTCGGACCGTTCTCGCGCTTCGACATGGCGGGCGGCGTTTACAATGGCGTCGAGGCGGCCAGGGGCAGGGAGGGTTCCATGTTCGGCTCGGCGAACTACGCGGTCGAGATCCACGATGCCGCGGATGGTCACCTTCTGCGTTCCTACGTCACCAGGCAATATCCGAATGCCATGAACGTGGGGGCAGACTTCTCCCCCCTCGCAGCGTCCAGGGTCGGGATCGAGAAGGGGGCCGACATGCTTGTCGCGGAGCTGAGATGACGGCGGCGAGGGGGCGGGGCCGCCCCACACCTGTTCCCGCGTTCGGGCCTCTCGGTTCGTGCGCTGCTGCCATTGTTCGCAACAAGATCGAACAAGATGCCCCCCTCTTGTCCGATTTCGGCCACCGCATGTCCATGCGGCCCCTCTACCCTGTTCCGGACCAATGGAGGTCGAGATGTCCGACACCGAATTCACCATTTCCCGCATTCTTCGCGATCCGCTCATTCGGCAGGTCCTGCGTGCCGACCGCACGTCACTGTCCGACTTCGCGCTCCTGCTTCGTGACAGCGCTCACAGGATGCGGAGCGCCTCGGCCTCTTCGCGGTTGATCATGCAACCCATGCCTTCCGATCATCATGGACCCGAACGGCGATCGCAACAAAACGCAACAAGATAGAACACAAGTTGACGTCGAGCGGGTTAATGACAGCCACCAGACAGCTTCAGAGGCTATTCTCTCAATGTACATGCATCCCGCCTTGGCGGACCGACGTCAGGTTCTGGTCTGCCTGTCCAATCCCAGAGGACTGTTGCTCGTGAATGAAATCCTGACCCGGGAAGGCTTTGCAGTCACGACGGCATGTACTCTGGGAGAACTCGAGAGGGCCATGCGATTGGGCGGGTTCAGCGCGGTCGTCACGGCGACCGAGGCGATCGACGCGATCCAGCAGATAACGGGATTGCCGGTCGTCAATATCCGGGCATCGATCCGCGAATGGGCGGACGAGCACACGGGCGATCGCAGTTGTCTGTGCGACAGGGCGGCCTTTGTGGACGAGCTCCGGAGCGCCCTCAGATGCGGTCTCGTTGGGCCGGGCATCAGCCGATGACCGGGAGGCGTGCGATTCCAGAGGCAAAGACCAGCCCGCCCGAGCCTGTCGGCAAGCGGATCGTCCTGCACTTTCCCGGTTTCGAGCCGCTGGATGCCCATAGGCACCGCCAGCGTCATGAGCGTGCGCTGCGAAAGGCGACGACAGTCTGGGGGTTTGCGGCAGAGATAGGCCCGATCCACGGCGACGGCCGCTGTTTCGACGTCGCAAGTCAGGGCGCAACGTGGCGCACGACGAGCCGCATTCACATCTTCGACCACAACGACATTGTCGAGCAACTGAACGGGAGGCCGCTTGCCCGACGGCTGGCCCTCGGGTTCGTCAGTGCCGCTCGCGTCGTTCTCGGAAGCGGCGCCGCGGCCTATTTTCGGCATGCCTGGCGCTTCGGCCTGTTCTTCGTCTTTCCGTTCCTGCTCGTCGCACTGGCGATGGCGGCGAGCCTGGCGATGGCCGTCTATCCGCAGTGGCTTGGTCTTGGTCCGTGGCATTATCCGCTGGCGCTCGTGCTTGCCCATGCCTTCTTCTTCTCGATTTTCCTTCCGTGGTCGGATCGGTTTCACACCTTGCATCTGTTCTCCGACTGGGAGATGGCCGTCGCTCTTGCGCGTCTCGACCGGCCCGACATCCTCGCCTGGCTCGAGGACTGTGCGGCATCGGTGAGGGCGGCGCTTTCCGAGGAGGCGGACGAATATGTCATCAGTTCCCACAGCATGGGTTCGAGCGTTGCCGTCCATGTCCTCGGCATGCTGCTCGGAAGGGAACCCGACTTGCTCGGGGGAAAGCGTGTGATCTTCGTCACGCTCGGGGGTGCGGTTCTGCAATGTGCCCTGCTGCGCCCCGCCGAGGTGCTGCGGGCTCGGGTGGGCGTGATCGCGCGCACGAAGGAAATATCCTGGCTGGACATCCAGTGCCTGACCGATGCGATCAATTTCTACAGGTCGCAGGTGGTTGCGCTCGCTGGGCATCCGGATGCCCCCCAGGCCGAAATCGCCTTCATCCGTATCAGGCACATGCTGTCGCCGGAACGCTACCGGCGGATCAAGCGGGATCTGTTGCGTGTCCATCGCCAATACGTTCTCGACAGCGACCGGCGGGCATCCTTCGATTTTTCGCTGATGACGGCCGGACCGCTTCCCGCGATGTCGTTCGTAAACGACATACGGGATCACCTGCCGGAGACTGGTCGTGAAGGTCCGACCCAGATAGAACGGCATCCAGGGAAGGTCGAAAAAAGCGGTGGGGCCTTTGCCTGAGAGAAAACCGCGCACGTTGTCGAGGTCGCGCAGCGGCTGCAATCCATCGCCCGATGTCCGAGTCAACAGTGCAAGCGCGCAACCGCGTGATGCACATGACCTGACGCCTGACTTTCGAAGTGTTCGCCAATCCGCAGCTGCACACGCGCCGTCCCGGCAAATATGGCGGCCGCCCTTCCGTCGTCGTAGATAATGCGCTTGACCGGCAGTTCGACGTCGAGGCTGCGGACAAGGCCTGGGTGACGGATATCACCTACATCCGGACCTGCGAGGGGTTTGCCTATCTGGCGGTCGTCATCGATCTCTATTCCCGCCGGGTGATCGGCTGGGCGATGCAGAGTCGCCAAACAACCGACGTCGTGCTGCAGGCTCTGCTCAGGGCGGTGTGGCGACGCAAGCCGAAGGATCAGGCGTTGGTCCACTCGGACCAAGGCTCCCAGTTCACCAGTATGGGCTGGGCTTCGTTCCTGAAGCACCACAATCTGGTTCATTCCATGAGCCGCCGTGGAAACTGCCACGACAACGCGGTAGCCGAAAGCTTCTTCAACCTTCTGAAGCGGGAACGGATACGCCGCAGGGTCTATCGTTCGCGCCGCGAAGCCCGCCAGGACGTGTTCGATTACATCGAAATGTTCGACAACCCGAAACGCAAGCACGTCAGGAACGGAATGCTGTCGCCGGACGAGTTCGAGCGCCGGCAGAAAACGTAACCCGAGGGCGTCTACGAAACGTGGGGCTATTCGGATCTCACGACCCCTGCTCAGGTCAAACCCCTTTCAAGCCATTCAGAGTAGACGCTTCTCCCGCGCCGCCTTCAACCGTGCAAAATCGTCGCCGGCATGATGCGACGACCTGGTCAGCGGGCTGGCCGATACCATCAGGAAGCCCTTGGCATAGGCGACCGTCTCGTAGGACTTGAATTCGTCCG
>JAHRYZ010000096.1 GCA_020621905.1 Rhizobium sp.
CAATTATGGGTGACAAGATCTCGGCTAAGCGGGCGATGATCGCGGCCGGAGTGCCTTGCGTCCCCGGTCCCGACACGGCGCTTCCCGAAGATCCTTCAGCGGTGGAACAGATTGCGCTTGAAATCGGCTATCCGGTAATCATCAAGGCGGCCGGTGGCGGCGGCGGGCGCGGCATGCGTGTCGTTCCGCAACCTGGACTGCTGCACGATGCCGTTGCGCTGACGCGAGAGGAGGCGCGGCAAGCGTTTGGCTCGCCAGCCCTCTACATAGAGAAGTTCCTCCAGCATCCACGCCATATCGAAATTCAGGTTCTGTGCGACAGCCACGGCAATGCGGTCTGGCTCGGCCATCGCGATTGCTCGATGCAGCGGCGCCATCAGAAGGTTGTCGAAGAAGCGCCGGCACCCGGCATTGCGCCCGAGATCATCGGACCGGTCGGTACGGCCTGCGTGAAAGCCTGCCAGCAGATCGGCTACCGGGGTGTCGGGACCTTCGAATTTCTCTACGAGGATGATGCGTTCTATTTCATTGAGATGAACACGCGGCTACAGGTCGAGCATCCCGTCACCGAGTTGACGAGCGGATTGGATATCGTCCAGGAGCAGATCAAGGCCGCGCAGGGTATTCCTCTCATCATGACCCAGGCGGATGTGCAATGCGAAGGCCACTCCTTTGAATGCCGCATCAATGCCGAGGATCCCGAGAGCTTCATGTCGTCGGCGGGTACGATCACTGACCTCAGCCTGCCGGAAGGCGAAGGCATCCGTGTCGATACCCATATCCACGCGGGTTACAAGGTGTCGCCCTACTACGACTCGCTGATCGCCAAGGTGATCGTCCATGCGCCATCGCGTGAGCAGGCAATGGAGAAAATGCGCAAAGCGTTGGCCGATACGCGCATCGACGGCATTTCCACAAACATTCCCTTCCTGCGGGTCCTTTTTGAGGACGGCGTCTTTGCGAACGGCGAGACGGACATCCACTATCTGGAGCAATGGTTGAAGAAGCGGAGCAGGCCATGAGCGCGATCGATTTCAGCGATCCGGAAACCATCGCCTTCCTGACCGACGCATTGACGGCGGCCGGTGTCGATGGATGGAATTCCGACGCTTCTGGACAGCTGCGGATCGTCATCTCGCCTGAGCCCGCAACCCGGACCGCAGCAATGACATCCGCTCAGACCTTTGCCGTCAAGGCGCCGATGGCGGGCATTTTCCGTCTGCAGCGCCCCGGCTACGCGGACGAATTGGCAGACCTGCCGCGTGCCGTCGCGGCCACAGAGGTGCTGGGCTTTGTTGGTGTTGGCCCAATTCTCGTCCCTGTCACTGCCGGCCGGACCGGTCTTTTGGCAAGACGGCTTGCCGAGCCCGATGAACTGGTCGGTTTTGGGGGCGCCCTTTTCGAGATCGAGGCACAACGATGATAGCCACGCCGAACAAACACGCGACGCCTTACGAGATCGTTCCGGCGAGCAAGAACCGTGCCCGCATCTCGACGATCGGAACAAGATCCTTCCTGCTGGAGGCGCCTGGCGACTTCGATCTGGCGGCGCAACGGCGTATCTGGGCTTTGACGCAAACGCTGAAGGGCTGGACGGATCTGGCGGAGATCATTCCCGGCATGACCAACCTCCTGGCAATCCTCAAGGAAACGCCGGAGGATCCGGACGAGGTTGTCGGAAGACTGCTGGCCGCATGGGACAATTCCCGGAGCATCGATCTTGCGGGCAAGACCATCGAGATACCCGTCCACTATGGCGGAGAGTTCGCCACGGACCTGGCCGCGCTGTGCGACCTTTCAGGCCTGAGCGCGCGGGACGTCGTGCGGCTGCATTACGAAGCGACCTACCGGGTCTTCGCGCTCGGCAGTGCGCCGGGCTTCGGTTATCTGCACGGTCTCGATCCACGCCTCTATATGCCGCGCAAGACCGTGCCGTCGCTAAAGATGGCCAAGGGCTGCGTTACTATCGGCGGTATGCAGACGGGTGTCGCCATGCTGACCGGCCCCAACGGCTGGAATTCCATAGGCTTTGCTGAGCTGCAGATGTTCGATCCGCTGTCGCCGACGCCGGCCATAATGGCACCTGGCGACACGGTACGGTTCCTGCCTGCGAGGATCGAGCTATGATCGAGATCATCGAAACCGGCCCCTTCAACACAGTGCAAGACCTCGGACGCCCGGGTTATCGCGATATCGGCGTGTCCTCCAGCGGCGCCATGGACCCGCTTGCGGTCAGGATCGGCAACAGTCTCGTCGGCAATGACGAAGGCGCGGCCATGCTGGAAATCCAGACCTTCCCCTTCCGCCTGCGTTTCGATCAGCGCTGCACTTTTGTCGTTGCCGGCACGGATGGCAATCCGCTTCTGGACGGCGTCGAACTGCTGGCGTGGTGCGCCTATGGCGTCGAAGCCGGACAGGTTCTCGAACTGAGCCAGCCGCCGAAACTGGCGCGTACCTATGTCTGCGTCGCCGGTGGCCTGGACGTGCCGTCGGTCATGGGCTCGCGCAGCCTTGCGCTGCCCAGGGTGGCTTTGGCGGCTATACCGGACGGCCGCTGGAGAAGGGCGATCGGATCGCCATCGGGGAGGGTGCCGATATCCTCCCGATGCCGGCTTCGGGTCTCGCGGTGATTGAACCGGCCATAGCGCTAAGCGATGTCTTTCCGCAATCCGCCGATGGTGCCTTGCTGATCCGCGCCTTGCCGGCCGGAGAGCACGGTCTTTTTGCCGAGGACGGCGCAGCGTTCTGGAGCCAGACTTGGCGGATTTCGTCGCGCAGCGACCGCACTGGCTACCGCCTCTCCGGTGAACCCATCATGCCGACGGAAATTGTCGAGATGCGCTCCCACGGCGTCGTGCCAGGGGTGATCCAGGTTCCACCCAGCGGCGAACCGATCGTGCAGATGAGCGACGCCAACACGGCCGGGGGCTATCCGAAGATTGCCGGTGTTATCGAATGCGACCTGTGGCGGCTGGGTCAGGCAAGGATCGGAACCCGGTTGCGGTTCGTGCGCTCGACCCACGCGGAAGCGCGCGCTGTGGAACAGGCCGTGGCCCGGTACCTCGAAGATGTCAGGGTTACATCGCAGATGGTCAAACGCACGCTGCGGGCTCTTGCCTAGCGAGCGGGCCATCGCGGACCAAAAGGGAGATACGATGAAGATCGATTTGAATTCCGACATGGGCGAAGGGTTTGGCCCTTACCGGCTGTGCGATGACGAGGCGATGATGAAAATCGTGTCGTCGGCCAATATCGCCTGCGGCTTCCATGGTGGCGATCCCGATACGATGGCGCGCATGGTGCGACTGGCGAAGGAGAATGGCGTCGGTATCGGCGCGCATCCGGGCCTGCCGGACCGCATGGGCTTCGGCCGTCGCGAAATGCCGTTCCAAGCGGATGAGTTGCGCCAGCAGATGCTCTACCAACTCGGCGCCCTGATTGCGATTGCCAGAAGCGAGGATATGACGGTCGGTCATTTCAGCTTCCACGCGGCCATGGGCAACATGGTCAACCGTGACCCCGCCCTTGCCGACCTGATGATGAATGCCATCGCCGCCGTCGATTCCCGCATCGTCGTTCTCGTGACTGCCGGAAGCGAGATCGAAAAGGCGGCAAAGCGCGCCAAGCTGAAAACGCTGGCGCTGTTTCTGGCCGACCGCGCCTATGATGTAAGCGGAACGCTCGTTGCCCGTGGTTTGCCGGGCGCACTGGTCAAGGCTGAAACCTCGGTGCGCAAGCGCGTGCGTCGCTTCCTTGTCGATGGAACTGTCGAGGCGATCGACGGAAGCGTCATCGCCATGCCGGCACGCTCTATTCTTGTCCACAGCGACACGCCCGGCGCGCTGGAGCTTGCGCGCATCGTTCGCAGCGAGATCGAAGCGGTTGGTGCCACCCTCGCACCGGCGCGCGAACTCGCCAGCTGAACCGAACTCCGGTCGTCCGCACGGCGACCCCTTTGCAATCTTCCATCGAAAGATCATCCTATGTCCATCACAGCCGACCGTCTGAAGAATGTCTCCATCTCCGCCTCTGCCGTCATGACTCAGCGCGCCAGGGAACTGGCTGCCAAGGGGATCAAAGTTGTCAGCCTGTCTTCCGGCGAGCCGGATTTTCCGACGCCGGCCCATGCGATCGAGGCGGCGCATGCGGCGTCGCTGAAGGGCGATACCAAATATCCGCCGATGGATGGCACGGCTGCGCTCAAGGCGGCGATCAGCAGGAAGTTCAAGCGCGACAACAATCTCGACTATGATGCCAGCCAGATCGTCGTATCGGGCGGTGGCAAACAGGTGATCTTCAATGCGATGCTGGCGACCTGCAATCCCGGTGACGAGGTCGTTATCCCCTCGCCATCCTGGGTCAGCTATGCCGATATCGTCAAATTCGCTGGCGGCGTGCCCGTTGCGGTTCCTTGCTACGGGCACGCCGGCTTTAAGTTGCGGCCGGAGGATCTGGAGGCCGCGATCACGCCGCGCACCAAATGGCTGTTTCTGAACTTCCCCAACAATCCGACGGGGGCTGCCTGCTCGCGCGCCGAGATGGCCGCGATTGCCGAGGTGATGCTGCGCCATCCCCATGTGTTTATCCTGACGGACGATATCTACGAACATCTGGTCTATGATGATTTCGAATTCTGCACGATTGCGGAGGTCGAACCTGGGCTCCACGATCGCGTGCTAACCATGAACGGTGTCTCAAAGGCCTATGCCATGACCGGCTGGCGGCTTGGCTTCTGCGCCAGCGGCTCCAAGGAACTGATGGCCGCCATCAGCAACGTCAACGGCCAGAACGGCGGTGGGATATCCACGCTCACCCAGGCTGCGGCTATCGCAGCTCTCGATGGGCCGCAGGACCTGCTCAAGGAGCGCGCGGCGATCTACCGGGAAAGACGTGATTTTGTTGTCGAAGCGCTGTCGAAAGTGGAAGGCCTGCGCTGCCACAAGCCGGAGGGTGCATTCTACCTTTATCCAAACATGGCGGGCCTGATCGGCAAGACCAGCAAGGGCGGGCGCAAGATCGAGACCGATGTGGATTTCGTCATGGCGCTTGTCGAAGAGCACCATGTCGCCACCGTCCAGGGTGCCGCCTATGGCATGAGCCCCTATTTCCGCATTTCCTATGCCACCAGCATGGAGATGCTGAACGAGGGCTGCGCCCGCATCGCCCAATTCTGCAACGACACGCACTGAACCTTGAGCCGTATCGTCCTCTAGTTTTTCAGTCCTTCGGTCAGCTCGACAAGAATGTCCCTGACCGCAAGGGCCGGTTCCGATAGCGAGTTCTGATCGGAGACGCACAGCGACAGCGTCTCCTCGATCCGCGGGGAGATGATCCGGCAGATCAGCGGTTCACTGGTTTCCGTCACGATGCGATCGGCAATGGCCTTCGGCATGATGGTGGCGCCAAGACCGGCGGCAACCGCCCGGGCAAGCGTCCGGACGATCTCGACCTCCGCCACCACCTTCATATTATTGCGCGTCCGGGTGAAAGCGGTATCAACCGCACGACGGACGAAATTGTAAGCCGGCGGCAGCAGAAGTGGCATGCCGTCCAGTGCCGCCAGGGGTACCTGCTTGCCGTCTGCTTCGATCCCGAAGTCGCGATGGGCAACCAGATAGAATTCTTCGCTCAGGATCGGATCGAACCGGACGCCCTTGATCGGTCCATTGCCGTGGATAAGGGCCATTTCCAACCGGCCGTTCATAATCATCTGGCTATAGGTCTGGCCGACGCTTTCGGTGAGATGCAGCAGGATGCCGGGATGGCGTCGGCGTGTTTCGGCCAGGAGCTCGACGGACAGGGTCGCAGCGCTACTGAACGGGACAAGCCCGACGGAAACGCGCCCGGCCAACGAATTGCCGGCGGCGGCGGCATCCGCCTGTGCCTGCTCCATCTGGCGAAGAATGATCTGGGAATGGCGGTAAACGGCATGGCCTGCATCCGTCATGCTGACGCCTTGCTGGCTGCGGATCAGCAGTTTCTGGCCAAAATGCTCCTCCAGCGCTGCCAATTGCTGGCTAAGCGCCGGCTGGGCGATATGCAGTAGATCGGCAGCGCGCGTTATGCTGCCGCTATCCACGATCACGATGAAAGATTTGAGACGTCTGATGTCCATGAGGATCGGGTACTTTTCAATCTGCGCAAGCGCATGTTTACAGACCGGCGCGCCTTTTGCAAAGCGACCCGACGGTAACTGAATCCACTGGAAGGCCGGGGATTTCTGCCCTCCATACAAGTTGCTTATTGCTCCAGAGATAATCGGTCTTAGGCAAGGAATTGAAGCTTCGCTAGTGTCTCAGACAACAACAAGGGGTTCACAATGCCTTTCTCCGATTACAAAACCGCATTGGTGACCGGCGCATCCTCCGGTATCGGTGCTGCCGTCGTGGAACGGTTTCGTCGCGAGAATATCGAAGTTCACGCGATCGCCCGCAGTGGCGATGCTCTTCAACAACTGGCGGCCCGCACCGGCTGCATCCCCCATGTCATCGACGTCACGGATAGGGCCGCTATTGCCGAAATGGCAAGCCGTGTTCAGTTCGACATTCTCGTCAACAATGCTGGCGTCGACCGGCCAAAGAAATTTCTGGAGGCGGATGAAGCCGATATCGACCTGCTCGTCGACGTCAATCTGCGCGCCGTGCTGCATATCTGCCGCCTGATCGTGCCCGGCATGGTGGCGCGCGACCGCGGTCACGTCATCAACATATCCTCCATCGCCGGAAACTACAATTTTGGCGGTAACTCCACCTATCACGTCGTCAAGGCCGGCGTCGCCATGTTGTCGAACCAGTTGCGGCTCGATGCTTTCGGCAAGCGTGTCCGCGTGACAGAAATCTGCCCCGGACGGGTTGCCACCGACATCTTCAACCATGTTCACGGCAACGATCCAAGCATCCGTGAACGCTTCATCGACGGTTTCGAACTGCCTCAGGCGTCCGATATTGCCGACGCGATCGCCTTCGCAATTGCCGCGCCTGTATCGATGAATATCGGGCACATGGAGATCACCCCGACGCTTCAGGTCATGGGCGGCCTGCAGACCGCGCGGCCGCAGCCGGCCCCGGAGGAAGCGGCTGATGGTGGGGAGCGCAAGCGGTGAAAGGGTTCGATCTCTCGGCCATCCTGACCAATCCAGACTACACCGCGATGCTGCTGCACGGCATCGAAATGACCTTCGTGATCTTTTTCGGCTCGTGGATGCTGGCGATGACGCTGGCATTCACCCTGCTTTGCATCCGGTTTTCTCCATTCCGTTTTGGCGACCGGTTTGTCGCCGCCTATGTCTCCTATCACCGCAACGTGCCAACACTCGTGCAGCTGATGCTTTGGTACTTCGGCATTTTCACGCTTTTGCCGGATTGGCTGACCTCGTGGCTGGTGGCGCATAATGCCGAAACCATTTTCGCCGTCCTTGGCCTCGGCCTGTGTCAGGCGGCATATTTCAGTGAAGACCTACGCTCCGGCCTGCGCTCGGTAGGCCCCGGGCAGATGGAGGCGGCCACAGCGCTCGGCCACGGCTATCTCTCCGCGATGCGCTTTGTGATCCTGCCGCAAGGTGCGCGCAATGCTTTGCCGCCGCTGATCAATCACAGTGTTTCCCTGTTCAAGAACAGCAGTCTGGCCATCGTCATCGGCGCTCCCGAACTGACGCATGCCGTCAAGGAAGTGGAGAACTTGAGCTTCCGCACCTTCGAGATCTACCTGATCGGCACGATGCTCTATCTGTTCTTCTCGCTGTTGATCATGGCTGCAGGCGTCTATCTGTCAATGCGCGCCGACCCCGTCCGGAGTGCGCGCACATGATCAACGACATCATCGCGATCATCAATGACTACTGGCTCCTGCTTCTGATCGGCCAGTATCCGAACGGTCCGCTCGGCGGCCTGGCGAATACGCTTATCCTCTCGGCGCTCAGCATAGCTCTGGCCTTCCCAGTCAGCATCTTGTTTGCGTTGGCCCGCCTGTCAAAGTGGCGGCTGTTGCGGTGGCCGGTGACGGCTTTGGTCTATTTCACCCGCGGTGTGCCTCTGCTGATGCTCATTCTGTGGAGCTACTTCCTGGTGCCGCTTTTGACCGGGGCGGACGTTCCAAGCTTCGTGACAATGTTGACGACGCTCGTGGTCTATCAGGGCGCCTTTCTCAGCGAAGTGGTGCGCGGCGGTATCGTGGCGCTGGGTCACGGCCAGATGGAAGCGGCCAAGGCGTTGGGACATAGCTATCTCGGCGCGATGCGGTTCGTCATCCTGCCGCAAGCGCTCTACAACATGATCCCGAGCATCATCTCCACCTTCGTCTCGACGATCAAGGATACGACGCTCGGTTATGTCATCAACGTGCCGGACCTCACGTTTGCGGCAAGCCAGGTCAACAACCAGCTGCTGACCCAACCGTTCCAGGTCTTCCTCATCCTGGCAGTCGTCTACTACGCCATCTGCTGGAGCCTGACGCATGTCGCCAACGTCATCGAGCGACGGATCACGCGCCGGCGCGCCGGCGTCAGCAACCGTGCGGCACCCGTGTCGCTGGCAACGTCCAAAATTGTATCGGAGCAGCCATGACCGTGTCAGCACCATCAAATCAAGATCTTCAGGCCATACGCCTTTCGAATGTCTACAAGAGCTATGGCGACTATCCGGTCCTGAAGAATATCGATGCGGTGGTGGCCCGCGGCGAGGTGGTGGTGATCTGCGGCCCGTCGGGTTCCGGCAAGTCCACCCTGATCCGCACCATCAACCGCCTGGAGGAGATCAGCGCCGGTTCGATCAGCTTCGACGGTCAGAACATTCATGCGCCGATGCGGACTCGGGAGCTCAACCTGCTGCGCAGTCGTATCGGCTTCGTGTTCCAGAATTTCAACCTGTTCCCACATCTGTCGGTGGTCGAAAACGTGTCGATGTCGCCGGTGCGGGTGAAGGGCGTGGCGCCTGATGTCGCCTATGACAAGGCGCTGAAGCTGCTGGACCGCGTCGGGCTTGCCGACAAGGCGCAGGCCTATCCGGCCCAGCTTTCCGGTGGACAGCAGCAGCGCGTGGCGATTGCACGGGCGCTTGCCATGGAGCCGCCGGTCATGCTGTTCGACGAGCCAACCAGCGCACTCGACCCCGAGATGGTCGGTGAGGTTCTGGCTGTGATGAAGAGCCTGGCAGCCGACGGCATGACTATGCTTTGCGTCACCCATGAAATGGGCTTCGCGCGCGAGGTCGCCGACCGCATCTGGTTCATCGATGCCGGTGAAATCCTCGAAACGGCGCCGCCCGAGGAGTTCTTTAAAAATCCCCGCCATCCCCGTGCCCAGCGGTTTCTCGCCGATCTGCGACACTGAGATTTATGATCAATAACAAAGGAGAACAGCAATGAACTGGAAATGCATAACTCTCACGGCCGCTCTCGCGAGTGCTGCGGCAATCTCGCCGGCCAAGGCCGATCAGCTCGACACGATCATGTCGTCGAAAACACTGCGTTGCGCCACGTTCGCCGACGTACCACCATTCGCTTCGCCCGATCCGAAAACCCGCGAAATGGCCGGTTTCGACGTCGATCTGTGCGGTGCCATCGCCAAGGAACTTGGCGTCAAGGCCGAGGTCAAGCCCGTTTCGGTCGAAGCCCGCGTGCCGGAAGTCAAGCTTGGCCGCGTTGATATCACCGTCGCCAATCTCGCTTACACGTTGGGTCGCGCTGAGCAGATCCAGTTCAGCGATCCCTATTACCTCGCCAAGGAAATGCTGATCGTTCCGGCCGACGATGCCGGCCAGAAGAAGTCCGATTTCGAAGGCCAGCGCATAGCCTCGACCAAGGGTTCGACCTCGGAAATGTCGATCAAGCTCAACAAATCAGAGCCGCTGACCTTCCAGGATACGGCGTCTGCCTATCTGGCCGTCCAGCAGGGCAAGGCCCGCGGCATGGTGGCCAACACCATGACGACGACCAAGTTCGTCAACGAATCCAAGACTAAGGGCAAGGAAATGCGGATGATCATGGATCCGATGCTGTTCCAGCCAATCGGCATCGGCATGGCCAAGGACAATCCGGCGCTGACCGCCAAGATCAACGAAGTGCTGCGAACACTCGATACCTCGGGCGAGATCAACAAGATCTGGGACAAGTGGCTTGGCCCGGATACTGAATACAAGATGACCCGCGCCGACAAGGTCGTGCCGCTCTCCGAGTTGAAGTTCGACCCGATCCCCTGATGCCGCAGGGCTCTTGCCCGGCTGCAGTCTCCATCAAGTAAGAAAATGCGTGACAGAAGGCGGCGGGACGTTCCCGCCGCCGGTCCAACCGTGGGAGGAATTCCAGTGATCCACATCAAAGACATCGCCGAACGGCCTGCAAAAGCCGATATCGAGGCCCTTGCCAAATTCTCGCCGGCGACGATCCATGAAGCTCAAGGGCGTCGCGGCGCCTTGTCCTCGCGCCTGAAGCCGGTCGACTACCGCATGAAACTGTGTGGCCCGGCCTTCACGGTCAAATGTGCCCCACGCGACAACGTCATGCTGCAGCTTGCCATCAACTATGCCAAGCCCGGCGATATCATCGTCGTGTCGGCTGGCGAATATGAGGAAGCCGGCTCCTTTGGAGACGTTCTCGCCAATGCCTGCCTTGCGAAAGGCATCGGCGGGCTGGTGACCGAGACCGGTGTTCGCGACACGCTTCAGTTGCGCGACTTGGGTTTCCCGGTCTTTTCGCTCAGCGTCTGCATCAAGGGCACCGTCAAGGAAACCATTGCTGCGGTCAACGATTCCATCATCGTAGGCGGAGAGATCATTCATCCCGGCGACATCATCGTCGGCGATGCCGACGGCTTGGTGGTGGTGCGCCGCGGGGAAGCCCAGGAGGCTGCAAGGCTTTCGCAGGCACGAGAGGATGCCGAGGCCGGCTTTATCGAAGCCTACAAGCAGGGGAAGTCGGTGATCGAAGTCAGCAATCTGGAGGCGGTTCTGAAAGCCAAGGGTCTGGTCGTCGACATTTGAGCGCGGTCCACCCGCTTCCGACTTAAGTCAGCATTTTCTCATATCGTAAGGAGGTTTGAATGACCTTCCCACTTTTCGATCTTTCCGGGCATCGTGCCCTGGTGACGGGTTCGGCGCAGGGAATCGGATTTGCCCTTGCGCAAGGGCTTGCCGAACATGGTGCATCGGTTGTGTTGAACGGCCGAGATGGCGCCAAGCTGGAGGCTGCGGCCGACCGTTTGCGGCTGGCGGGACATGAGGTCGCTGTCAGCGATTTCGACGTGACCGATGCCAACGCGGTAAAGAGCGGCGTGGACACAATCGAGCAAACTGTCGGGCCGATCGACATCCTGATCAACAATGCTGGCATGCAGTTCCGCACGCCCCTGGAGGATTTTCCGATCGATCGCTGGGAACGTTGTTGAAGCCAGTCTCCAGCGTATTCTATGTCGGCAGGGCTGTGGCACGGCATATGATCGACCGCGGCCGGGGCAAGATCGTCAACATCGCCTCGGTGCAGAGTGAACTCGCACGTCCCGGCATCGCGCCCTACACCGCGACCAAGGGTGCTGTGAAAAACCTCACCCGCGGCATGTGCGCCGATTGGGCCAAATACGGCCTGCAGGTCAATGCGCTGGCGCCCGGCTATTTCAAGACACCGCTCAACCAGGCGCTGGTCGATAGTGCGGAGTTCTCGTCATGGCTTGAGAAACGCACGCCCGCTGCCCGCTGGGGCAATGTCGACGAACTGGTTGGCGCGGCCGTCTTCCTGTCGAGCAAGGCTTCCTCTTTTGTCAACGGACACACGCTTTATGTCGATGGCGGCATCACCACCAGCCTGTGAGGCATCAGGTCGGCTTCGACATTATCGCCACCATGGCCTTTTCAACATCACCCGATCGCTCGATGCCTTCGCAGCAATGGCGATTATCTGCACGGCTGCCCATGGGTGGCCCAAGTCCAGGATTACCGGAGGAAACCATGAGCAAGCCTGAAATCCTGATGATGGGACCCTACCCGGACTGGGACCTCGTCGATCTCGAAGGGCGCTATGTGGTGCGTAAGATCTATGAGGCAAAGGATCGGGACGCCTTCCTCGACGCCCATGCGGCTGATATCCGCGGCATTGCCACCCGCGGCGAACTCGGCGCCTCGGCCGAGCTGATCGGCAAGCTGCCGAAGCTGGAGATCGTATCTGTCTATGGTGTCGGTTATGACGCCGTTGATCTCGCGGCCTGCCGCGCACGTGGCATCCGCGTCACCAATACGCCCGACGTGCTGACCAACGACGTCGCCGATCTCGGCGTGGCCATGATGCTGTGCCAATCGCGCGGCATGATCGGCGCCGAGCACTGGGTGCGGGATGGAAGCTGGGAAGCCAAGGGGCTCTATCCCCTGAAGCGCCGGATCTGGGGCCGCAAGGCCGGCGTGCTCGGACTTGGACGTATCGGCTTCGAAGTGGCCAAACGGCTCAAGGGCTTCGATATGGATATCGCCTATAGCGACGTGTCTGCCAAACCCTATGCGGAGGGAATGACCTTCATCGCCGATCCTGTCGCGCTGGCAGACCATGCCGATTTCCTGTTCGTCACGCTGGCGGCATCTGCTGCCACCCGCCATATCGTCTCAAAGGACGTGATTGCAGCCCTCGGCCCGGACGGCATGCTGATCAACATTTCACGCGCTTCCAATATCGATGAAGAGGCACTGCTCGATGCGCTGGAGACCGGCGCTCTGGGGTCGGCGGCGCTCGATGTGTTCGAAGGCGAGCCGAAGCTCAATCCGCGGTTTCTTGCGCTCGACAATGTGCTGCTGCAGCCCCATCACGCGTCCGGCACGATCGAAACCCGCAAGGCGATGGGCAAGCTGGTTCGCGACAATCTTGCCGCGCATTTTGCCGGTGCTTCCCTTCTCACCGCAGTCGTTTGAGGTCATGCCCATGAAAGCCGTCGTCATCCATGCCGCTAGGGATCTGAGGATCGAAGAGAGAGACGTCGAAGCGCTCGATCCAGGCCAGGTCGAGGTGGCGATCGAAGCTGGCGGCATTTGCGGCTCCGATCTGCATTACTACAATCACGGTGGCTTCGGCACCGTGCGGCTGCGCGAACCGATGATCCTCGGTCATGAGGTGGCCGGGACCGTGAGGACTCTGGGCGCCGGTGTCTCGACACTTGCGGTCGGCGACCGCGTTGCCGTGTCCCCGAGTCGTCCCTGCATTACCTGCGAGTATTGTCTGGTCGGCCAGCAGAACCATTGCCTGAACATGCGCTTCTACGGCAGCGCGATGCCGATGCCGCATATCCAGGGCGCTTTCCGCCAGCGGTTGCTGGCCGAGCAATGGCAATGCCATAAGGTGGCGGACGGCATCTCGATCAACGAGGCCGCCATGGCTGAGCCCTTTGCCGTAACGCTGCATGCCGTGGCCCGCGCCGGCTCGCTCACCGGTAAACGAGTCCTGGTCACCGGTTGCGGCCCGATCGGCGCGCTGGCCATCATCGCCGCCCGCGCCCATGGCGCCCGCGAGATCGTGGTCACCGATATGATGGATGCTGTTCTCAACAAGGCCTTGGAGGTCGGCGCCGATCGCGTCATCAATGTAGCGGAAAACCCAGGGCATCTCCAGGCCTATGCGGCCAACAAGGGTTATTTCGACGTGCAGTTCGAGGCATCCGGCAACGAGCGGGCAGTCCGATCGGGTCTGGAGGTCCTCCGACCCCGCTCGATCCTGGTTCAACTCGGTCTTGGTGGCGATGTCGCCATCCCCCAGAATATGGTGGTCGCAAAGGAGATTGAGATGAAGGGTACCTTCCGTTTCCATGAGGAATTCGCGCTGGCTATCGATCTCATCAATCACCGCAGGGTAGACCTGAAGCCGTTGCTGACGGACGTGTTTGCGTTACAAGACGCCGTCAAGGCTTTCGAAACAGCCGCCGACAGGACGCGGTCCATGAAGGTCCAGCTCTCCTTCTGAACAATGGAGCGGCGCTGCGGGAGTTAACGCAGCCTCGATCAGAGCCGTTGGGTTCGTTTCCTTGAATTTATCACAGATGCGGAAACAGCTCCCGCATCTGTACCATGTCAGTTGGAGAGTGCTATCTGCACGATTTGGTTGGCCTATGCAGCTTCCCGAACCTGATTGAGGATTCTTGCCGCATGGCCTGCTGCCGGTTTCATGGACATCGAGTTAAGGTGTTCCTCCTGAAGCCGGA